>JAQTXL010000163.1 GCA_028688835.1 Candidatus Nanopelagicales bacterium | reverse complement strand
GACAACGCCGACCGCATCTACCGCCTCAAGCGCGAGAACATCGAGATCCGCCGCGCTGTCGGCCCCCTGGTGCAGGTTGCGCACGACCTGGTCGAGGAGTCCATCCTGTGGATCCCCGAGTACCTGCGCGACTACTTCCGCGACATCGGCGAGCATGTGCTGCGCGTGCACGACGCCGTCGAGGGTGCCGACAACCTGCTCATGACGATGCTCATGGCCTCGACGTCGCTGCAGGACCTGCAGCAGAACAAGGACATGCGCAAGATCTCCGCCTGGGTCGCGATCGCGGCCGTGCCGACGATGATCGCCGGCATCTACGGCATGAACTTCGACAACATGCCCGAGCTGCACTACGAGTACGGCTACTTCATCGTCTTCGGCGTGATGCTGACGGCCTGCGGCCTCATCTACCGGGCGTTCAGGCGCAGCGGCTGGCTCTAGCCGGAGGTGATGATGCCGGAGGCGAGCAGCAGCATGACGATCCCGCCCAGCACGATGCGGTAGAGCACGAACACCTTGAACGTGTGCGTGACGAGGTAGCGCAGCAGCCAGGCGATGACGGCGATGCCCACGAAGAAGGCGATCGCGGTCGCGAGCAGGGTCGGCCCCCAGGCAGTGGTCGAGTCGCCGCCGATCTTCGTCATCTCATAGAAGCCCGAGGCCAGCACCGCCGGGATGGCGAGCAGGAACGAGTAGCGGGCCGCGGACTCCCGCGTGTACCCCAGGATGAGCCCGGTCGAGATCGTCGCGCCCGATCGCGAGACACCGGGGATCAGTGCCAGCGCCTGACCCAGGCCGAAGAGGACGCCGTCGCGCGTGGTGAGCTCGGCGAGATCGCGCTCGCGCGAGCCGAGGGCGTCTGCGACGCCCAGCACGATGCCGAACACGATGAGCATGGCCGACACGAGCCACAGGTTGCGCGCGACGGTCTCGATCTGGTTCGAGAAGGCCAGCCCCAGCACCAGGATCGGGAGGGAGCCGATGATGACGTACCAGCCCATGCGCGCGTCCATGTGCGAGCGCAGCGAGGCGTCGCGCAGCGACCTGAACCACGTGCTGATGATGCGCGCGATGTCATTGCGGAAGTACACGATCACTGCGAGCTCGGTTCCGATCTGCGTGACGGCAGAGAACGCCGCACCGGGATCGCCCCAGCCGAAGAACTGGGACACGATCAGCACATGCGCGGTCGATGAGACCGGGATGAACTCCGTGAGTCCCTGCACCAGGCCCAGCACGATCGCCTCGAACCAGCTCATGAGGCACAGCCTGACAGGTCGAGCACCTCGGCCATGGTGCGCACGCTGGCGAGTCGCTGCTCGATGGTGTCACCGATGGCACTGAACGTCAGGTTCGTGACCCCCGCCTCGGCGAAGGCCTGGAGGCGATCCGCGACGCGTGCAGGGGGCCCGATGAGCGACACGTCGTCGAGCAGCGAGAACGGCAGCGCCGCCTGGGCGCCCGCGTAGTCACGCGCGAGGTAGCGGTCCTGGATCTCCTGCGCCTCCTGCTCATAGCCCATGCGACGGACGTTCTGGTTGTAGAAGTTCTTCTCGCGGCTGCCCATGCCGCCGATGTAGAGCGCCGCCCCCGGGCGCAGCTGGTCGGCGCACGCCTCGAGGTCGTCGCCGAAGACCACCGAGGTCGTCGTGATGACCTCGAAGCCCTCCATCGACTGGCCTGACGCCTCGCGCGATCGTCGCACGCGGCCCAGGGTCTCGTCGGCATGCGCCGGCGAGAAGTGCACGGCCATCCAGCCGTCGGCGATCTCGCCGACGAGGTCCAGGGACTGCGGGCCGATGCCCGCCAGATAGATCGGGATGTGCTCGCGCACCGGGTGGATGGTGAGGGTCAGGGCCTTGCCCGGTCCGTCGGGCAGTGGCAGCTCGAAGCACTCCCCGTGGTACTCGAGTCGCTCACGCGCAAGCGCCTTGCGCACGATCTCCACGTACTCACGGGTGCGGCGCAGCGGCCGGTCGAACCTGACGCCGTGCCAGCCCTCGGACACCTGCGGGCCCGACAGTCCCAGCCCGAGCCGGAACCTGCCGCCCGAGAGGGTGTCGAGGGTCGCAGCGGTCATGGCGGTGTTGGCGGGAGTGCGGCCCGGGATCTGGAACACCCCGGTTCCGATGTCGATGCGCGTGGTGTGGGCCGCGACCCAGGCGGCACAGGTGGCGGCATCCGAGCCATAGGCCTCCGACGTCCAGACGATGTCGTAGCCCAGCCGGTCTGCCTCCTGCGCCAGCACGATGTTCTGCGCATCATTGCCGGCACCCCAGTAGCCCAGATGCAGACCCAGCTTCACGATGCTCCCTCTCCCACGACCTGCCCGCGAGCCTAAACCCCGCTCCTCGTGCTCGCGGATAGCGTTGCGCCATGCAGCAGCGACCGCTCGGACGATCCGGCCTGTGGGTCGGGCGCCTCGGCCTGGGCACGATGACCTGGGGACGCGGCACCGATGAGTACGAGGCGCGCGATCAGCTCGCGCTGTTCATCGACGCGGGCGGCACGCTCATCGACACCGCAGACGTCTATGTCGATGGCGTGTCCGAGCAGCTCCTGGGTGAGCTCATCGAGGAGTTCGGCATCCGCGACCAGGTCGTCATCGCGACCAAGGCCGTCAGCCGCCCCGAGGGCGAGCGACGCTTCGATGCCTCGCGGCATCACATCATGCGCTCCCTCGAGACCTCGCTGCGTCGCCTGCGCACCGATGTCATCGACCTGTGGCAGCTGCACGCGTACGACCCCCTCACCCCCTTCGAGGAGACCCTGGCCGCGTGCGATGCGGCAGTGCAGTCAGGCAAGGTCCGCTACGTCGGCATCAGCAACTACAGCGGCTGGCAGACATCTCGGGCGGCCACCTGGCAGCGGGCGGTCCCGGGCCGCGCGCCGATCGTGACCGCCCAGATGGAGTACTCCCTGCTCGAGCGCGGCATCGAGCGCGAGATCGTGCCCGCAGCCCAGGCCCTGGGGCTGGGCATCCTTCCGTGGTCGCCCCTGGGACGCGGTGTGCTCACCGGCAAGTACCGCCACGGCACGCCTGCAGATTCGCGCGGGGGCAACGCCGACAGTGCAGGCTGGATCCAGACCTACCTCGACGAGCGCGGCCGGCGCATCGTCGATGCGGTGGCGACCGCCGCTGACGGCCTTGGCTCGTCACCGACCGAGGTCGCCCTGGCCTGGCTGCGCGAGCGACCCGGGGTCGTGGCTCCGATCCTCGGGGCCCGCACGACGAGCCAGCTGCTCGCGGCCCTGGCCAGCGACGAGCTCGAACTGCCCGACGAGATCTCCAGGGCACTCGACGAGGTCTCGGCGCCGTACGCCAGCTATCCCGAAGCCGGCTGGGCGCAGCGGAGGTAGGTGCTGCAGATGGCGATGCTGACCTCGATCCCGTCGTGGGAGTACCAGGACATCGCACTCCCGCGCGGCACCTCGCGCGAGGCCGCACGACAGCTGCTCACCGGTGCCGCGGACACCGGGCGATGGGAACTGGCCACCTCACGTGTGTACCCCGACGGTCGTCGTGCGGTGACCCTGCGCAGACGCGTCTACCGCGTCACGCGCACTGACTGACGCGTCAGCACTCCCGCAGGAAGCGATCGAGCACGCGCACGCCGAACTCGAGCCCGTCGATCGGCACCCGCTCGTCGACACCGTGGAACAGGCGCCAGTAGTCGACCTCCGGGGGCATCTGCAGGGGCGAGAAGCCGTAGCACTCGATGTCGAGCCCCGCGAAGGCCTTGGCATCGGTGCCGCCGGAGATCATGTACGGCACGGCACGAGCCTTGGCGTCCTCGGCCTGCAGCGCCCGGCCCATGAGTGCGAAGAGGTCGGTGTCCAAAGGCGCCTCAACGGCTGGTCCCTGGGTCATGACCTCGACCGTCACGAGGTCGCCGGCAAGCTCGCGGATCGTCGCCTCGAGCTCCTCGGCCTGCCCCGGCAGATAGCGGCAGTCGATCTGGGCGTAGGCGTCACTGGGGATGACATTGGCCTTGTAGCCGGCATCCAGCACCGTGGGGTTCGCGGTGTTCTGCATGGTGGCCCCGACCAGGTAGGCCAGCGTGCCCAGTCGCTCGACGAG
>JAQTXL010000035.1:8543-17556 GCA_028688835.1 Candidatus Nanopelagicales bacterium | reverse complement strand
CGAGCCGATGCGCTCGTCGAACATGCGGCCGGTTATCTTCGGGAACCAGTAGACGATCGCACCCATGGCGCCGAAGAGCCCGGCGCCCATGAGCATGTAGTGGAAGTGCGCGACGACGAACATGCTGCCGTGCATGTACTGGTCGACCGGCACGTCGGAGAGATAGACACCGGTGATGCCGCCGACGATCTTGCACCAGATCATGGCGTAGACGGCCATCATCGGCAGCCGCGTCCAGACCTTGCCGCGCCAGATCGTTCCCAGCATCACCAGCACCAGGAAGCCGAACGGGATCGAGATCAGCTCGGTGGACAGCATGAAGGGATACCCGGCCGACGGTGCGAATCCGGTCATGTACATGTGGTGCACCCAGACGACGGCACTGATGCCGACGACACCCGCGAACCCGGCGATCGCCATGCGATACGAGAAGAGCGGTTTGCGCAGGAACACGGTCATGAGCTCGAGCAGTGCTGCCGTCACCGGGATGACGATGACGTAGACCTCCGGGTGCCCCAGCAGCCAGAACAGGTTCTCGTAGAGCCAGACGCTGCCGCCGCCCTGCGGGATGAAGAACGAGGTGTTCAGGATGCGGTCGCTCGCCGCGAGGATCTGCGAGTACTGGAACATCGGGAACCAGACCAGGCCCATGATGGCTGCGGCAAGGGTGCCGATCACGAAGATCGGCACGCGGTTCCAGGTCATGCCGCGGGCCCGCATGGTGACGATCGTCGTGATGAGGTTGACGCCCGCGATTCCGGTGGAGACGGCGAAGGTGATGATGCAGACCTGGTAGCCGAGCATTCCGATCGGGGCCTGCGTGGCCAGGGGCTGGTAGACGGTCCAGCCGTCGCGGATGCCGCCGAGGAGCAGGTTGATGGCCAGGGGCGGGACGGCGGCGAACAGGAGCCAGAAGCTCAGGGCGTTCAACCGTGGGAAGGCCATGTCGCGCGCGCCGATCATGAGCGGCATGATGAAGTTGCCGAGCGGACCGGCCACCACGATGATCATCGCGATGATCATCACGATGCCGTGCGTGCCGATCAGCGAGTTGTAGAAGTTGGGGTCGAAGACCTCCTTCCAGGTGGCGCCGAGCTCGGTGCGGATGAGCATCGCGAAGAAGCCGCCCAGGGCGAACAGCACCAGCGCCATGATGAGGTACTGGATGCCGACGACCTTGTGGTCGGTCGTGTACTTCCAGTACTTCATGCGCCCCTGGCCCTTGCCGGCCATGTACTCGGCGTCATCATGCGTGAGGTCGTGGCCGAGCATCCAGCGGATGGGCCCGGCGAAGGCGCCGATGCCCACCATGAAGCCGATGACCCAGGCCGACAGGGTCGCGAACACGAGGGCATTGAGGCCGACCTGCTCGAAGTCGGCGTTCTGGGTGCCCCACGGCACGAGCCTGGAGCCGACCACGTAGGTGATGACGGACAGGCCGACGCCGCCGATCAGGCCGGTGAAGACGTTGGCGTGGTGCAGGAAGCCGCCCGGCTTGCCGTGCTGGCGCGGCTGGGGCACGGCCTGCTGCTCGTGGATGACGGCGGTCTGGCTCATACGGTCCTCTTCCCGCCGCGCTCGCGAAGCCACGAGTCGAACTGCTCCTGGGTCACCACTTCGATCTTGGTCTCCATGTAGGCGTGATGGAGGCCGCACAGCTCCGCACAGCGGATGTTGAAGGTGCCGAGCTTGTCGGGCGTGACGCCGGTGTTCGTGATGGCACCGGGATTGGCGTCGATCTTGACGCCCAGCTCGACCACCCAGAAGTTGTGCACGACGTCCTTGGAGGTGACGTTGAAGTAGAGGGGCGTGTTGATCGGCACCACCAGGATGTCGCTCTGGACCTTGCCGTCATCGGGGTACTCGAAGGTCCACAGCCACTGCTGTGCAGTGACGTTGATGTCGATGGGCTTCGTGGCATTGGGCTGCTGGTTGGCCGGCGTCGAGCCGTAGGCGTAGGAGGTGATCGTCGCCAGCTCGACCAGCCCCCAGATCACGAGGAAGGCGGCGAGCAGGCTGGTCGCAGCGGCCCAGGCCACCACGGCGATGCCGTTGGTGCGGATCGCCGGGGACTCCTGCATCGGCGGCTCCTCGCCGGTGACCCGGCCCCAGCCCAGGAGGCTGTAGATGAGGATCGACGCGGTGATCGCCATGAGCGGGGCCGAGACGATGGTGAAGACGAAGACGGTCTTCTCGAGCTCGACCATGATCGATGATGCAGGGCCGCCCGAGAGCTCCATGAAGTGCACGACGAGCCAGGCGATCGGGATGATGAGGATGTTGAGGACGATGAAGATGATGAGGATGCGCTTCACATAGGGGCGCGAGAGCCATTCCTTGAGCCGGTGCGTCGGCTCGGGGCGGTTCGTGGGGATCTCGGGCTGGTCCACTGGGGCATCGCTATCGATCGACATCAGACCACCGTGACCGTTCCGCTCATCCAGCCTCGTTCACTCATGACAGCGCCGAAGTCGACGTAGCCGCTGCCGCAGGGGTCCTCGCAGTTCCAGATGTACTCGCCAGGTGCCCCAGTGATGAAGGAGAACTCGACGACCTGCGCCTTGGGATAGCCGTTGGCCTCGTTCTTGGCGTTGTTGCCGACCGCGAGCATCGGCACGCTCACGAAGAAGTACGGCTGCGTCGACTGCGGGTACTGATGGATGGTGAAGGTGTGGGCCACCTCGGCGGGGGCGATGCCGTCCTTGTCCTGGCCGTTGTAGGTGGCGGTGTTGCCCACGGTGCCGTGGACCTTGGCGAAGTACGGGTTCCAGACGGTGGTCGCCCCGTCGTACTGGTGCACGGTCACGGTCACCAGCGAGTGGGCCGGCAGCTGCAGTGAGGTCGACGGCGAGTAGAAGGGCCACCCGAACTTGTCGATGATGTCGTTGACGCCCGTGTCGGGCCCCGGGACCGACGCTGAGCTCTGCGGGTAGATCGACAGGTCGAGGGTCGCATGCGGCAGCTGGCCCTGCGGCGTGCTCGCGGTGCCGACGACCTTGGCGGCGAGCACCGGCGGCTGGGCCTGCCGGTCCATGAGCAGCCACACCGAGCCGGCGACGATGACGACACCGATCGCCACGGTGAGCAGGGTGAACAGGAACCTCTTCACTGCACCTCGCCAATTCGCTCAGGGTGCCAGCGTGACTGCTGTCGCCTGCGCGGAGACTATCGTTTGCCGGACTCGTCGGTGACGCAATTCCACCCCAGCGAAGGAGAATTCTGTGCGGTCTTCACTGCAGGAGTTCCTGGGGCTGTGGACCTTCGACCTGTTCATCATCACCAACCTCGTCCTTGCCGGGCTGGTGTACGGCTGGGCAGTCCGACGAGTGAACCGACACGATCGCTGGAACGCGCTCGCCACGACCTGCTGGTTCAGTGGGCTCGCACTGCTCGCGCTCGTCTATCTCGGCCCGGTGTCCGCGTGGTCGCACACCTTCTTCTGGGCGCACATGACCCAGCACCTCGTCGTGATGATGGCGGCTGCACCCCTCCTGGTGCTGGGTGCGCCCGTGACCCTCGCCTTCGCCGCGAGCAGCGGGGCAGCGCGTCGCCGCTGGGTGGTGCCGATCCTGCGCTCGCGTGCGGTCCGCCTGCTCACGGATCCGCTGTTCACCTGGCTGCTGTTCGCAGGCGTCCTCATCGGCATGCACTTCACCGGCTTCTACAACTGGGCGCTGGAGCACCACGATGCCGACTACTTCCTGGAGCAGCCCGTCTACCTTGCAGCGGCCTTCCTCTTCTACTTCCCGCTCATCGGCGCCAACCTGCAGCCGCGCCGGCCTCCCCACGGAATCCGGCTGCTGTCGCTGGGCCTGATGATGATCCCGGAGGCGATCACCGGCGCCGTCATCTACTTCGCACCGGTGATCCTCTACCCGGCGTTCGACAGTCCCAGGCCCTTCGGCCTCGAGCCGATGTCGGACCAGCAGCTCTCCGGTGCGCTCATGTGGGCCCTGGTCATGGTCGTGGACTCGGCCTGGATGATGGTGGCCGCGGTCGAGTGGTTCGCGAGCGAGGAGCGGGCCGGCCGCCGGATCGACCGCGAGATCGCCGAGGAGCGGGCGCAGGGGACAATGGCGCGGTGAAGCGTCTTGTGCTCGCGGTCGCCTGCGTCGCCGTCATCAGCACCGGCTGCGGTCGCGCGCCGGTGGGCACGGTCGTCTCCGAGGAGGTCGGGGTCACCGAGTACTCCACCTTCGACCGGATCGCCGCACCTGACATCTCCGGTCCGACGCTCACCGGCCCGACCGTGTCGCTCGCCGACTACCGCGGCAAGGTCGTGGTGCTCAACAACTGGGCGTCGTGGTGCCTGCCCTGCAATGACGAGGCGCCGACCCTGGTGGCCGCCGCACGCAAGTACGCATCCAGGGGCGTGGCCTTTGTCGGCCTCGATGTTTCCGACCAGGATGCCTCGGCACGCGAGTTCACCAGCACCTACGGGGTCGACTACCCGAGCATCATCGACACCACCGGGAAGAAGCTGGCGCAGCTCCCGGGGGTCCCGCCTGAGGCTCTGCCCACCACGCTCATCATCGACCGCGACGGCAACATCGCTGTCCGCATCATCGGCGCAGTCAAGGAGCCGGTGCTCTCGCAGCTGATCGATCAGCTGCTGGCCGAGTGAGTGCGCGTCACCACGACTTCTGCAGCACGTCCATGAGTGCCTGGTACTGGCCGATGAGGTAGGCGGTGTCCCCGGCGGCGAAGGCCGCATCGCGCCGCGGGGGGTGCTCGAGGCGCCCTGACTCGTTCGAGCGATGGATCGCGATGACGCGCGCCTGTCCGGCGAGGTCGCGCATCGCCAGCCCGTCGAGCCCGCTGCCGGCGCGCACGGTCATCGACGCGGCCAGGAACAGCGTGGGCCCCACGTAGAACGTGCCCAGGATCTCCAGGCCCAGGGCTGCACCGACGAACCACGGTGCAGCGAGCTCGGCGGTCGACCGTGCGGTGCCGACGTCGAGCGATCGTCCCACCACCCGGGCCAGGTCGCGCTCGAAGAGTCGCAGGGCGATGGGCACCGTGCGCGGGCTCGTGGCGTCACGCACGGCCAGGCCCGTCTCGATGTTGATGAGGTCGTCACTGGTGAGCACCGCCACGCCGGCCGCGCGATCGACGCCCACTGCGGACAGGGTCTCGGGCAGGGTCGCATCGCCGAACACGATGGGGATCCCGGCCGCGCGCACCTGCGGGATGTACTTGTTGCTCTCGCTGCGGTCGATGACGGCGACCTGGTAGCCGGCGGACTGGAGATCGGTGACCACCTTGATGCCGACCGAGCCGAGTCCGATCACGACCATGTGGTCGCGCATCTCGGTGAGACGCTGGCGGCCCAGGGACTGCGCGAGGCGGCGTGAGACGAGCGCATTGGTGAGCAGGGCGGTGGTGACCGCGACCAGCGTGGCGCCCATGAGGATCAGGACCACGGCCCACATGCGCAGCCATGGCTGCTGGTCGCGGAAGTAGAAGTCGCCGAAGCCGACCGTGGCGATCGTCTCGGACGTGAAGTAGATCGCGTCGAAGGGGCTCATCTGCGTGCCATCGGGCTCCTCGTAGCCGAAGGTCAGGACGGCGACGGAGAACACGCCGAGCGCGATCAGCACGCCGAGCGCGATGCGGAACGGGCGGTCGACGGCGTCGGAGAACGCGGCGAAGGTCCGCCGCAGCGAGCGCCGGAATCCGCCCTCGAGGGCGGCCGCTCGCTCGCGGGGCAGCGTGACGCCGAGCTCCTGGTAGTCGTCGGCGGTGCCGATGAGGGTGACGAGGTCGCCGCGACCGGCCTCGAGGTCGCGGCCGGGACAGGGCAGGACATCACGCGAACCCGCGGGCTGCACGGCGATCGGCGCCAGATCGCGCCAGACGGAGCGCAGCCGGCCCTTGGCCTCATTGCGGAACGTGGCCACGATGAAGGTCTCACCGGCGAACTCGATCGCATGCGTGCTGCGCTGGACCATGGTCTCCAGGAAGGAGCCGGAGGCGAGCTGGGCGACGTCGAGCACCGCGCCCGGCTTGGCGATGTGCTCCATGGCTCGGCCGACCGCGGCGTTGGCCGCATAGATGACGATGCGCAGGTCGGGGGCGAACTCGCGCACGAGCAGGGCGATCTCGATGTTGCGCAGGTCGTCGTCGTTGACGCACAGCGCAGCTGTGGCGGTCGCCAGGGACAGGTCGCGCAGGGTGTTCTCGCGCTGGCCCGAGCCCTCGAAGTAGTCCACCCCCCAGCGCTGCAGGTCGGCGAGCTCCTGGGCGGTCGCACTGGGATCGACGACGACGATGTCCTGACCGGCGTTGAGGAGCTGGCGGATGATGCGACGGGCCACGCCCTCGACGCCGAAGACGATCACATGCCCGGATCGGGTGATGGGCGTCGACGTCACCGGGTCATTATTGGGGGTCAATGTTTCGGATTCATCCGGGATACGGTTCGTGGATGCGACTGCTGACCTCCGTCCTTGCCGGATCCACCCTCGCCGTCGGCTTCGGGGTCGCCCAGGCCACCGGCAACCGCCCACTCGGCGGAGCGGTGCTGCTCGCGGGAGCGGCGACCTGCGGCGTGCTCTGGTGGCGTCAGGCGGGCGCCGTGCCCACGCTCGTGAGCGAGGCCGTCTTCGCCGCGGCGTTCATCGGCTCGCACCCGCTGGCCAAGCAGATCGGGGCCTGGCCTTCCGTCGCAGTGGTCGCCGGAGCGACGGCAGTGATCTCGTACGCGATCACTGCGGCACCTGACCGAACCTGACGCCGTCGGGGGTGCCCGGCTGGTTTACTTCGGGCACCGCCATCAGGGGAGCTCGCATGACCAAGGACTACCGCACCGGCCGTGTCGTCGGCCTGGCCACGACCGCAGCACTGGGCGGCTTCCTGTTCGGATACGACTCCGCGGTGATCAACGGCGCGGCCAGCGCCATCAAGTCGACCTTCCAGCTGTCGGACTTCCAGCTCGGCTTCCTCGTGTCGATCGCGCTCATCGGCTCGGCCATCGGCGCGTGGTTCGCCGGCTACTTCGCCGACCGCTACGGGCGCCAGCCGGTGATGATGATGGCTGCGCTGATGTTCATGCTCGCGGCCATCGGCCAGGCCTTCCCGTTCAGCCCCTGGGACCTGGCCATCTGGCGCCTCATCGGCGGTGCGGGCATCGGCGTGGCCTCGGTCATGGCGCCCATGTACATCGCTGAGATCGCCCCTGCCCCGCTGCGCGGGCGCATGGCATCGCTACAGCAGTTCGCGATCGTCATCGGCATCTTCGCCACCGGCCTGACGAACTTCCTCATCCTCAACGCTGCCGGCGGCAGCGCGACCTCGCCCTGGCTGCTCGGCCTGCCTGCCTGGCAGTGGATGTTCCTGTCGATGACCATCCCGGCCCTCATCTACGGCCTGCTGGCGCTTCGCCTGCCCGAGTCGCCCCGCTACCTGCTCCAGAACGGCGAGGACGAGGAGGCCGCGAAGGTCCTGGCGCAGATCTACACGGTCGACACCGCTGATCGCATCCGCGACATCAAGCAGTCGATGAGCGGCGAGCACCGATCCTCGATGAAGGACCTCCGCGGTCACCGGTTCGGCCTCATGCCCATCGTGTGGATCGGCATCCTGCTGAGCGCCTTCCAGCAGTTCGTGGGCATCAACGCGGTCTTCTACTACTCCAACACCATCTGGGAGTCGGTGGGCTTCACCGAGGACCAGGCCTTCCAGACCTCGCTCATCACCACGGGCGTCAACGTGGCCTTCACGGTGGTCGCGATCTCGCTGGTCGACCGAGTCGGGCGCAAGCCGCTGCTGCTCGTGGGCTCCGCCGGCATGGTGGTCATGCTGGGCGTGCTCACCTGGATCTTCGGCACGGCGCCCATCGATGCCGCCGGCAATCCGGTGCTGACCAATGGCCCGGACGTCGTCGCGATGATCGCGTTCAACGTCTACGTCGCGTTCTTCGCCGCCACGTGGGGGCCGGTCGTGTGGGTGCTGCTCGGCGAGATGTTCCCCAACCGCATCCGTGCTGCCGCACTGGCGCTTGCCGCATCGGCGCAGTGGGCGGCGAACTTCATCGTCTCCACGGGCTTCCCGCCGATCGCCGGGCGCAGCCTTGGCCTGGCCTACGGCATCTTCACGGTCTTCGCCCTGCTGTCGATCCCGTTCGTCATGAAGAAGGTGCGCGAGACGAAGGGGGTCGAGCTCGAGGACATGGACGAGCTCGAGGCCGCCTCGCTCGAGGCCGCCTGAGGGCGATTGGGGACTTTCGGCCTTTGCGTCGGCCCGGGTCGAGATCCCGGTGGGGATTCCTGACCTGATCCTGACGACACGAGCGCGATTCACTGATGCGCTTCCGGCCGAAAGGGAGTAGGAATGAGGTGTTCGAAGTATCTCCGTAGATCGATGAGGAGTGATCATGTCTCAGCAGTCCACCGGCCCCTCCCGCCTGAGCCGCATCGCGGCAAAAGAGGTGCCCCATCGCAAGACCGGCCGATTCTTCGCCGCGAAGTCTGACGTCAAGACGTCGTGCGAGCAGTTGGTCCATGACGTGAAACGCTCCGCTCTCCACGACGCGATGAAGTCCGACATGCTCCACGCCGCGGATCTGGTGAACAAGGCCCTGCACGACATGACCGAGGACACCCCCGGTGGGCGCAACGAGCTCGTGGAGCTCGAGAAGCAGGTCGAGCACCTGCAGCTGGCCGAGAAGTGGGTCAATGCCGCCGAGCGCGTGCTCACGCGCCTGGGGCCTGACGCCTCGAAGGACGTCCGCGATCGCGTGCTGGAGACCCAGGACAAGGTCATGTGGTGCGTCCGCGCCGAGCAGTGGGACGGCCAGCTGACGGCAGCGCTGAGTGCGCTGACCAAGGAGGTCCAGGAGGCCGAGGTCCTGGCCGCTCGGGCCGATGCCTAGGGCCTGATCCCGACGCACTGATGCGCGAAGGGGCGCCGCAGCCGGGTGGCTGGGGCGCCCTTTCGGCGTGTGCTGGGTGCTACTGGGTCAGGCCGGCCTTGCGCAGTCCGGTCCAGGCCAGGGGGAGCAGGCCTGCGGCGA
>JAQTXL010000035.1:0-8443 GCA_028688835.1 Candidatus Nanopelagicales bacterium | reverse complement strand
GTAGAACGCGATCTGCGCGCTGAGGCCGACGAATGCTGCGCCGCCGATGACCAGGGCGAGGTTGCGCACCCAGGTATGCGAGACAGCATCGGCAAGGACGCGGGGGGCGGGAGCAGCAAGGGCCATCAGGATCTCCATCGGGTCGACGGTGTGGTGCCACGCGGGTCGGCGGCGGGGCAACGCTACCCACCCGACGCAGCAGCCCGGGGGTGAACATCGTTCTGCGCGTCGCACCGCCGTCGCAGTCACCGTGGCGGCCGGCACTGATGCGCGAAGGGGCGCCGCAGCCGGGTGGCTGGGGCGCCCTTTCGGCGTGTGCTGGGTGCTACTGGGTCAGGCCGGCCTTGCGCAGTCCGGTCCAGGCCAGGGGGAGCAGGCCTGCGGCGATGAGGATCTTGATGATGTCGCCGATGAGGAAGTCCTTGACGCCGTAGGCCCAGGCTGAGGCCTCGCCGAACCAGGGGATGTCGAGGTTGAACTTCAGCCAGGTCGCGCCGATGGCGTAGATCATGAGGTTGCCGATGATCATCAGGCCCACGGAGCGGATGAAGGTGCGGCTGGCGCCGTGCTCGGCGAGCTTGCCGACCACGAAGGCGGCCAGGATGAAGCCGATGATGTAGCCGAAGCTGGGTGCGGCGTAGCCGCTGGACTGCTCGGCGAACCAGGGCACGCCCACGACGCCGGCGATGGCGTAGAGCGCCATGGCCGCGACGCCGCGCAGGGAGCCCAGTGCGGCGCCGGTGAGCACGACGGCGAAGGTCTGCAGGGTCAGCGGGACGGTGGTGTTCCAGGGCAGGTAGAACGCGATCTGCGCGCTGAGGCCGACGAATGCTGCGCCGCCGATGACCAGGGCGAGGTTGCGCACCCAGGTATGCGAGACAGCATCGGCAAGGACGCGGGGGGCGGGAGCAGCAAGGGCCATCGAGACCTCCGGCAGAATCTGGCGCGAGCCTTTCGCGCGCTGGCAACCCTAGCGGTTAGCATGTGCGACGAGGCATGGCCTGCAGGGCAACCGTGGCTGGGGAAGGCGACTGGTTGCTAAGGAGGCTCCATGACCACGCATGTGCAGGCCAAGGCTGCGAATTCGACCGCGCGCGTCAGCGACGGCGGTCGAGGCGTCGTCTTCATCCACTCATGCCCGCGCGCGATCAGTCCGCACCTCGAATGGGCGGTCAGCGGCGTCTTCGGCACCAACGTGCGCCTCGACTGGACCGAGCAGCCGGTGGCGCCGGGCACCGTCCGTGCCGAGATCCTGTGGCAGGGTCCCAGGGGCACGAGCGCGAAGCTGGCCAGCGCGCTCCTGGCCTTCCACCAGGTGCGCTACGAGGTGACCGAGGATGCCAGCGGGCAGCGTCCGGGCGAGCGCTTCGCGGCGACGCCGGCACTGGGCCTGTTCCGCGCCGACATCGGCGAGCACGGTGACGTCATGGTGGCCGAGGAGCGCCTGCGCACTGCCCTGCAGCATGCAGCCGCGGGCGACGCCGAGCTGGCCGACGAGATCGCTCGGCTCATCGGCGGACCCTGGGACGACGAGCTCGAGCCCTTCCGGTGCGCCCACGAGGGCTCAACTGTTCGGCTCCTCCACGACGTCATCTGAGCGGCGCGCGCGGCCGAAGGCCATGGACACGGGGATGATGAGCAGCGGCAGCCACGAGGCCAGCTGCTCGGCGATCATCGATGCCACGCCGATCACGATGAACAGGGCGGCGAACACGAGCCCGCGGTAGTGGCCGATGCTCGTGGTCGGGAAGGCCTGGTGCGCCCGTTCAGGCTCGATCAGCTCGGGCACCTGCTGGGCATGCCAGGCGATGAGCCACCCGACGACGCTGATGAAGGCGAGGGTGAGCCAGTACAGCAGGCCGACACCGGCGAGCGGCCCGCCGTCGGCGGTCATGAAGCCCTCGCCGTACATGGCGCTGGGCCAGGGCAGGAAGGCGATGCCGGCGAGCCAGAAGAGGTTGAGCCAGAAGATCATGCCGTCGAAGCCACGCAGCTGGTTGAGCACGCGGTTGTGTGCCAGCCACATGATGCCGACGACCATGAACGTGAACAGGAAGGTGTAGAGCTGGCCGGCATTGGCCGAGATGGTCGACCAGATCGAGGTCTGCGTCGGTGACGGCCGGATGTCGACGATGGCCAGGCCGAGCACCGTGATCGCGACTGCGACCACGGCATCGCTGAAGTTGATCAGCCGCTCGAAATCGCGCCCGGTGTGGATGTCACGCCGACGAGGTGCGCGAGTGGTCATCGCCGCACGCTAGCAGCGGGTCAGTGACTCGTGAACACCAAAGCGATGTCGTGCCCGCCGAACCCGAATGAGTTGTTCAGGGCCGCGATGTCGCCAGCCGGCAGCGCGACCGGCCCGTTCGAGGTCACATTGAGCTCGATCGACTCATCGAAGTCGACAATGTTGATCGTCGGCGGTGCCACGCGGTCGCGCAGCGCCAGGATCGAGAAGATCGACTCGACTGCACCGGCGCCGCCGAGCAGGTGCCCGGTCATCGACTTGGTGGCCGAGACCAGCGCGGTGTCAGCCTGGCCGCCCAGGGCCCTGCGGATGGCGACAGACTCGGCGTAGTCGCCCTGCGCGGTGGACGTGGCATGCGCATTGACATGCACGATGTCAGCGGCGGTGATGTCGGCATCGGCGATGGCCTCGCGGATGGCGCGAGCGGCGCCTGTGCCATCGGGGTCGGGCTGGGCGATGTGGTGGCCGTCGGAGGTCAGGCCGGCGCCGCCGTAGCGGCCGTAGATCTTGGCGCCGCGCGCCTTGGCATGCTCCTCCTCCTCGAGGATGAGGATGCCGGCGCCCTCGCCCATGACGAAGCCGTCACGGCCGAGGTCGTAGGGGCGTGAGGCGGTGGAGGGATCGTCGTTGCGCGTGGACAGGGCACGCATCGCTGCGAACCCGGCCATGGTGACGATGTTGATGCACGCCTCGGTGCCGCCGGCGACAACGATGTCGGCGCGATCGCCCTCGATCATCTTCGCGGCGTAGGAGATGGCCTCGGCTCCGGAGGCGCAGGCGCTCACGGGGGTGTGCACGCCAGCGCGGGCGCCGACCTCGAGGCCGACCATGGCGGCCGGGCCGTTGGGCATGATCATCGTGACCATGTGAGGGGACACGCGGGTGGCCCCCTTGTCGCGGATGATCTCGTAGGCCTGGATCAGCGAGTTGACGCCGCCGATGCCCGAGGCCACGACCGTGCCGAGCCGGACAGGGTCGATCGACGGCTTGCCGGCATCGGCCCAGGCCTCGCGTGCAGCGACCAGCGCGCACTGCTCGGAGCGGTCCATGCGGCGCGTCTCGACGCGGTCGAGCACATCGACGGGATTGACGATCATGAGCGCGGCGATCTTGGCGGGCTGGTCCTCGGGCCAGTCGGCGCCGAGCGACACGGTGCCGGGGATGCCCGCGAGCGCCCGCTCCCACGTCGACGGCGCGTCGCCGCCGAGCGGGGTGGTCATGCCGATGCCGGTCACCACAACATTGCGTGTCATTGCTGGTCTCCTGGGGTACGTGTGCGAGAGGTGGAGCGGGGGAGGCGAGGCCGCGTCATCGGCAGCCCCGCCTCACCTGCGGTCTAGACGTGCGCGCTGATGTACGTGACGGCGTCGCCGACAGTCTTGAGGTTCTTGACCTCGCTGTCGGGGATCTTGACGCCCCACTTGTCCTCGCAAGCCATCACAACTTCGACCATGGACAGCGAGTCCACGTCGAGATCGTCGACAAACGACTTGTCAGGCTGGACGTCCTCTGCCGGCACGCCTGCAACCTCGTTCACAATGGCGGCCAGGCCCGCCAGGATGTCCTCACTCATGACTTTCCTTTCGTTTCAACTACTTGTTGGTGTGATGGAGCTAGGGAAGCGTGATGACCTGCGCGGCATAGGCCAAGCCGGCGCCGAACCCGATGATGAGCGCAGTGCCGCCGCTGGGGAGCTCGCCGTCGTCGAGCATGCCTGACATGGCCAGGGGGATGGATGCGGCCGAGGTGTTGCCCATGGTCACGATGTCGCGCGCGACCGGCACGTGGTCGGGAAGCTTCAGGGCACGGATGAGCGCATCGGTGATGCGGTTGTTGGCCTGGTGCGGGATGAAGGCATCGAGCTGGTCGGCGGTGATCCCGGCGGCATCGAGGGCCTGCTGCGCCACGCGCGCCATCTCGCCGACCGCCCAGCGGAAGACCGACTGACCCTGCATGTAGAGCATCGGCACATTGGCGACCGGGTCGTTGCGCTGGTCGATGAAGGAGGGTCCGATGCCCAGCGCGTCGATCTGCGTGCCGTCGGATCCCCAGATGGTCGGGCCGATCGCTGGGACGTCGGACGGGCCGATGACCGCGGCTCCCGCGCCGTCGGCGAAGAGGAACGCAAGCGTGCGGTCGTGGTGGTCGAACCAGTCGGTGAGCCGGTCGGCGCCGATGACCACGGCGAGCTTGGTGTTGCCGCCGCGCACGCTGTCGCTGGCCATGCTGATGCCGTAGCAGAAGCCGGCGCAGGCGCTGGAGATGTCGACGGCTGCAGCGCCCGTGGCGCCGATGCGCACGGCGATCTGGGGAGCGGCCGCAGGGCTCAGATAGGGGTAGGTGATGCTGGCGAGCATGACGAGGCCGATGTCGGCGGGGTCGATGCCCGCCTTGGCGATGGCGTCCTCGGCGGCCCAGACCGCCATGTCGATCACGGACTCGTCGTCGGCGGCGTAGCGGCGCTCGACGATGCCCGAGCGCTCACGGATCCACTCGTCGGTGGAGTCGATGCGCGTGCAGATCTCAGCATTGGTCACGATGCGCGCGGGACGGTAGGAGCCGACGGACAGGATCCGCGCGAACTCAGGCCCGCGCGGGGGCGTGATCTGCGCGGTCATGCGGTGGCCGCGCTGTGCTCGGCGATGAAGGCGCGTGCGGCATCGAGATCATCAGGGCCCTTGACCGGGAGCAGGGCGACCCCGGGCATCGCGCGCTTGGCCATGCCGGTGAGGGTGCCGCCGGGGGCGAGCTCGAGCAGGCCGGTGACACCGATCGACTCCATCATGTCCATGCACAGGTCCCAGCGCACCGGGTTGCTCACCTGGACGACGAGGCGGGCCAGCACCTCGGCCCCGGTCTCGACCGAGCCGCCGTCGGCATTGGACAGCAGGGTGGTCGTGGGATTGCTCGTGCTCATCGTCGAGGCCAGGACCTCGAGCGCGCCGACGGCCGGCGCCATGTGCACGGTGTGGAACGCCCCGGCGACCGACAGCGGACGCACGCGCGAGCCCTCCGGCGGATCAGCGGCGAAGCTCGCGAGCTGGTCGAGGGTGCCGGCCACCACGATCTGCCCGGCGGCATTGATGTTGGCGGGGGTGAGCCCGTGCTCCTCGGCCTTGGCGATGACCACCGTGGCGTCGCCGCCGAGCACGGCGCTCATGCCGGTGGCCAGACCGGCCGCCGAGGCGGCCATGCCGGCGCCGCGCACGTGCACGAACTCCATGGCGGCGGTCTGCTCGAGCACTCCGGCCAGGACTGCCGCGGTGACCTCGCCGACGGAGTGGCCGGCGAGCACGTCGGCGGCAGGGCAGCCCAGGGCTGTCCAGGCCAGCAGGCCGCTGGCGACGATGAGGGGCTGGGCGATGGCAGTGTCGACGATCGTCTCGGCGTCCGAGGTGGTGCCATGGGCCACGAGATCGACGCGGGCAGCGCTGGCCAGGGAGTCCAGGAGCGCTGGCGTGCCGGGCAGCTCGAGCCAGGGGAGCAGCATCCCGGGCGTCTGGGCGCCCTGTCCGGGGGCAACGATGGCGAGCACGTGACCACCTTTGCGCCTCGTGGTCGGTGCAGGCGTTGCTGCTGCCGCCAATGTCGTCCGGCCAATATTAGAGGATTCCTACAAAGATTCCAGCATCACCCTGCGGGCATCGACGGGAAATGGGTGGATATCAACTAGTGCCAGTGCGCATCCGCCCCAGCGTGAGGGCGATCCGGATCGCATAGGCGTCGCGGGCCTCCTGGGGGGAGTAGCCGGAGATCTCGGCGGCGCGGCGCAGGCGGTACCGCACGGTATTGGGGTGGATGAACATGGCGCGGGCCGTCGCCTCGAGCGACGCGGTCTCCTCCAGGAACGTCGTGACGGTCGCGAGCAGGGTGGGGTCGGACGCCAGCGGGTCGAACACCGCCGCGATGAGCGCGGACTGCGCCTGCTCGTCGCCGGCCAGGCACAGCTCCGGCAGGAGGTCGTGCGTGGTCACCGGGCGGGGCGCCCGGGGCCAGGCGTGCGCCACGCGCAGGGCCTGCATCGTGATGCGAGCCGCCTCGGGGACGGCGTCGAGGCCGCTGAGCTCGTCGCTGGCGACCACCGGCCCAGGACCGAAGTGGACCGCGAGCAGCCGCGCGATCCGCATGGGGTCGCTGACCCTGCCCGCGATCGCGAGCATCACCGAGCCGTGGATGCCGGTGAGCAGGTCGATGCCGTGGTTGGCCGCGGTGCGCCGCAGGATGGCAAGCCCCAACTCGGGCTCGCCCGCGGGCGGCGAGCCGGCGACCAGCAGGATCGAGCCCTGGCCCGACCAGCCGAGTGCGCTCACGCGACCGAGCACCGTCGTGTCGAGATCTCCGCGCACGAAGGCATCGACCACCAGCGCCTCCACGCGGGCGTCCCACGCGCCGCGCGCCTCGGCGGCTCGTGCGTAGACCACGGCGGAGGAGAAGGCGATCTCGCGCGAGTAGCGCAGCACCGCATCGCGCAGTGCGATGCGCGTCGCCTGGTCGCTGATCGACTCGATCTCCTCCTCAACGACGTCGATCGTGGTGCGGACCAGGGACACCGTCTGCTCGAGCGTGATCACGCGTGCGAGCTCGCGCGGCGCCGCATCGAACACGCCCGCGGTGATCTCCGCGACGCGCTGCGGCTCGCGCAGCCACTCGACGAAGGCACGGATGCCCGCCTGGGCAACTGACCCGACGATCGAGCGCTCCTCGGCACCGAGCTCGCGGTACCAGGGGAGCTCGGTCTCCATGCGCAGCGTCGCCGCGGTGCTGAGGGCACCGGTCGAGTCGAGCAGCAGTGCCGAGAGCTGGAGCTGGTCCACGTCAGGTGACGTTCACGCCGATGATCCGACCGACGGCGAAGGTGATGGCGGCCGCGCCCGCGCCCCAGAGCAGCTGGCGGAAGGCCGAGAACACGATGCCGCGCCCGGACAGCTTGCCCACGACGCCGCCGACGATGAGCAGTGCAGTGGTGGACAGCAGTGCGGTGAGCACCACGGCGAGGGTGCCGGACGTGAACAGGAACGGGATCACTGCGATGACCGCGCCGATGGCGAAGGCGATGAAGCTCGAGACGGCGACCTTGACAGGCGAGCCCAGCTCGTCGGGATTGAGCCCGAGCTCCTCGCGCGCGAGCGTGTCGAGGGCGAGCTTGGGGTCCTGCATGATGTGCGCGGCCGTGGCCGCGGCGACGTCACGCGGCACGCCCTTGGCGCGGTAGATCAGCTCGAGCTCCTTCTGCTCCTCCTCGGGCTTGGTGGCCAGCTCGCTGGCCTCCTTCTCGATCTCGCGGCGGAACAGGTCGCGCTGGCTGGCGACGCTGACGTACTCGCCCGCGGCCATCGAGAACGAGCCGGCCAGGAGCCCGGCAAGGCCCGCGAACAGGATCGTGCGATTGTCGGGCGCGGCACCGGCGAAGCCCATGACCAGCGCGGTGTTGGACACGAGTCCGTCGCTGATGCCGAACACGGCGGCGCGCGCCGTGCCGGAGCTGTCGCCGCGGTGCCAGGGCTCGGGGTTGTCGGGGCCGGGAGCCTTCATGGCACCGCGGATGGGAAGCACCGGGCTGTCGGTGCGCATGCGCTGGAACGCCTCGGCATGCGAGGCCTCGTCCTCGACCATCGACTGCGGCGCCTCGGGCTCGTCGTCGTAGAGCGAGTTGGCAGCCTCCTCGACCTGCTCGAGGTGGGCCAGCACGTCCTCGACGCCCATGGCATGGGCACGCGCGACCAGCGCCTGATCGTCGGCCTGCAGGTCGGTGGGCGCTGCGGGCACGTCGATGCCGGCCTCGGTCAGCTTGGCGATCCAGTGGCGAGCGTGGCGATCCTCGATGTCGGCGAGCTCCAGCAGCGCCTCGCGGCGCTCCCCCTCGAGCGAGGTCGCCAATGACCGGTACAGCAGCGATGCCTTGCGCTCCTCCTCGAGGTAGCGCAGGAACCGCTTGGGGTCATTGGACATCTCAGCCGGAGCCTTCCGTGTTGCCTGCAGCCGCTGCCGATGGGTCGTGCAGCTGGTAGCGGACGATCGCCTCGGCAATCCTTGCGCGGTCGAAGTCGTGATGCCTGCCCAGCATGGTGAGCGACTGCACGACGATCGACTCGGCATCGACGAGGAAGTGGCGCCGCAGGGCGCCGCGCGTGTCGGACATGCCCCACCCGTCGGTGCCGAGCGAGACGAAGGGCTGGTCGACCCACTCGCGGATCT
>JAQTXL010000162.1 GCA_028688835.1 Candidatus Nanopelagicales bacterium | reverse complement strand
AGCATTAGCGTGAGCCATCGAGACCTCCGTTGGGTGAGTGCTGTCGCAATCACCACTCCACCGGAGGTCTCACCCCTTTCACAACCAGCCACGCAAGACAACAACCTCATGACCGGGTACAGCTAGCTGCGCCAGAAGTCGCCCACGGTCGCGGCATCACGCAGGCCCTGCTCGAGCCCCAGCTCGACTGCCGCGAATGCCATGGACGCGTCCATGAAGTTCTCGCCGAGGGTCGCACGGTCCTTCGGGTCGAGGGTGATCACGAGGGATTCGGTGCTGCTGCTGCGCAGCGCCTCCATCTCGTGCTCAGGGGCGTCGGAGACCAGCAGCACGAGTGCCTTGTCGTAGCCGATCGCGAGATCCACGCTCGTGGGCGACAGGCAGCCGCCATCAACGTACGTGTGCCGGCCGACCTTGATCGGCGGGTAGACGCCTGGGACTGCGCATCCGGCAGCAACGCCGTACTGCAGCGCGCCGCCGAGATCGGCGCCGATCGCCTCGAACTCGTAAGTGTCGATGTTCAGGCACGCGGCCTTGTATGACGCAGGCCACGGCTCATCGGCCAGGTACTTGAAGGTGCGCAGGAAGGCCTCGAGCTCGATGGTGGGCGCCGCGGCACGAGCAGCCTCGGCGATGTCCCGGCGCACGGCGACATCGCCGTTGCGCCCTGAGGCCTGTCCGCGCTCGAAAAGGTCGCGGAAGGCCGACTGGTCATCGGTGTCGATGTTGAGCACGGCCGTCGTGCCACCCGCAGCCGCTCGCGCGCCTGCAGCGCGGTAGCGGTTGACCTGCGCCATCATGTCGTGACCGCAGGCGACCTGGACGCCGACGCCGGCACCCGCCGAGGTGCCGAGGATCAGGTCGGCATCGTTCAGCCAGACACCCTGCTGCTGGAGGCCCGCGAACCAGCCGGACTCCCACGCGGTTCCGACCGACCCGCCGCCACCGCAGATCAACGCACGGCTCATGCCACTCTCCCTCGCTCGACTGCGCAGCACGCTAGCCCCCGCGATGGCTGCTCGCGGGCCTTTCGGCGCAGGAACCTGAGCGGCCAGCGGTCAGTACGGCCGGGGCAGGCCCAGGCTGCGAGCGATGTTGTTGCGGTAGATCTCGGTGGTACCGCCGTAGACCGCGGTGCCCGGAGCGTGCTGGCGCTCGCTGGCGATGATGCCCGCAGCGATGCTGCCGTCGACGCCGAAGTCGAGGATGCCCTCTGGCGCGGCCATGTCGGCAAGCCGATCGGCCTGGTTCATGAGCACCTCTGCGGACATCGGCTTGCCCAGCTCGCCCTCGGCGTTCCAGCACACCTCGAGATCCAGCAGGGCCTCCGCCAGCGCCATGCGCACGAGCGGGTCCTCAAGGCGCGAACGTCCGTCGGCCGAGGTGCGCGAGGCAGCCCACTCGACTGCGCCGTCGATCAGCTTGTCGAGCACGCGCGAGAAGCCGGCGCCCATCGACCCGTTCACGGGCGTCACGCCCTCGGTCACGATGCCGGCGCCGTGCTCGGTCGCCAGGGGCTCGGACATGACGCTCCAGCCCTCGTTGATGCCGCCGATGCGGTAGTCGTCCGAGATGCGCACGTCGGTGTAGTACGTGACGTTGGTGCGCCCGCCGCCCAGGATCCACACTGCGGTGGCCTCGACACCGGGGGCGTCCATGGGCACGAGGAACATCGTGAGGGTGCGGTGCTTCTGCTCGATCGGTCCGGTGCGGGCCAGCAGGAACACGTAGTCGGACTCGTTGCCCCAGGTCGTCCACATCTTGGATCCGTTGATGACCCACTCATCGCCGTCCTGCACGGCCTTCGTCTTGGCAGCGGCGATGTCGGAGCCGTTGTCGGGCTCGGAGTAGCCCAGGCAGGTGGTGCACTCGCCCGTGCGGATGCGCGGCAGCACCGTGGTCTTGAGGAAGTCGGACCCGAAGCGCTCCAGGGTCGGGATCAGCAGCTCCGAGCTGACGTTATTCGGGGCGTAGTACTCATTGAAGAGGGCAGTGATGATCTCCTCCTCGACCTCGCCCAGACCGGCACCGCCGACCTCTGCAGCGAGCTTGGGGTGCACGAAGCCGCGCTCGGCCATCGCCAGGCGCAGCGCCTCGGGTGCACGGTCGTGATCCAGGGCGATGTGCGCGCGGTTCGGGGTCCAGTGCGCCTCGATGAGGTCGCGGACCTCCTGCTCGAAGGCCAGCTGGTCGGTCGTGAGCTCAAGTGCGCTGAAATCCATGGCGATTCCTCCCTATCGATTCGTGGAAGCAGTTGCTGGGGCGGCTGCGGACAGAGCCGCGGCCCTTCGATCGATCTCGCGCCCGATCTCCTGCAGGTCGCGATGCACGCCACCGCCGACGAGCGACCATGCCGATGCCTTGCGGTAGTACAGGCTGATGTCCGCCTCGAGCGTGATGCCCATGCCGCCGTGCACGTGGACGGCCTTGGAGGTGCTGCGCAGCGCTGACCGGGTGGCCTGTGCCATCGCCATTGCAGCCAGCTCAGGGCGGAATCCCGGCTCGAACTCCGTGAGCCAGGCGGCCTTGAGCGTCATGTTGCGCGACGTGAGCTCGTCCATGTGGATGTTGACGAGGTCGTGCGAGATCGACTGGAACTTCGCGATGGTCACGCCGAAGGCCTGCCGCTCGAGTGCGTAGTTGCGCGCGATCTCGCCCGATGCCTCGAGGATCCCCACGAGCGACGAGGCCGTGGCGATGCGCCACTCGCGTCGAGCCCGGTCCCACAGCTCCGCTGCCCGCTCGCCGGACGCGATGACGTCGACGGTGACCGCCGCATCGGTCGGGCTCCACCAGGCCACAGGTGCGCAGCCCTCGTTCGAGGCCTGCTCGGCACGGTCCGAGCGTGACAGCACGACGAGGTCGCCGTCCTTGAGGGCGAGCACGGCGCCCGCGACCGCGCCGCTCGGCACAAGCTCAGCACCGAGCTCCCATGTCGAGATCGGCGCGATGCTCAGGATCGTGTCGCCTGCGAGCGCCGCCTCCCAGTCGATCGGCCCGATCGGCTGGGCGTCGCCGACCAGCGCTGCAAGGGTGCGCAGGGCGACCACGTGATCGAGCAGCGGAACCGGTGCCGCGGAGCGACCGATCTCGATGCCTGTGAGCGCCAGCTCGACCAGTCCGCCACCGTCGCCGCCGACGCCCTCGGGGATGGCGATGGTCAGGAGTCCATTGCCGCGCACGACATCCCAGAGCGCGGCGTCGAACCCGAGCGGCTCCGCTGCGCGCACTGCCTCGATCGGCGCGTGCTGGGCGAACAGCGAGCGCAGCATGTCGACCAGCTGCCCCTGCTCGTCGCTGAGGGAGTAGTCGTTCCGGCGCAGTTCGACGGCCACAGTGCCTCCAGAGTGTGATGCGCGCGGGGACCTCCCCACGCCGGACGGAATCATCGCAGGCCAGTCACCCCGCTCGCTCCCTGACCCCGCAGGTCGTCACACCGCCATTGCGCTGCGGTCGACAACGGGACCACTCTGCGCCCGGGTCACTACGCTGAGAGGCGACGGGTGACCGTCTCAGGCGATCAGGGGGTGCTGACGTGTCAGAGCCTCGCACCACTGATGTGGCACCCCCGAGAGTGCTCGTCGTCGACGACGATGCGATGGTCCGCGAGCTGCTGAAGCTCACGCTCGAGGGTGCTGGATGCAACGTCGCTGTTGCAGGTGACGGCCGCCAGGCACTGGAGGCGTGCGAGGCCTCTCGGCCAGATCTCATCGTCTCCGATATCGAGATGCCCGGCATGGACGGGCTCGAGCTCCTCAAGACCGTGCGGGGCGACGACCGACTGCGCGATGTGCCGATGATCATGCTGAGCCGTCGTGGCGAGATGGCCGACGTGGTCCACGGCCTCAGCCTCGGCGCTGACGACTACATCGCCAAGCCGTTCAAGGTCCCTGAGGTGATCGCTCGAGTGCAGTCGAAACTGCAGCGCCGGCCGGTGCCCATCGATCGGCTGCGGCATGACCTCCAGACCGACGCCCTCACGCAGCAGGCCTTCAAGCACGAGCTCGAGCGCGAGTTGACGAGGATTCGACGCAACGGTGGGCACTGCGCCGTTGCCGCGATCGCGACGGCCGACATGCAGCTCATGGGCACGAAGCTCAGCACCCGAGAGGTTGCGGAAGTCACGGCGCAGATGGTGCAGATCGTCGCGGCCACATCACGCACCACGGACCTCATCGGGTCCGACGGCGATGCTCGCCTGCTGCTCCTCCTGAG
>JAQTXL010000161.1 GCA_028688835.1 Candidatus Nanopelagicales bacterium | reverse complement strand
CAATCATGGGTCTCCTGACTCAGGGTGAACCGGTGTTCACAGAACCGCGCGGAGTCTACGAGGGAGCAGGGGCAAATCGGGCCAAATTGGGAATTTGTCCGTTTCACGGAGTTTCCGTGGCGCGGAGCGCGTCCGCGACCGTCGGATGGACCGCGACGAAGGCATCCAGGCCGGTGATCGTGAGGACCTTGCGCACGCGATCGGCAGTGACGGCGATGGCCACCTGGCCGCCCTCGCTGCGCGTGCGCTGCACCGCGGCGACGAGCACGCCCAGCCCGGTGGAGTCGATGAATGCGACCTGCGTCGCGTCGACGATGAGCGGCTGCGGCGGGACCCAGGCGTCCTCGATGGCCGACCGCAGCACCGGCGCAGAGGCCAGGTCGACGTCACCCACGGCGCGCACGACCATCGCCCCGGCCTGCGCCTCACTGGAGGCAGTGAACTCCATGCGCAACGTCTATCACCCCCGGGCGTTAGCGTGGGGGGAAATGAGCGCGCATGTCGAAGGTGTCCTCGCCCGCCTGGCGCAGGGCCGCGAGGAGCGCCTGCGCCATGTCGAGGTCCAGCCGGAGCGCGCTGCCGTGCATGCCGACTGGCCGTCGTGGGTCGATGACGAGGTGCGGGCGTCGTACCCGGGGATCACCCGTCCCTGGCAGCACCAGGTCGAGGCCGCCGAGATCGCCCATGCCGGCGAGCACGTGGTGCTGTCGACCGGCACGGCCTCGGGCAAGTCACTGGCCTATGCGCTGCCGATCCTGACCGCCATCCATGCCGGCGCCAGCGCCCCCAACGGCCGGGGCGCCACGGCGCTCTACATCGCACCGACGAAGGCCCTGGCCCATGACCAGCTGCGGACCTTCACCGAACGCGAGCTGCCCTGGCTGCGCGCGGCGACCGTCGACGGGGACAACTCCACCGACGAGCGCCGGTGGGCCCAGAACCACGCGAACCTCGTGCTCACCAACCCCGACCTCCTGCACCACTCGCTCCTGGGGGGCCACGAGCGCTGGGCGCCGTTCCTCAAGCGGCTGCGCTACATCGTGATCGATGAGGCACACATATATAGAGGTGTCTTCGGCTCGCACGTGTCGTCGGTCATCCGTCGCCTGCGCCGCATCTGTGCGCACCTGGGCTGCGACCCCGTGATCATCGCCGCATCGGCGACCGTCGCGGATCCCGCCATCGCCCTGGAGCGCCTCATCGGGGATCCGGTGCGCGAGGTGACCGTCGACGGCTCGCCGCGGCCCCAGCGGACGATCGCCCTGTGGCAGCCGCTCGACATCAGCGCCGACGATGCGACCGCCGTGCACCGCACAGCGACCACTGAGGCCGCTCACCTGCTCGCGGACCTCGTCGCCGATGGGCGCCAGACCCTCGCCTTCGTGCGCAGCCGGCGCGGAGCCGAGGGCGTCGCCCTGCTCACGCGCGACCTGCTGCGCGAGATCGACCCCGAGCTGGTCGAGAGCGTCGCCTCCTACCGCGGCGGCTACCTGCCCGAGGAGCGGCGGGCCCTGGAGCAGTCGCTGCGCGACGGGCGCATCCGCGCCCTCGCGACCACCAACGCGCTGGAGCTCGGCATCGACATCAGCGGCCTGGATGCCGTGGTCATCGCCGGATGGCCCGGGACACGTGCGTCGCTGTGGCAGCAGTTCGGCCGGGCCGGACGCGGTGATGCGCCAGCCCTGGCGATCTTCATCGCGCGCGAGGACCCGCTCGACGCATTCGTCGTCGAGCACCCGTCGTCGATCCTCGATGCGCCTGTCGAGGCCTCCGTCTTCGATCCCACCAACCCGGTGATCCTCGGCCCGCACCTGTGCGCAGCCGCGTCGGAGATCCCGCTCACCGATGACGATGCCGTGCGCTGGTTCGGGCCGACATCGCTTGCACTGCTCGACGACCTGGCCCAGCAGGGCTTCCTGCGGCGACGCGCCACCGGCTGGTTCTGGACCAGGCGCGAGCGGGCCAGCGACCTCGCGGACCTGCGCAGCACCGGCGGGGCCCCGATCCGCATCATCGAGGAGGACTCCGGACGCCTGCTCGGCACGATCGACCAGGCGTCGTCGCACAGCACCGTGCACCCGGGCGCCGTCTACACGCATCAGGGCACGACCTCGGTGGTCACTGCGCTCGACCTCGATGAAGCCGTCGCCACCGTGGTGATCGAGCCGGTGGACTACACGACCCAGGCGCACGAGATCAGTGACATCCGCGTGCTCGACGTGCACGAGTCGCGGCCCTGGGGCGCGGCAACCATCAACGTGGGGCAGGTGCTCGTCGCCAGCCAGGTGACCAGCTTCCAGCGCCGTCGGCTCATCACCGGCGAGAGCCTGGGCGAGCAGGGCCTCGACCTGCCGGTGCGCGAGCTCGTGACGACGGGGGTGTGGTGGACGATCACCGACGACCAGTGCGCCGCAGCGTCGCTCGAGGTGACGGAGATCCCGGGCGCCGTGCACGCTGCGGAGCACGCATCGATCGCCCTGCTGCCGCTGTTCGCGACCTGCGACCGGTGGGACATCGGTGGCGTGTCGACTGCACTGCACATCGACACGGGGATGACGACGGTCTTCGTCTACGACGGCTACCCCGGCGGTGCCGGCTTCTCGCAGCACGGGTTCGACATCGCACGCACCTGGCTCACCGCGACGCGCGACCTCATCCGCGACTGCCGCTGCCGCGACGGCTGCCCATCGTGCATCCAGTCACCCAAGTGCGGCAACGGCAACAACCCGCTCGACAAGCTCGCGGCCGTGCGGGTGCTCACCGAGCTGCTGCGCAACGCGACCGACTAGAGGCACTCGGCCAACACGCTGCACGCGCGTCGCACGTGCCGGATCTGGCCATGCGTTGAACATTCGCGCTGCCGTTGCGGCGCACTTGCGCGTGCAACTGCGGCTAGGGTTTCGCCGACTGCTGGTGAGCACCGACGAACAGGGGATCCAACGTGACCAGGATCAGGCTCCGGGTGATCGTCCCGGTCATCGCCGCCTGCGGCATCGCGGCACTCGCACTCTCGGGCTGCAGTGCCAGCGTGTCGGTGGGCCTCCCGCCGTCCACCCCCAGTGCGAGCGACACCTCAGATGGCGGACTCACGGCCGTGGCCATCGTGCAGACCATGGGCGTCGATGCCGGCACGATCTTCGACGGCGACCTGCAGTTCGCTGCGATCGAGGCGCTCAAGCAGCAGTTCCCGACCATCGACACGCAGGCCAACTTCGGCCTGGAGTGCCCCACGATGCCCGCTGAGGTCGGGGCCTCGCAGGTGTGCCCGCTGACGTCAGGCGCCAGTGACACGGACGTCTTCGACACGTCGGTGACGGTCACGGCTGTCGACGGCGACAAGGCCACCATCTCGGTGGTCGTTGCCGACCCGACGGCGCTTGAGGCAGCACAGGCCTAGCACAACGGCGGCGCCGCTCAGTGGTCCGGCGCTCCTGCGCGCGCCTGAGCCTGCAGCGGCCCCATCGTCAGGCCGATCCTGTCGGCGAGCACCGCCAGGATCGACGGCGGCGCTGCCTGCAGCTCGACGAGCGCATCGAGACCGTCGAGCCGGCACGCTGACACGACTGCCCCGTTGGCCGACGCGATGCGCTGGGCCTGGGCACAGGCATCGCCTGCGCTCTGCGCCGCGGCGATCGCGCTGAGGTCGGCGGCCCCCTGCAGCGCGTGCTTGCGCTGCAGCAGCTGCACCTGCGCCAGTGCCACGAGCCCGATGAGTGCGATGACGGCGAGCAGCGCGATGGCCAGCACCATCGCGCTGCCGCGCTCACCGCGGACGCCGTTCACTGCAGCTCCAGCGCCGTGGTGGCCGTGCGTTCGAGGGTCATGGACAGGCTGTCGAAGGCCGGGATCGGGACTGCGATCTGCTGCGCGAGGGTCACGGACACCCAGGCATCACCCCGGTCGAGCGTGAGCATGGCGTCCGGCAGTTCGCGCGCGGCCCGCTGCTGGATCTCGGCCGTCGGTGCACCGCGCGCCAGAGCCCGTGCGAAGTCGTGCGCGCGATCAGTGAGCTGCAGACCGAGCATGCCGGCGTTGATCGCAACGAGCAGGAGCACCGTCACGGCAACCAGCACCGGGATGGCGAGCGCAGTCTCCAGGACGGCGAAGCCCGACTCCCCGCGCACCTGCGCGTGCGCGCGCGGACTCGCGCCCACATCGGGGGTGATGGCCGGGCCGGCGTATCGCCGACCCGGCCGGTTGGCACGGTCCATCTAGAAGAAGGCCGAGATCGCTGAGCTCATGACCTTCCAGATCAGATTGCGGACCTCCTGGCTCGTCA
>JAQTXL010000034.1 GCA_028688835.1 Candidatus Nanopelagicales bacterium | reverse complement strand
AGGAACGGCTCCTGGGTGATCGCGAAGATGGCCGGGATGGAGTCGACCGCGAACAGGATGTCCGTGAACTCGATGACCACGAGCACGAGCAGCAGCGGAGTCGCCATCAGCACCCCGCCTTGGCGCACCCAGAAGCGCTGGCCGTGGTACTCGTCGCTGACGGGGATGAGGCGCCGCGCGATGCGCAGGGACCAGGACCGCTCGGGATCGACATGCTGCTCGCGTGTCGTGATCATCTTGACGCCGGTCAGGATCAGGAACACCCCGAACAGGTAGAGCACCCACGATGCGCTCGCGATGAGCACCGATCCGGCGGCGATGAAGACGGCCCGGAACACCAGGGCGCCGATGACTCCGTAGAAGAGCACGCGGTGCTGGTAGCGCGCCGGCACGGCGAAGTGGGCCAGCAGCAGTGCCCAGACGAACACGTTGTCCACGGCCAGGGACTTCTCGACGAGGTAGCCGCCGAAGTACTGCAGCCCGAACTCGGCGCCGTAGTGCCACCAGATCGCTGCGCCCACGCCCACGCCGACCGCCACCCAGATCGCGGTCCAGGTGCCGGCCTCCCGCAGTCCGATCTCATGCGCATCGCGATGCTTGAGCAGGTCCACGGCGAGCATGAGCAGGATGCCCGCGATCAGGGCGATCCAGATGGCCAGGGGGACGTTCACGAGTGCTCCTTGTGTCAGGCAGCCGGGGCTGCGCGTGTCACAAGGTCTCTCGCCACCGGCGTTCGCCGGCCTGGACGCCGGATGCGTGCGCATCGTGATGACGACGTTCCAGTGAGTGGGATACTCCCCTTGCTCAGTGCTGTGGTGCGCGCCAGCCGGTCAGGACGCCGGCGCGAAGACCTGCATCAACTCCCCTACGGTGTGGCCAGACTCGGCTGGGTGACGGAACGGCTGGGCGGCATGGATCGTGTAGGCATTGCGCCGCCCGACCTTGGACTTCGACAGGTAGCCAGCGCGCTCCAGGTCGGCCACGATCGCCTGCGTGGACCGCTCGGTGATGCCTGCGGCACTCGCGAGCTCCCGGATGCGCAGCTGCGGGTCCTGCGCGATGAGCAGCAGCACCCGGCCGTGGCTCGTGAGCAGGGTCCACACGCGATCCGGGCCCTCGGCAGGGACCACAGGCGGGTTCGCATCGCGCATGCCGCCAGCCTGCACTGGGCGACGATCACCTGTCAAGACTTGCCGGAGATATTTCACCGGAAATTATTCGCGGGTATCCCGCCCACGGCCGCCTGTCCAGCAGGCGGCTGCTAGCTGCCGCCCCGACGACGTCTCGCGTCGTCCTCCTCCTGCAGCCGGTAGACGTCGCGCTGGATGTTCTCGACGTCGGGGACATCGCGGATGATCAGGCTGCCGTCGGCGTTTGCGGAGTCGATGTCGAGGTTGCCGAAGTTCAGCATGCGCCCGAGCAGGCCCTGGCTGAACGACACGTTGTTCGTCTTGGCCAGCGGCATGTCACGGCCCTGCTTGGTGAGCAGCCCCGAGCGGGTGATGATGCGCCGGTCGGTGAAGACGTACTGGGTCGTCAGCCAGCGCAGGAACGGCACCAGCGACCACAGCACCACGAAGAACACGAAGGCGACGAGGACGATCCAGCGCACGACGGCGCTGTCGGAGAACCGCACGAGCAGCAGCGTGAGGATGAACACCTCGAGGATGAAGGCGATGAACGGGACGATCAGCCCGCGCCAGTGCGGCTTGAGCTCGTAGACGATCGACTCACCGGGGGCAAGGAGCTTCGCTGGGTAGGCCACGGTCAGATCGTTGCATGGATGACGTCACCTGCGGTGATCGCCACGACTTCAGTGCCGTCGTCGACCAGCAGGTGCCCGTCGTCGTCGACATCGACCGCGATGCCGCGGACGACCTCTTCGCCGGGCAGGGTGGCCTCGACCGTGCGCCCGATGGTGACGCACCGGGCCCGGTAGTCGGTGATGAGCGCGTGGTCGCGCGCGCGCCACTGGGCCAGCCGTGCTGCCAGACCGGTGAGCACGGCGGCCATCAGCTGCTCGCGGTCGGTGCTGCCGCCCTCGAGGGCGATCGACGTGCCGGTGGGGATGGGCAGCTCGTCCGACGTCAGGGTGACGTTGATGCCGATGCCCAGGACCACGGCGTTCTCGCCGACGGCCTCGCTGAGCACGCCGGCGAGCTTGCGCGGCACGCCCTGGCCCTCCACCACCACGAGGTCATTGGGCCACTTCACGCGCGCATCGACGCCGGCCACCTGCTGCACGGCCTCGGCCGCCGCGAGTCCGGCGATGAGCGGCAGCCAGGTCCAGGCATCGCGCGCAAGGTCGTGCGGGCGCACGAGCACCGACATCCACAGTCCGGCATTCGGGGGGCTCACCCAGTCACGGGACTGGCGTCCGCGGCCGGCTGACTGGTGCTCGGCGACGATGCACGAGCCCTCGATCGCGCCGCTGGCGGCCAGGCGGGCGACATCGGCATTCGTGGACTCGGTGGTGTCGAGGATCGTCGGGACCGGCCCGGTCCAGCCCGCAGCTGCCAGGGCGACCTCGAGGCGAGCGAGGTTCAGGGCAGTGCGCGCATGCTCAGGAGTCACGCCACTAAGGTAACGCGCGAGGAGGGCCAATGAGCGCCGCAGCAAAAGACGAGCACACCATCGACCGCAAGACCACCGCAGGTCGAGGTGCCATCCTGGCCGAGTACGAGGCCGAGACCACCCGCCGCCAGCAGGAGGCGATCGGCAAGCAGCACAAGCGCGGCAAGCTGTCGGCGATGGAGCGCATCGAGATGCTCCTCGACGAGCACTCCTTCCAGCAGGTCGACGCGCTCACGCGCCACCGCTCCCATGACTTCGGGCAGGAGGCCACCCGCCCCCTCGGCGACGCCGTCATCACCGGCTACGGCACGGTCGACGGGCGTCCCGTGTGCGTCTTCGCCCAGGACTTCACCACCTTCGGCGGATCCCTCGGCGAGCTCGTCGGCGAGAAGATCGTCAAGGTGATGGACCTGGCCATGAAGACCGGCTGCCCCGTCATCGGCATGAACGACTCCGGTGGCGCCCGCATCCAGGAGGGCGTGGCCTCGCTCGCGCTCTACGGCGAGATCTTCCGCCGCAACGTCGCCGCCTCAGGCGTGATCCCGCAGATCTCGATGATCATGGGACCCAGCGCCGGCGGCGCGGTCTACTCGCCGGCGATCACCGACTTCACGATCATGGTCGAGAAGACCTCCTACATGTTCATCACCGGACCCGACGTCATCAAGACGGTCACCGGCGAGGACGTCGCCATGGAGGCCCTCGGCGGCGCCCAGGCGCACAACACCAAGTCCGGCGTCGCGCACCACATGGCGCCGAACGAGGAGGAGGCCATCGACTACCTGCGCGCGCTCCTCAGCTACCTGCCGAGCAACAACCTCGAGGACGCCCCCATCTTCGAGACCGAGGTCAGCCTCGAGCTCAACGAGCAGGACTACGAGCTCGACTCGCTCGTGCCCGACTCCCCCAACCAGCCGTACGACATGCACCGCGTCATCGGCCACATCCTCGACGACGGCGAGTTCCTCGAGACCCAGGCACTGTTCGCCCCGAACATCGTGTGCGGCTTCGGGCGCATCGAGGGCCACAGCGTCGGCATCGTCGCCAACCAGCCGATGCAGTTCGCCGGCACGCTCGACATCGCAGCATCCGAGAAGGCGGCGCGGTTCATCCGCACCTGCGACACCTTCAACATCCCGATCATCAGCCTGACCGACACCCCCGGATTCCTCCCCGGCACCCATCAGGAGTGGGAGGGCATCATCCGCCGCGGCGCCAAGCTCATCTACGCCTACGCCGAGGCCACCGTGCCGATGATCAACGTCATCACCCGCAAGGCCTACGGCGGCGCCTACATCGTCATGTCGAGCAAGCACCTGGGCTCCGACCTCAACCTGGCCTGGCCCACGGCCGAGATCGCCGTCATGGGCGCCAGCGGCGCCGCGAACATCCTGTACCGCAAGGAGCTCGCCGACGCCACGGATCCCGTGGCCAAGCGCGCCGAGCTCATCGAGGAGTACGAGGACACCCTCGCCAACCCCTACCGCGCAGCCGAGCGCGGCTATGTCGACCGCGTGATCCAGCCGCACGACACCCGCGTCGTGATCATCCGGGCGCTGCGCGCCCTGCGCAACAAGCGCGCCGACCGCGCCCCCCGCAAGCACGGGAACATCCCGCTGTGAGCTCCGAGCCGCCCGAGGACAAGCGCCCCGTGCTGCGCGTCATCACCGGCAACCCGAGCGCCGAGGAGCTCGCGGCGATCCTGGCCATCGTGGCCAGCGTCGTGCCGCCCGCGGATGCGCCCAAGGGCCTGTCGCACTGGAACGACCACAGCCGCGGCATCATCCGCACCCTGCGCCCGAGCGCGAGCGCCTGGCGCGCCTCGACCATGGCCCACTAGGCAGTGACCTCGATCGTCCTCGCGTCGGCATCGCCGGCGCGTCGCACCCTGCTCGTCAATGCGGGCGTCACGCCGCAGATCGTGGTGAGCCGCGTCGACGAGGAGGCCCTGGCCGCCTCGCTCGCGCCGATCGCACCTGAGCAGCTGTGCCTGGCCCTGGCCCAGGCCAAGGCACGCGACGTCGCGCAGCACTTCACCGCAGCCGATGACGTCGTGATCGTCGGCTGCGACTCCATCCTCGATGTCGACGGCATCGCCCACGGCAAGCCGGGCACGCCCGAGGCCGCCAAGGCCCGCTGGCAGCAGATGTCGGGCCGCAGCGGCTTCCTGCGCACCGGACACTGGCTGGTCCAGCCGGGCACCGGGCGCGAGCTCGGTGAGGTCGCCAGCAGCGAGGTCTTCCACGCCCGGCCCACCGAGGTCGAGATCGACGCCTACATCGCCACGGGCGAGCCCCTGCAGGTGGCCGGCGGCTTCACCCTGGACTCCCTGGGCGGCCCGTTCGTCGAGCGCATCAACGGCGACCCGTCCAACGTGATCGGGCTGTCCCTGCCCCTGCTCCGCCTGCTCCTCCAGCGCCTGGACGTCACCTGGACCGACCTGTGGGCCGGTCTGCCGACCGACGGCTGACGAGGAGCAGCGAGAGCAGCGGGCGGTGAGCGCGCAGCACCCGCTGGTCGATACAGTGCCCCCTGAAGATTCGCGCGAGGAAGAGGCTACGAAGTGCGCAAAGTCCTGATTGCCAACCGCGGCGAGATCGCCGTCCGTGTCATCCGCGCGTGCCGCGATGCAGGCCTGGAGTCGGTCGCCGTCTACGCCGAGCCCGACCGCAACGCCATGCACGTGCGCATGGCCGACGAGGCGTACGCCCTCGGTGGCGAGACCGCAGCGGAGTCCTACCTCGTCTTCGACAAGATCCTCAAGGCCTGCGCCGACTCCGGCGCCGACGCCGTGCACCCCGGCTACGGCTTCCTGTCCGAGAACGCCGATTTCGCCCAGGCCGTCGTCGACGCCGGGCTCACCTGGATCGGCCCGCCGCCCGCGGCCATCCGCTCGCTCGGCGACAAGGTCTCCGCGCGCCACATCGCGCAGAAGGCCGGGGCCCCGCAGGTGCCCGGCACGGCAGACCCGGTGCAGAACGCCAATGAGGTCGTCGCCTTCGCCAAGGAGCACGGCCTGCCCGTGGCCATCAAGGCCGCCTTCGGCGGCGGCGGCCGTGGCCTCAAGGTCGCCTACAAGCTCAACGAGATCCCCGAGCTCTTCGAGTCCGCCGTGCGCGAGGCCACCGCTGCCTTCGGCCGCGGTGAGTGCTTCGTCGAGCGCTACCTCGACAAGCCGCGCCACGTCGAGACCCAGTGCCTGGCCGACCAGCACGGCAATGTCGTCGTCATCTCGACCCGCGACTGCTCGCTGCAGCGCCGCCACCAGAAGCTCGTCGAGGAGGCGCCTGCGCCGTTCCTCACCGACGACCAGGTGACGCGCCTCTACGAGGCCTCCAAGGCGATCATGAAGGAGGCCGGCTACGTCAACGCCGGCACCTGCGAGTTCCTCATCGGCCAGGACGGCACCATCTCCTTCCTCGAGGTCAACACGCGCCTGCAGGTCGAGCACCCGGTCTCCGAGGAGGTCTCGGGCATCGACCTCGTCCGCGAGCAGTTCCGCATCGCCGACGGCGGCGTCATCGACTACCCGGACCCAGTCCTGCGCGGGCACTCGATCGAGTTCCGCATCAACGGCGAGGACCCGGGTCGCGGCTTCCTGCCCGGCCCAGGCGAGCTCATCGTCTGGCGCCCGCCGAGCGGCCCGGGCGTGCGCCTGGACACCGGCGCGCGGCTGGGCGATGTCATCGGCGGCAACTTCGACTCGCTCATCGGCAAGCTCATCATCACCGGGCGCGACCGCACCCAGGCCCTCGAGCGCGCCCGCCGCGCCCTCGACGAGTTCGTGATCGAGGGCATCGCCACGGCGCTGACCTTCCACCGCGAGGTCGTGCGCGACGCGCACTTCGCCCCGGCCGATCCCGAGGCCGCCTTCACGGTCCACACCCGCTGGATCGACGAGGACTTCGACAACAAGATCCCGACCTACTCCGGCGTCAGCGGCGGCCTGCAGGCCGTCGACCAGCGCCAGAACCTGGTCGTCGAGGTCAACGGCAAGCGCCTCGAGGTCTCCCTCCCCGGCGACGGCATCATCGGCGGCGGCTCGGCCAAGTCCAAGGGCCCGCGTCGTCACGGCAGCACCAAGGCCACCGCGGTCGCCGACGGTGACGCGCTCGTGGCCCCGATGCAGGGCACCGTCGTCAAGGTCGAGGTCGTCGAGGGCCAGGAGGTCAAGCAGGGCGACCTGCTCGTCGTGCTCGAGGCCATGAAGATGGAGCAGCCGCTGAATGCGCACAAGGCCGGCTTCATCCGCAATGTCACGGCCGAGGCTGGCGTCACCGTGCCCAATGGCACGGTGCTGCTGGAGATCAAGGCTGACTGACGCCTCCGGCCGCAGTGACGAGAGGATGAGTGCGTGACAGCGGTCGTGATCATCGGCGGCGGCCCCGGTGGCTATGAGGCCGCCCTGGTCGGCCGGCAGCTCGGCGCCGACGTCACCATCATCGACCGCGACGGCATCGGCGGGTCGGCGGTGCTCACCGACTGCGTGCCCAGCAAGACGCTCATCGCCACCGCCAACGTCATGAACGCCACGGGCGAGTCCGGTGGCCTCGGCGTCGTCATCGACGGCCAGCCTGCCGCCAGCCACCTGCTGAGCGTCGACCTGGGCACCGTCAACACCCGCGTCAAGGACCTCGCCACCACGCAGAGCCAGGACATCCGGGCCCGCCTGATCGCCGAGGGCGTGCGCATCGTCGAGGGCGCCGGCCGCCTCAACGGCACGAACTCCGTGTTCGTCACGACGCCCGATGGCGACGAGAAGACCTTCCGGGCCGAGGCGGTGCTCATCGCCACGGGCGCTCGCCCCCGCGAGCTCGCCGATGCCATGCCCGACGGTGAGCGCATCCTCAACTGGGAGCAGCTCTACGACCTCGACGCCCTGCCTGAGCGCCTCATCGTGGTCGGCTCGGGCGTCACCGGCGCCGAGTTCGCCAGCGCCTACCAGGGCCTAGGCAGCCGGGTCGTGCTCATCTCCTCCCGCGACCGCGTGCTGCCCGGCGAGGACTCCGACGCCGCAGCCGTGCTCGAGGAGGTCTTCGCCCGCCGCGGCCTCGAGGTCATCGCGCAGGCGCGGGCCGTCGCAGCGCGGCGCGAGGGCGACGGTGTCGTGGTGAGCCTGCAGGACGGCCGCCAGATCCACGGCTCCCATGTGCTCATGGCCGTCGGGTCGATCCCGAACACCGAGAACCTGGGCCTTGCCGGCGCGGGCGTCGACACCAACAACGCGGGCTTCATCCGCGTCGATCGCGTCTCGCGCACGAGCGCCCGCGGCGTGTACGCGGCAGGTGACTGCACCGGCGTGCTCATGCTCGCGTCCGTCGCTGCCATGCAGGGACGCATCGCGATGTGGCATGCCCTGGGCGATGCCGTGCAGCCCCTCGACCGGCATCTGGTCTCCAGCACGGTGTTCACCAGCCCCGAGATCGCCACCGTGGGCCTGACCCAGAAGGACCTCGACGAGGGCGCCTTCCGGGGCGACGTCATCATCCTGCCGCTGGGCACCAATGCCCGCGCGAAGATGCAGGACCAGCACGACGGCTTCGTGAAGATCATGTGCCGGCGCGGGTCGCGCCTGATCGCCGGCGCCGTCGTCGTGGGCGCCAATGCCAGTGAGCTCATCCACGTGCTCAGCGTCGCGATCCACCAGCGCATGACCGTTGACGAGCTCGCCAGCGCCTTCACCGTGTACCCGAGCCTGTCGGGCTCGATCGCGGAGGCGGCGCGCCGCCTGCATGTGCACGCCGAATAGCCGGCCGCCTGCGCATCTGCGCGGCTTCCCTGTGCGGCTGCGCTGCGATCCCCCATGCACGTGCGCCTGTGCTGCATAGACTGCCCCTGCGCTCGGCACTGACACCGGGACTGTGACACCGAAGCGATGACAGGGGGAGCGATGGAGAGCCACAACCGCCGCCAGTCGCTGATGGCGATCCCCCAGCTGCTGCGCTACCTGTCGACCTACCCCGATCCGCAGCCGGTGGCTGAGGCGCTGCTGCGCGGGCCGTTCGCCCACTTCGATGCGACCTCCTGCAACCTCCTGCTGTTCCAGGAGCCCGACTCGCTCGTGATGATCGGCACCAAGGGTCTGGATGACCGCGCGATCACGCGCTACCAGGTGCTCTCGTCCAAGATCGACACTCCGGCCGGGCGCTCCTTCCGCGAGAGCGAGATCGTGATCTTCACGATCAGCGAGATGATGCACGACTTCCCCGCCGTGCAGATCGACCTGCCGATCTGGCAGGACATCATCGACCGCGAGGGCGACCGGTCGATCGTGTGCGCACCGATCCTCAACGAGGGCATGGCGATCGGCTGCTTCAACTTCTTCATCCCGCTCGAGCACACGCTCGACACCCTGGACTTCTCGCTCATCAACGGCATCTCGTGCCTGCTGGGCATGTGGCTGTCGAACCCGCGCACGAACACCGGGCTCGACACGAACTACGACCTCACCGAGGACGCCGCCTTCACGCTCAACGAGCGCCAGCTGCGGATCCTCAAGCTCGTGGGCGACGGACGCTCGAACGCCTCGATCGCGGTGACGCTGGGATACTCGCAGTCGACGGTCAAGCAGGAGCTCCAGCGCGCCATGAAGGTGCTGCGGGTCAACGAGCGATCAGCAGCCGCGGCCAAGGCGCGCGAACTGGGGCTGCAGGACGACTAGCGGCCGATGCGCACCACGCGCGGACGATCGCCGCGGTGCACGCAGGCGTGGATCAGTGGTGCTGCGCCTCGACGGCGTGCTCGCCCTTGCCGGGCAGGGGCCCGAAGAGCAGCAGCGACACGATGGCCCAGCCCACGAGCAGCGGCAGGGCGAACAGTGCCGTGGTCATGTCGTTGAGCGCGACCACGAGGTAGAAGGCCAGCACGCCCAGGACGATCGCGAAGATGAACCCGGAGACCGGGTGGGTCTTCTCAACGTGGTCGGTGCTCATGGATCCTCCTCAAGACGATGGGACAACGATAGTGGTCAGGCCTCAGGGTCGGCGAGGAAGGTGTCGAGCAGGGACTCGGCTGCGACTGCTGCCGGCAGGGTGCCGTGCTTGACCGCCCAGGTCACCTCGTCGAGCCGGGTGCGCACGGCCGGCGACTCGCGGAACTGGTCGAGCAGGCGGTCGGCGATCATCGACCACATCCAGCGGATCTGCTGCTCATGGCGGCGCTCCTCGCGCTCGCCGCTCAGGATCTTGATCTCGCGGTGCCTGAGGATGTCGGCCCACAGCTCGTCGAGGCCGGTGTTCTCGGCGGCCGAGCAGGTGAGCACCGGCGGCGTCCAGTTCTTCGACTCCGGCGTCATGAGGCGGATCGCCCGGCGGTAGTCGGAGGCCGCCAGCTTGGCCTTCTTGACGTTGTCGCCGTCGGCCTTGTTCACGGCGATCAGGTCGGCCAGCTCGAGCACGCCCTTCTTGATGCCCTGGAGCTCATCGCCAGCACCGGCGAGCATGAGCACCACGAAGATGTCGACCATCTCGCTGACGGTCGTCTCGCTCTGGCCCACGCCGACGGTCTCGACGATGACGACGTCATAGCCCGCGGCCTCGCACAGCAGCATCGTCTCGCGCGTGCTGCGCGTGACACCGCCCAGCGACGCCCCTGCGGGTGACGGGCGGATGAAGGCGTTGGGGTCGACGGCCAGGCGCTGCATGCGCGTCTTGTCGCCCAGGATCGCCCCTCCCGTGCGCGACGAGCTGGGGTCGATCGCCAGCACGGCGACGCGGTGGCCCTCAGCGGTCAGGTTGGTGCCGAACTGGTCGATGAAGGTGGACTTGCCCACGCCGGGAACTCCGGTCAGGCCGATGCGATCGGCATTGCCGGTGGCGGGCATCAGCGCCGTGAGCAGCTCGGAAGCGAGCGCACGATGCTCGGCCTTGCGGCTCTCGATCAGGGTGATGGCCCTGGCCAGCCACATCCGGTCCCCACTGCGGACGAGCTCGGCGAGCTCAGCAGTGGGAGGGAGCGGCTGCTTCATGCACGCGTGTCCAGCAGCGTCTGCAGCAGCTTCTCTGCAGCCGCGGAGATGACGGTTCCGGGCGGGAAGATCGCTGCAGCGCCAGCGGCGTACAGCGCATCGAAGTCCTGGGGCGGGATGACGCCGCCGACCACGACCATGATGTCGGGACGCCCGAGCTCTGCGAGCGCGGCCTTGAGCTGCGGCACGAGCGTGAGGTGACCGGCGGCCAGTGACGAGGCGCCGACGATGTCGACGTCGGCCTCCACCGCCTGGCGGGCGACCTCCTCGGGGGTCTGGAACATCGGGCCGATGTCGACGACGAAGCCCAGGTCGGCGAAGCTCGACGCGATGACCTTCTGGCCGCGATCGTGGCCGTCCTGGCCCATCTTCGCGACGAGCAGGCGCGGGCGGCGGCCCTCAGCCGTCTCGAAGCGCTCGACCTGCGCACGCACCCGTGCGACGGTCTCGTCGTTCTCGCCCATCTCCTGACGGTACACGCCGGTGATGGTGCGGATCTCGGCCTTGTGGCGGCCCCAGGCGTTCTCCATGGCCATGCTGATCTCTCCCACGGTCGCGCGCACGCGTGCGGCGTTCACCGAGAGCTCGAGCAGGTTGCCGGTGCCCTCGCGGGCCGCGTCCTCGATCGCCTTGAGCGCGACATCGACAGCGGCCTGGTCACGATCGGCGCGCAGGCGCACCAGCTTGGCGAGCTGGTCCTCGCGCACCGCGGCGTTGTCGATCTTGAGCACGTCGATGTCCTCGGGATGCTCGGGCTGGAAGAGGTTGACGCCGATGACCGCCTGGCGCCCGGTGTCGATGCGGGCCTGCGTGCGGGCGGCCGCCTCCTCGATACGCAGCTTGGGGATGCCGGCCTCGATGGCCTTGGTCATGCCGCCGAGCTCCTCGATCTCCTGGATGTGCGCCCAGGCCTTCTCGGCCAGCTCGCGGGTGAGCTTCTCGACGTAGTAGCTGCCGCCCCAGGGGTCGACCACGCGCGTGGTCGCCGACTCCTGCTGCAGGAACAGCTGGGTGTTGCGGGCGATGCGGGCCGAGAAGTCGGTCGGCAGGGCCAGCGCCTCGTCGAGGGCATTGGTGTGCAGGGACTGCGTGTGGCCCTGGGTCGCGGCCATGGCCTCGACGCAGGTGCGCATGACGTTGTTGTAGACGTCCTGCGCGGTGAGCGACCAGCCCGAGGTCTGCGAGTGCGTGCGCAGGGCCAGCGCCTTGGGGTTCTTGGCGTCGAAGCCCTTGACGAGCTTGGCCCAGATGAGGCGCGCGGCGCGCAGCTTGGCGACCTCCATGTAGAAGTTCATGCCGATGCCCCAGAAGAACGACAGTCGCGAGGCGAAGGTGTCGACGGGCAGGCCCGCTGCGATGCCGGCGCGGATGTACTCGACGCCGTCGGCCAGCGTGTAGGCCAGCTCGAGATCGGCCGTGGCCCCGGCCTCCTGCATGTGGTAGCCGGAGATGGAGATCGAGTTGAACTTCGGCATGTTCTTGGAGGTGTACTCGAAGATGTCGGAGATGATCCGCATCGACGGCGCCGGCGGGTAGATGTAGGTATTGCGGACCATGAACTCCTTGAGGATGTCGTTCTGGATCGTCCCCTCGAGCTTCTCGGTCGGCACGCCCTGCTCCTCGGCGGCCACGATGTACAGCGCCAGGATCGGCAGCACGGCGCCGTTCATGGTCATCGACACGCTCATCTCGCCCAGCGGGATGCCGTCGAAGAGCTCGCGCATGTCCAGGATCGAGTCGATGGCCACGCCGGCCATGCCGACGTCGCCCTGCACGCGCGGGTGGTCAGAGTCGTAGCCGCGGTGCGTGGCCAGGTCGAAGGCGATGCTCAGGCCCTTCTGGCCCTGCGACAGGTTGCGGCGGTAGAACGCATTGGAGTCATTGGCGGTGGAGAAGCCCGCGTACTGGCGGATGGTCCACGGCTGGTTGACGTACATGGTCGGGTACGGGCCGCGCAGGAACGGGGCCAGGCCCGGCAGCGTGCGCAGGTGATCCAGGCCCTCGAGGTCCTGGGCCGAGTACACCGGTGCGACGTCGATGCCCTCGGGCGTCTCCCAGACGAGCTTGTCGGGCTGCGAGCCGGTGATGTGCGCGACAGCGTCGGTCCAGGCGGCGCGGTCCTGGTGCGGCGCGCGGGGCTTGAGCTCGATGCCGGTGAAATCGGGAACGGTCGACATGTCAGACCCCTAACGTGGTGTGGAGACGCTGCAGCGTGGACAGGACGTCGACTCCCATGAACACGAAGTCGTCGACGCCGGCGGCCTCGTAGTCGGCCTTGGCATCGCCCGCGCGACCGGCCAGGTAGACGAAGGTGGCACCCGCGGCCTTGAGGGCCGTGGCATAGGCCGCACCCTGCTCCGCGTACGCGGCGTCGGTGCCGCAGATCACCGCGGCGCGTGCGCCTGATGCGGCGAAGGCGGTGGCAGCTGCAGCCGCATCGGCGTAGCCGCCCTCGCCCACGGCGTCGATGCCGCCGGTGGCGAACAGGTTGCTCGAGAACGTGGCGCGGGCGACGTACGACGGGCCCGTGCCGATGTTGGCCAGGAAGATGGTCGGCGTACTGCCCGCGGCCTCAGCCGCGGCGCGCAGGGCCTCGTAGGGCTCCGCGAGGCGACGTGCCTTGAGCGGGGCGACCGTGGTGGCGGTGCCGGCCAGGACCAGGCCCGGTCGGGTGTCGGCAGCAGGGGCCGCCGTGGGCTCGGGGCGACGCTCGCCGATGAGCGGGAACTCGCTGACGCCGGTGATCGGCTGCTTGCGGTTGGCCAGCAGCCTGTCGCGCTTGGCAGCCGTCTCGGCGACCTGCGCCTGGAAGGTGCCCGCTGCCAGCACTGCGGCCAGGCCACCAGCGGCCTCGATGGTCTGGAAGCCCTTCCAGCCCACGGCCGCGAAGGCGTCGGTGAGGGTCTCGACGTAGTAGCTGCCGCCAGCCGGGTCGAGCACACGGCCGATGCCGGACTCGTCCTGCAGCAGCAGCTGGGTGTTGCGGGCAAGGCGGCGGCCCAGGTCGCTGGGCAGTCCCTCGGCGCCGTCGAAGGCGGCCACGGTGAGCGTGTCGGCGCCGCCGACGATCGCACCGAGCGCTGCCGAGGTGCCGCGCAGCAGGTTGACCCAAGGGTCCACGACGGTGAGCCAGCGGCCGCCAGCGTGCGCGGCAACCTGCACCAGGCCCGGGTGCTGGGCATCGACGGTGAGGCCGCTGGCCTCGAGCACCGTGGACCAGCAGTGGCGCAGGGCGCGCACCTTGGCGATGGTGGCGAAAACGTCGACGTCAGCAGCGAGCTCGATGACGATCTGGCCGGCAGCCGCGGCGACGTCGAGGCCGCCATCGACGAGGGCGCGCAGGTAGGTGGTGGCAGAGGCGAGGGCGAAGGCGAGCTCCTGGCCCTCGCTGGCGCCGGCGTCGGCTGCGACGACCGCCGAGGCGCGGAAGGTGCGCAGCCGAGGTGTGGTCGAGGAGCCGGCGATGCGCACGCCCTCGGCGATGGCCTGCTCGAGGCCCTGGGGCAGCACGCCGTCGGCGGCCAGGGCCGCGAAGGGATCGATGCCCACGCAGCCGGCGGGCTGTGCGCCCACGACCGATCGCGCAGCCAGGATCGCGCTCAGCCAGGCTGCAGCAATGGCGCTTGCAGCACCGGCGCGCACGGACACCGGGGCGAGGTCGAGCAGCACGCCGTCGAGCACGCGTGCGAGGTCGTCGACCGAGCGCACGCTGATGCCGCCGCCGTCACCGGTGAGGTCGAGGTGCAGCTCGAGGCTGGTGGCGCCGTTGCGCAGCTCGGTGAGCGCCTGGGCGTTGGCCACGGCGGGGTCGGGGTGGGCGATGCTCGCGCGGATGTCCCAGGCGCCATCGACGCGGGGTGCCAGCAGGCCCCCGCGGATGAGGGGCGCGAAGCCGGGGAAGCCGGACTCGTCATGCTCGACCGCGATGTCGTCTGCGGTGTAGAGCGGCTCGATGCGGATGCCGTCGAGCGTGGTGCTCACCAGGATCTTGTCGAAGTCACCGCCCTTGATCGCCTTGTCGACATCGACGAGCCAGGCCTCACGAGTGGGAGCATCGAATTCTGCGGCCAGCACGAGGCCGTCTGAGGAAGCAGTCACGGGGCGCAAGACTACTCAGTCCCCCAAGGTGACGAAGCGCCGACGGTGCATGTAAGCGCAATCACCCTGAGGGACTGATGGAGCCGTGATCAGGCGTTGTCGCTCTTGCGCACGCCGATCTTGCTGCCCAGCCAGCGGACCGGGTCGTACTTCACGTCGGCGACGCGCTCCTTGAGCGGGATGAGCGCGTTGTCGGTGATCTTGATGTGCTCGGGGCACACCTCGGTGCAGCACTTGGTGATGTTGCAGTAGCCCAGCCCGAGGTCGTCCTGCGCGGTCTTCTTGCGGTCGAGGGTGTCGAGCGGGTGCATGTCGAGCTCGGCGACGCGCATGAGCACGCGGGGACCGGCGAAGTACTGCTTGTTCTCCTCGTGGTCACGCACGGCGTGGCACGTGTTCTGGCACAGGAAGCACTCGATGCACTTGCGGAACTCCTGGCTGCGCTGGACGTCGTCCTGCTCCATCCGGAACTCGCCCGGCTTGAGGCCGACGGGCGGGGAGAACGCGGGGACCTCGCGTGCCTTCTCGTAGTTGAAGGAGACATCGGTGACGAGGTCGCGGATGACCGGGAAGGCACGCAGCGGGGTGACCGTGATGGTGTCGGTCTCCTCGAAGGTGTTCATGCGGGTCATGCACATGAGGCGGGGCTTGCCGTTGACCTCGGCGCTGCACGAGCCGCACTTGCCGGCCTTGCAGTTCCAGCGGATCGCCAGGTCGTTGGCCTGCTCGGCCTGCACGCGATGCAGGACGTCGAGGACGACCTCACCCTCGTTCACCTCGACGGCGTAGTCGACGAGCTCGCCATCACCGTTGTCGCCGCGCCAGATCTTGAACTTCGCCTTGTAGCCCATGGTTACGACGTCCTCTGCACTAGTGAGTCGATCTCTTCCTGCGTCATGTACTTGCCGAGCTCGCTGGTGTCGAACAGCGTGGCCAGCTCAGCGGTCATCAGCGGCAGCGGCTGTCGCACGATCGCCACCGAGTCACCGTCGAGTCGCTCGATGAGGTTGACCTTGCGCCACTCGCTGCTCATCTCCGGGAAGTCGTCGCGGGTGTGACCGCCGCGCGACTCCTCACGGGTCAGGGCCGCCAGGGCGATGCACTGCGAGACGAGCAGCTGCTTGGGCAGGTCGAGGGCCAGGTGCCAGCCCGGGTTGTACTCGCGGCCGCCCACCACCTTCATGTTGCCCATGCGCACCTTGAGCGACTCGATCTTGGTGAGCGCCTCCTGCACCTCGCTCGCGGTGCGGATGATGCCGACCAGCGCGTTCATGGTGTCCTGGAGGTCGAACTGGATGGCGTAGGGGCTCTCACCGTTCTCGTTGGTGAACGGCGCCAGCGCCCAGTCGATCGCCTCCTGGAGATCGGCCTCGCTCACCGAGGCCGTCTTGCCAGCAGCCTTGGCCGCGTCGACGTACTCGGCTGCGTAGAGCCCGGCACGACGGCCGAACACGAGCAGGTCGGACAGCGAGTTGCCGCCAAGGCGGTTGGAGCCGTGCAGGCCGCCGCCGACCTCGCCGGCTGCGAACAGCCCGGTGACGCCCACTGCTGCCTGGGTGTCGGGGTCGACCTCGACGCCGCCCATGACGTAATGGCAGGTCGGACCGACCTCCATCGGCTCGAGGGTGATGTCGACGTCGGCGAGCTCCTTGAACTGGTGCCACATCGACGGCAGCTTGGCCTTGATGACATCGGCCGGCAGGCGCTTGGACACGTCGAGGAAGACGCCGCCGTGGGGCGATCCCCGGCCGGCCTTGACCTCGGAGTTGATCGCACGGGCGACCTCGTCGCGCGGCAGGAGCTCCGGCGGGCGCTTGTTGTTGTCCGGGTCGGTGTACCAGCGATCGGCCTCCTCCTCGGTCGTCGCGTACTTGTCCTTGAACACCGCGGGGATGTAGTCGAACATGAAGCGACGGCCCTCGGAGTTCGTGAGCACGCCGCCGTCGCCGCGCACCGACTCGGTGACCAGGATGCCCTTGACCGACGGCGGCCAGACCATGCCCGTGGGATGGAACTGCAGGAACTCCATGTTGACCAGCGAGCCACCGGACTCCAGCGCCATCGCGTGGCCGTCGCCCGTGTACTCCCACGAGTTCGAGGTGACCTTGAAGGACTTGCCGACGCCGCCCGTGGCCAGGATGACGGCCTCGGACTCGAAGAGCACGAACTTGCCGCTGGGGCGCCAGTAGGCGAGCACGCCCGACACGCGGCGGTCATCGCCCTCACCGGTCATGAAGATCTTGGTGACCGAGCACTCGGCGAAGACCTTGAGTCCGGCCTCATAGTCGCCCGTGGCCTTCTTGTCCTCCTGCTGCAGGCCGACGATGCGCTGCTGCAGGGTGCGGATCATCTCCAGGCCGGTGCGGTCGCCGACGTGCGCCAGGCGCGGGTACTCGTGGCCGCCGAAGTTGCGCTGGCTGATCTTGCCGTCCTTGGTGCGGTCGAAGAGCGCACCCCAGGCCTCGAGCTCCCAGACGCGCTCGGGCGCCTCCTTGGCGTGCAGCTCAGCCATGCGGTAGTGGTTGAGGAACTTGCCGCCGCGCATGGTGTCACCGAAGTGCACCTGCCAGTTGTCGCGGTCGTTGACGTTGCCCATCGACGCCGCGATGCCGCCCTCGGCCATGACGGTGTGCGCCTTGCCGAACAGCGACTTGCTGAGGATCGCAGCCGACTTGCCGTTGGCCCGGGCCTCGACTGCGGCGCGAAGGCCCGCACCGCCGGCACCGATGACAACGACGTCGAACCTGTAGCGCTCGATTTCTTCCATGAGTGTGACTGTCCCTTTGGCTTAGAAGAAGTAGAAGTTCGTGATGGTGTCGGAGGCGACGAGGTAGACGTAGAAGTCGGCCAGTGCCACACCGAACAGCGAGATCCAGGCGAAGCGCGGGTGGTGCGGGTTGATCTTGGAGATCCAGGTCCAGGCCTTGTAGCGCACCGGGTGCTTGGAGAAGTGCTTGAGGCGACCGCCCATGGCATGACGGCAGGAGTGGCACGACAGCGAGTACATCCACAGGAACGCCGCGTTGGCCAGCAGCACGAGCGTGCCGACACTCATGTGGCCCCAGGCGCCGTCGGCATTGCGGAAGGCGATGAGCGCGTCGTAGGTGAGGATGACGTTGAAGACCAGGCCTGCGTAGAAGAACCAGCGGTGGCTGTTGTTGAGGATGAGCGGGAAGCGGGTCTCGCCCGTGTACTTCTTGTGCGGCTCGGCGACGGCGCAGGCCGGCGGCGACTGCCAGAAGGAGCGGAAGTACGCCTTGCGGTAGTAGTAGCAGGTGAGGCGGAAGCCCAGCGGGAAGACCAGGATGAACAGGGCCGGCGAGATCGTGAAGCCGAGCATGTTCGAGGGGAACGGGGTCCAGCCGAAGAGCGTCGCCTCCGGCGGGCAGGCATCGGACAGGCACGGGGAGTAGAAGGGCGAGATGAGCGGCTCGCTGAAGTAGTACTTGTTCATGAACGCGCGCCACGTCGAGTAGGCGATGAAGCTCACGAGCACGATCACGGTGACCAGCGGCATCACCCACCACTTGTCGGTGCGCAGGGTCCGGACCCCGATCTTCGCCTTCGTCCGCGTCACTGCGCTGCTGGCAGGCGGAATGTCGAGTGAACTGCTCACAGTCGAGACCTTTCGAGAACCCAAGGGGGAAAGCCGTGGCTCGAATCATAGGGGTCGGCAAACACGCCGGGTCTGGGATTGCCTGCGAACTTCATCATAAGCAGCCCCCGGTTTACGATGGCTCGATCATGCGCAGGATCCTGGTCAGCGGCATCG
>JAQTXL010000160.1 GCA_028688835.1 Candidatus Nanopelagicales bacterium | reverse complement strand
CACACCCACACCAGCGATGCCCCCTGGAGGCACATGTGCGGTCATAACCCGCGCAGGGGCTTCCCGCGCCTCCTTGGATTCGACACCATGGCTGCACGGCCACGGCCGGTCCTGGGCACGTGCGCCCATGACCGGGCTGTCGGCACCTCGGACCTGGTTGGGAGACCGCATGAACATCGACGACATGGTGATGGTGAGCATCGACGATCACATCATCGAGGGACCGGACACCTTCAAGTACTTCCCTGAGGCGCTCAAGGACCAGGCGCCGAAGCTGGCCAAGGATCCGTCGCGCCCTGAGTTCGACGCCTGGGTCTTCCAGGGGGCGGTCGTGGGCAACATCGGCCTGTCGGCGGTCATGGGCCTGCCGAAGGACGAATGGGCCTTCGATCCAACGACGATCTCCGAGATGCGCCCGGGCGCCTACGACTGGGACCAGCGTGTGCGTGACATGAACGCAAACGGCACTCTCGCCCAGACGCAGTTCCCGACCTTCGCCGGCTTCGCCGGCAGCCACCTCGCGAGCATGCCCGACAAGAACCTCGTCAACCTGGCCATCAAGGCCTACAACGACTACTACGTGGGCGACATCTGCAATGCCTACCCGGGCCGGTTCATCCCCCTTGGCGTGGTGTCCACGTTCGACATCGACGAGGCGGTCAAGGAGGTCCACCGGCTGGGCAAGATGGGCTGCCGCACGATCTCCCTGCCGGAGACCCCCTACGGCGTCGGGCTGCCGTCCTACGCGTCGGGCTACTGGGACCCGGTCCTTGCAGCCATGGTCGACAACAACATCGTCGCCAGCTTCCACATCGGCGGTGGATTCGGGCTCCTGCAGCGACCCGAAACTGCCCGCATCGACGACATGATCGTGCTGGCATCGGCCGTGTCGATGATCTGCTTCAACGACATCATGCTCGGCGGCGTCATCAAGAAGTTCCCGGACCTCAAGGTCGCCATGAGCGAGGGCGGCGTGGGCTGGGTGTCCTTCCTGCTCGACCGCATCGAGCGCCACATCGACAACCAGCTCTGGACCGGCCTCGACTGCCTGCCCAAGGGCATGACCGCCACTGAGGTGTGGAAGAAGAACTTCATCGCCTGCTTCATCACCGAGCCCAGCGGCCTGGACTCCCGCAGTCGCATCGGCATCGAGACGATCGCGTGGGAGAGCGACTACCCGCACTCGGACTCCACGTGGCCCTACTCGCCTGAGCGGCTCCTGGGCGAGCTCAATGCCTCGGGACTGACGGATGCCGAGATCAACATGGTCACGCACGAGAACGTCGCGCGGTTCTTCGACTGGGACCCGTTCCAGCACTGCAGTCGCGAGCAGGCCACAGTCGGGGCGCTGCGCGCACTTGCTGCGGATGTCGACATCACGCCCACACCCAAGGCGGAGTACCGGCGCCGCTATGACGAGAAGCTGGCCAACGCCTGATCGAGCTCACCGCTGGCCGATCTGCTCACTGCGCGTGCGCGAGCAGGTCGGCCAGCGCGAAGCCGTAGTGCTCGGCGGCGATCCGCGCCAGACGCGCGTCGCGCAGCCACTGGATCTCGTTGGCCGGAAGGCTCAGGAAGATGGCTCGCGTGTCGGCGTGCTCCAGCGTGTGATTCCAGCACTCGGCGTGCGCCTGCGCTGCCTCACGCGCATCGACGACTCGTCGCGATCGCGCGATGAGGGTGCTCGTGTAGTGCACCTGGACGACCGCCAGGTCGGCGGAGTGCAGCGTCGCCTGCATGATCATGCGCGCATGCCTCCTAGGCGTCCGACGCGGAGCCTTGGAGCTGCGGCCGCGTGCGACGGTAGGTGCTGGCGAACAGCCGCGAGCTGATGACCATGTCGGCGGTGGTGCGGTTGCTCGCCACCGCGATGTTCCACAGCGTCGCGATGCGCAGGAGGGCCTTGACGTCGGGATCATGCGGCTGCGGCTCGAGCGGATCCCAGAAGAACACCAGCAGATCGATGGCGCCCTGGGCGATGTAGGCGCCGATCTGCTGGTCGCCTCCGAGCGGTCCGCTCAGGAAGCAGCGCACCGGGATGTCAAGCGACTCGTGGATCATGCGGCCCGTCGACCCGGTGGCATAGATGGAATGGCGAGCGAGCAGGGCACGGTTGTGCTGGGCCCACTGGAGCAGATCGGTCTTCTTGTTGTCGTGGGCGACGAGCACGATGTGCTTGCGCGCCAGGTCCTGCGCTCCTGCCTGGTCCACCCAGTCGGCGACGTACCCCAGGGGTGTCAGTTCACTGTCCATGCCCGGAGTCTCACGGGCAGGGGTGACACCGGTGTTGCCGCAGTGCGACGCCGAGGTGACGTTCCGTCGAACTCCCAGTGCGACGACTACTCGCGCGGACCGTGGTGGATCGCGTCTGGCAGGTCGAGCGGCTCGGCCTGGCCGGGGCGCGGATACAGCGCCTCGGTGAGCAGCGCGCCCACGGCCGCCCCGATGAACTGGAAGACGATGAACATCGGCACGCTGGCCGGTGCGATGCCCGAGAACGTGTCGGTCAGGCTGCGTCCGATGGTCACCGCGGGGTTGGCGAAGGAGGTGGACGAGGTGAAGAAGTACGCCGCCCCGATCCATGCCGGCACGAGGACCGGGCCGAGGTGCCCCCGCCCGGTGCGGGTGAGGGCTCCGATGACGAGCAGGAGCCCAGCCGTGGCCACGATCTCGCCGAGCCACAGTGCACCGCCGGTGCGCTCGTGGGTGGATCGCGTCACTGCGGGCAGCGAGAACATGAGGTTGGCCAGGATCGCACCGGCCATTGCGCCGAGGATCTGCACCACGATGTAGCCGCCGGACTCGACCACGGGCATCTCGCGCCTGATCACGGCGACGGCCGTGACCACGGGGTTGAAGTGCGCGCCGGAGATCGGACCCAGGACCCAGATGAGGACGCCGAGCGCCGCGACCGTCGCGAGGGCATTGATGAGCAGGACGAGCGCCAGGTTGTCGGTGAGCTGGGCTCCCATGATCCCCGAGCCGACGACGGTGGCGACGAGCATCGCGGTGCCCAGGAACTCCGCGACCAGTCGGCGCAGACGCGTGTGCAGCAACTCCAAGCCTTCCTTGAGGTGCGCTCACCGTACTTGACAATCGCCATTTGATCATAAATGATTGAGTCAATGAGCACTGAGGCAGATTCCGCGGACGCCGTGGCCGTCGATCGCAACCGACGGGCGCGCGTCCTGGCTGCCCTGGGTGACCCGATCCGGCTCGCAGTCGTCGACCTGCTGCGCGTCCAGGACCTCTCCCCCGATGCACTCGCCGTCGCCGTCGAGGTGCCCGGCAACCTCCTGGCGCATCACCTCAAGGTGCTGGAGGAGGCCGAGGTGGTCGTGCGCCGCCATTCGCAGGGCGATCGCCGGCGCACCTACGTGCACCTGCAGCTCGGCTCGCTGAGCGGGCTGCTGGCACCGCGCCCGACCATCGAGACACCACGCGTGGTGTTCGTCTGCACCCAGAACTCGGCTCGCTCGGTCATCGCCGAATCACTGTGGAACTCCGTCAGCGACGTGCCCGCGGTGTCCGCAGGCACCAAGCCCGCGGCCCAGGTCAATGAGCGCGCCCGCGAGGTCATCGAGCGCCACGGGCTCAGCATCGACCACTTCCCGCAGTCGCTCGACGACGTCCTGCGTCCGGACGACCTCGTCGTCTCCGTCTGCGACGCTGCCAACGAGGAGCTGTCGCAGCCGACACCGCGGCTGCACTGGTCGATCCTCGATCCGGCCGAGCTCGACACCACCGAGGCCTTCGACGACACGTTCGCGCAGCTGCTGTCCCGGATCGTGCAGCTGGCCCCCAACGTCCACACACCCCGTCAATCCAAGGCTAGGAGCACACGATGAGCACCGACTACCTGCGCGAGGACCTGCCCCTCGAGACGCGCATGATCCTGCGGGCTGCCGCCTCGCGACTCTCGAGTGAGTTCGACGGCGTCTTCGGCACCGAGACCATCGAGCGCTTCCTGCACGGCTCATACGAGGACTTCGCCGGGCGCATGACCGTCGTGACGTGGCTGCCGCTCTTCGCGGAGCGATTCGCACGCGAGAGGCTCGAGGCGCTCGCCCGCGTCGAGGGCAAGTCCGATGACCACCGACCGGTGGTCCTGTTCCTGTGCACGCACAACGCCGGCAGGTCGCAGATGGCCCTGGGCTACTTCCGCGCCCTGGCCGACGATCGCGCCATCGCGTGGTCCGGCGGCTCCGAGCCCGGCGACCAGGTGAACCCCGCCGCGATCGCGGCGATGCAGGAAGTCGGCATCGACATCTCCGGCGAGTTCCCCAAGCCGTGGACCGA
>JAQTXL010000159.1 GCA_028688835.1 Candidatus Nanopelagicales bacterium | reverse complement strand
GGATCGCGCGCCCGCCCCGGGCCACGTCGTCGTACAGGCCCTTCCAGGGGATGACGCTGTCGATCAGGGTGATGAGCAGCACCACCGCAGCGATCGGCACCGCGACGATGAGACGCCGTGACCACTGGACGCGCGCGAGGGTCCCGGCGGCGCCGAGGATGAACAGCAGCAGCATGAGCGGCAGCAGGCGGTTCCAGTCGCGGATCTGCGTGATGAACAGGTTCACGACCAGGAAGTTCAGGCTCCACGGAGTGAACACCAGGACCATGAGCATCAGCAGGTAGGCGATGAAGGACAGCGGCGGGCGCGGTGTGTCGTCGATCGGGCGGTACGTGCCCAGCGCCCGGCTGCGGAAGTACAGCACCAGGCCGACGATGAACACGATGAGGCATGCGGAGGTCACCCACGTGCCGTAGTTCGTGATGAGGTTCTGCTCCTCCTGCGGCGCCTGGGAGAACATCGCGCTGACCCAGCTGTTGTATCCCGACAGCAGCCCGTTGTAGGGCGCGGGCAGGACGCTGATGGCCAGGTCGCCGCCGTACTTGACGCTGTCCATCGGGTCGCGCTGGCCCAGGCTGGCGACGGACGGGTTCGCCGCCCGGTTCAGGATCGACGGGAGCAGGCCGACGAGAGCGACGGCCACGAGGCCGGCCAGGGGGATGGCCCCGACGATGAGCTGCCGTACTCGATCGCCCTGCGCGATGCGCCAGATCAGTGCGGCGACGAGCATCATCCCGGTGAAGAAGGCGAAGTAGATCGCGCTCCAGGCCGCCAGCACCACGAGCACCGCCAGCACGAGCAGGTACTTCCTGCGCTGCCGCCGATCAGTGCTCTCGAGCCAGGCCTGCGCACGGCCGGAGCCGACGAGCAGCGCCAGGATCATTCCGGCGACTGCGCCGTAGAGCGTGGCGAGGTACAGGTGGCCCAGTGCCCGGCCCCAGTGCCAGGGGATGAAGGTGAACGCGATGGCCAGCGCGATGGCCAGCGGGCCCTTGAGCCCCATGAGGCGGATCGCGAAGTAGGCCATGACCGCCACGACGGGGAACGACAGGATCAGGAGCACGTTGATCCCGATGAACGGCTGGCCGGTGATGATCGTGACGAGGCGTGCGAACGTGTTCTGGGTGATGTCCAGGCCGGGGAAGTAGTTGAGGTTCATCCCGTAGGGGAAGCCGAAGTGCGTGGTGACGGCGTAGTGCCACCAGTCCCAGGTCTCGGCGTTCACATAGGTGGCGGTCATGTCGCCGCCGCCCCAGGGCACGTTGATGTCCTTGAGGTTCGGCCAGAACACGACCATCGACATGAGCAGGCTGATGACTGCTGTGGCAGTGACCTCCACTGCGGTCCTGGTGCGCGAGGTCATGGTGCTGAGGATCGTCATGTCGTGGTCCAAGTCAGGCGAGTGATGCAGGCGTGGCCCGCGGGGATGTGTGGGGCAGGCCAGGTGAAGTCGTAGCAGGTCGGTGCCGTGGGAAGCGTGCTCGCGGGTAGTCCACGCATGAAGGTTGCCACACCCTCGATCGATTGTCCGTACATGGCGATCACCGACGGACGGATCGCCTCGAGGCGCGCGCGGTCGTCATCGTCGAGCTCGGCGAACAGGCCGATGCGGTTCTCGCCCCACAGCTGCATGCCGGCGACGACATAGAGCTCGCGATCGCCGTCGACCCAGTCGCCGTCGACCCAGGTGAGCACGGTGTCATCGTTGGTCGTGTTCGCCAGCAGCCACTCCTGCGTGTTCACGGCGGTGTGCAGCTTCTCGGAGATCGGGTTGGCGTTGAAGGCCCAGCTGTACGGACTGAGGTAGTACAGGCCGAGCGAGCCGCGCGAGTTCTGCAGCAGCTGCCCGCCGGTGACGACGAGTCCGATCATCAGCAGCGCACCCACGGGTGCGAGCCGTGGCGGCATGAGGAGCACGAGCAGCGCCGTCAGTCCCACGAGTGCCAGTGCGAGCAGTCGGCCCTGCGTGAGGTCGAGGGCACCGGACCAGTGGCCGGCGACGACGACGACCACGAGGACGACTGCCGCCACGGCGAGTGCCGTGATGCTCACGCTGCTGCGCTGGTCGGCTGGATCTCCGGTGCCGTGGGGGTCGGCGACCGCTGCTGCGCCCAGGGCCAGCGCGATCAGTGCCGGGGGCCAGAGCATGGCCTGGTACATCGGCGCCTCGAGCGCGATGCCGCCCATCAGCGGCGAGAAGACCAGCATGAAGGCGACCGAGCTCGCACTCAGGGTCAGGGCGAGCTGCGCGGCCTCGTGGCGCCTGCGCGCCAGCCAGATGACCACCGTGATGACGAGGACGACGGCCGGCACCAGCATCGAGATGTCGCGCATCCAGATGGGGTCCTTGCTGGCGAAGTCGCTCAGGTTGATGCCCTGGGCGTCGAGGTAGGCCGCGAACCAGTTGAGCTCGGGGAACACGAGGCGGCCGATGCCGAGGAACACGATGAAGGTGACCACCGTGGCGCCAGCGGCCCATGCGAGCGGTTGCAGCAGGGGCACTCGGCGGGCAGGCGCAGCGCGCCGTGCTGCGAGCAGACGCTGCACCCGCAGGCTCAGCCAGACCACTCCGGCGAGCAGCACGCCCGGTGGATTCACCATGACGAGCCACCCCATGATCACGCCTGAGGTGATCGCTGCACCTCGGGAGTCGGACAGCGCCGCTGCCACGAGCACGCTCGTGCCCGCGAGCACGGCACCGGTGAGGTAGGGGTTGGCCAGGTAGCTGAGCGGCACGGTGCTGAGGGCGATGCAGGCGGTGAGCGCAGTGGCCAGTGGCAGGGCGGCGAACCTGCGCACGGTGGCGTAGGCGCCCGCGATGACCATGAGCAGGAGCAGCCAGTGCCAGGCCGTGAGCCCGCCCCAGGTCCCGAGCAGCGAGGTCAGCAGCCGCGTCGGCGCGATGACCCCGAGTCGGGTCCAGAAGTACGAGTTGTCGTAGGCGCGGTCGCTCACCTCGCTGCCGAACAGGCCGAGCGAGGTGTAGAACGAGGAGTCGGGGGTGTCGAGCCCGGCCCAGCGCTGGGTCAGCAGGATCGTCACGACCCAGATCGAGGCGACGGCAGCGGCGTCGCGCCCGCGCGATGCCAGCACTCCTGGCCGCAGCATCGACACGGCTGGTGCTCGAGCGCTCAGCGGGAGGAGGTGACGAGGAGCTCCGAGGTCGCGAACACGACTGAGGGGCTGAACGTGTTGGTGCGCAGCTTGGTGTTCATCCAGTCGGCGATCTCCTGCGACGCGATCTTCAGATCCATGTCGGTGAAGCTCGAGGTGGTCGAGTAGAGGCTCGAGAGCGTCTTGACGCTGCCGATGCGTGAGATCGCGAACAGTCGCTTGTTGGTCTTGTCGGGCATGACGCAGTCGACCACGCGGACGGTGGTGTCGACTGCCGGGTTGAGGCAGTTAATGAACTCACCGGTCTTGGTGTTCGTGATGCGCAGCTGGCCGCCGGTGAACACTGCGGAACGGTCGCGAGCCACCACCGGGAAGGAGATCAGCGCCTGCGTGCCGCTGTTCTTGGGCACATTGGCGGCCGGGGCCGTGGTCGACAGCTTGATGTCGTTGTAGGTCCAGGTCGACAGGATCCCGCGACCCGTGGTGAAGGTGAACGAGCCCTGGGCGGGAATCGGCCCGGTGGTGGAATCGGCGCCCGAGGCGTGGGGCATCGCAACGGCCGTCATCGCGAGGATGACGGCTGCCGCTGCGGTCCTGGCCAGCACGGTGCGTCGCATGTGAGCAAGGATAACCCCGTGAACCAAATGCCCGGACGGGACGCGTCGGCACTGCTCGAGCAGCTGCGCGCCGTGGTCGGCGCCGGGCATGTGCTGGTCGACGAGGCGGGCACGGCGGCGTTCACGGTCGACTGGACTCGGCGCTTCACGGGGCGCTGCCTCGCGGTCGTGCGACCCGCGAGCACCGACGAGGTGGCGCGGGTGCTGCAGGCCTGCTCGGCGGCCGGGCAGGCAGTCGTCATCCAGGGCGGCAGCACCGGCCTGGTCGGCGGAGCGGTGCCCGCGGCATCCGGACCCGCGCCCGTGGTGCTGTCCACGACCCGCCTGGACGCCATCGGCACGGTGGACGCGCTCACCGGGCAGCTCACGGCCGGCGCAGGCGCGACCCTGGCGGCGGTGCAGGCGAAGGCCCAGGCCGCCGGCTGGCACTACGGAATCGATCTCGCGGCACGCGACAGCGCCACGATCGGCGGCAACGTCGCCACGAACGCCGGGGGCATCCACGTGGTCGCCTACGGCATGACGCGCGCGCAGGTGCTGGGCGTCGAGGCCGTGCTCGCCGACGGCAC
>JAQTXL010000033.1 GCA_028688835.1 Candidatus Nanopelagicales bacterium | reverse complement strand
CTAGGTGCGGCCGGCCCACCACGCGAGCAGCGCGTCGGCGGCCTCGTCCTCGCCCAGGGGCCCGCGGTCGAGCCGGAGCTCCAGCAGGAAGCGATAGGCCTCGCCGACCTGCGGGCCGGCTGGGATCCCCAGGATCCGCATGATCGCCTCGCCGTCCAGATCGGGACGGATCGCAGCGAGCTCCTCCTGGGCGGCGAGCTCCGTGATCCGCTGCTCGAGCTGCTCGTAGGAGCGCTGCAGGGCCGCAGCGCGGCGCCGGTTGCGCGTGGTGCAGTCGGCGCGCGTGAGCTTGTGCAGGCGCACGAGCAGCGGGCCTGCATCGCGCACGTACCTGCGCACGGCAGCATCGGTCCACTCGCCGGTGCCGTACCCGTGGAAGCGCAGGTGCAGCTCCACGAGCATCGACACGTCGTCCACGAGGTCGTTGGAGAAGCGCAGTTCCTTCATGCGCTTGCGGGTCATGCGCGCGCCCACGACCTCGTGATGGTGGAAGGAGACGCGTCCGTCGTCGAACCTGCGGGTCCGCGGCTTGCCGATGTCATGGAAGAGCGCCGCGAGCCTGAGCACGGGATCCGGGCCACTGACCGGCTCGTGCAACGTCTCCATCATGATCGCCTGATCGAGCACCGTGAGCGAGTGCTCGTAGACGTCCTTGTGCTGGAGGTGCTCATCGGCCTCGAGTCGCATGCGCGGCAGCTCCGGAACGATGTACTCAGCCAGGCCGGTGTCGACCAGCAGGGTCAGGCCCAGGCGAGGCTGATCGGCCATGACGATCTTGAGGAACTCCGCCTGCACGCGCTCGACCGACACGATGGTGATGCGCTCATGCATGCTCACCATCGCGGCAAGGGTCCGCCCTTCGATCGCGAACCCCAGCTGGGCCGCGAAGCGGGCGGCTCGCATCATGCGCAGCGGGTCATCGCCGAAGGAGGTCTCGGGCGCGTTCGGCGTGCGGATGATCCCCGCGGCGAGGTCGGCGATGCCTGCGTGCTCGTCGACGAGCACGAGCTCGGGCAGCCGCAGGGCCATCGCATTGATCGTGAAGTCGCGGCGTCCGAGGTCGGCGACCAGCGAGTCGCCGAAGTTCACCTCGGGCTTGCGGGACGCAGGGTCGTAGTGCTCGCTGCGATACGTCGTGATCTCGCAGTCCTGGCCCTGGATCCGCGCGCCGATGGTGCCGAACCTGATCCCGACGTCCCAGATGGTGTCGGCAAGGTCCTCGATGAGCGCCATGATCGCCTCAGGCCTGGCATCGGTCGTGAAGTCCAGATCCGGCGCCTGGCCCAGGCGACCGAGGAAGGCGTCACGCACAGGCCCGCCCACGAGCGCGATCTCGTGGCCACGCTCGGTGAAGCGCGTGCCGAGCGCCTCGAGCAGCTGCCGGTGGGGTGCCAGCTGGGCTGCAGCCTGCTGCGGATCGAAGGTTGGCACGTGGAGAGCGTAGTGAGACGCCCGAGCGGTTTATCCTGCGGATATGTCCCCTCGATCCGCCAAACTGCCGCGCGTCGAGGAGACCAGTGCCGGCGGTCTCGTGATCGATCGCGAGTCGGTGCCGCCTCGTGCAGCACTTATCGGACGCCATGATCGCCGAGGGCGCCTGATCTGGTCCCTGCCCAAGGGCCACGTCGAGGCGGGGGAGACGCACGAGGATGCAGCGGTGCGCGAGGTCCACGAGGAGACCGGGATCCGCGGCACCGTCATCGCGCCGCTCGGCGTCATCGACTTCTGGTTCATGGCAGCAGACCGCCGCGTCCACAAGACCGTGCACCACTTCCTCATGGCCGCGCACGGTGGCGAGCTCAGTGACGCCGATCGTGAGGTCATCGAGGTCGCCTGGGTGCCGCTCGAGGAGATCGCCGAGCGTCTGGCCTACACCGACGAGCGCCGACTCATGGCCCTCGTGCCCGCGCTGCTCGCCGGATTGTCGGACCACTAGGTGCGCCTGACCGTCGTCGGGCGGATGACTGCTGCCGTCGCCGTCTGCCTCGGTGCCATCGCCGCGGCAGCTCCCGCGCAGGCGCAGACGCAGGTCCAGGTCGTCCTCGATGCGATGACTCCGATCATCCCGACACCGACGAGCACGCTGCACGTCACCGGCCGTGTCGTGAACACCTCGAACTCGACGATGACCGACCCGCACGTCCAGCTTCGGCTGTCCTCCGGCCCGGTCGCGGGGCGCACCGGGATCGACGCGGTCCTCGCGGGGGCCGGGCCGTCGACGGCCCCGGTCGAGCTCCTGGCACTGGGAGGCGATCTCGCACCCGGTGCGCAGCAGCAGTTCGACTTCAGTCTCCCGATGCGTCGTCTCGGCCTGTCATCCGCAGGCACCTACGCCCTGTCGATCTCCGCCCTGGAGGGAACGTCACGCACTGCTGGCGACGTGCGCACGTTCCTGCCCTGGTACCCGTCAGCCGAGCGCCTGCCGAATGCGGTGGGCGTGGTCTGGCTGTGGCCGGTGGCCGATGCGCCCGCGCGGACCGCGACCAACGTGCTGCTCGACGACCAGACTCCTCGTGCGCTCTCGGCCGGCGGTCGTCTCAGCGACCTCGTGGACGTCGGGCGTGAGTTCACCTCGACCCTGACCTGGATGATCGACCCGTCACTGCTGCAGTCCGCCGATGTCGTCAGCCACGGCTACCAGGTCATCCAGGACGGCGCCGTCGTCGTCGGCAACAGCAGCCCCGATGCTGCCGACTGGCTCAATGAGCTGCGCGCGTCGGTCACGTCCTCCAATGCCAGCACCTTCGCCTACGCCGATGTCGATGCGACCGCAGACCGTCGCAACGGGCTCCGCGCCGACGTGGTTCGGGCCATGACGGTCGCGCAGCCCATCACGAGCGCCCTGCTCAAGTCCGATGTGCCCGGTGGCGTGTACTGGTCGCCCAACGGCCGGCTCGACCTGCGCACGGCGAACCTGCTCGCCTCCGCGGGGGCCCGCATGGTGATCCTGTCCACCGATGCGATGGCCGGGGATGCGCAGCAGCCGCGCCAGGGACTTGCGGACTACGCGACGAGCTTCGGCGACCTCGATGCCGTCCTGGCCGACGCCCGCCTGAGCGCGACCCTCGCACAGCCGCAGCGCACGGCGTCCGAGGTGCTGTTGACCCGCCAGCGGTTCCTGGCCGAGACCGCCGCCATCGCCGAGAGCCCCCAGGCGCGTGCCCGCACGCCCCTCACCGTGGTCGCCGCACCGCAGGACGTGCGCTGGGCTCCCAACCCGACGCTGCTGCGCTCGCTGCTGCGTGCGACGCAGTCGGCGCCATGGATGATCCCGACCACGCTCGCCGCACTCCTCAACAGCACGCCCGGATCCAGCACGCGCCTGCCGTTCCAGCCCACCGACGCCACCGAGGTCGCCGCATCCCACCTCACCCGCGTCAAGAGCGTGCAGCGGCGGGTCGGCCAGCTCACCGCAGTGCAGCAGGATCCCGGTCCCACGAACCAGGCCTACTCCGAGGCACTGCTGCGCGCGCAGTCCGCTGCCTGGCGGGCGCAGCCGGGCACGGGTGCGGCGCTCGTGACCGCGATCAGCCGCGAGCTGACCGCGCAGATCGGGCTGGTCCGACCGACGTCGAGCGGGACGATCACGTTCTCGGGCGACTCAGGCGCCGTTCCGGTCACGCTGGCCAATGACAGCGATGCACTGGTCAACGTGGGCCTGCAGCTCACTGGCGTGCCGAGCTCACGACTCGAATCCGCGCCGATCACCGGCATCGCGATCGAGCCGGGGCAGAAGATCAGCGTGCAGGTGCCGGTGCGCATCGTCGGCGGCGATCCACTGACGACCCGCGTGCAGATCCTGACGCCCAGTGGGCTGGACTACGGCGCTGCGGCGACGATCACCCTGGTGTCGACCGCCTATGCACGTGCCGCCGGCTGGGTGGTCATCGCGGCCTTCATCGCCATCGCCCTGTTCGTCGTGGTCGGCATCGGGCGCCGGATCCTGCACCATAGGGACTCACCATGAGTGACTCCACGTCGAAGCTGATGCGCTCCAGCGCCGTGATGGCCACGGGCACCATCGCCTCGCGCATCACCGGCATCGGGCGCGACATCACCGCCGCGGCGGCGCTCGGGTTCTTCCTCGTCTCCGACGCGTACTCCCTGGGCAACTCACTGCCCACGATCGTCTACATCCTCATCATCGGCGGGGCGCTCAACGCGGTGTTCATCCCGCAGCTGGTCCGGCACATGAAGGACGATGCCGACAACGGCAGCGCCTACGCCGATCGGCTGCTCACGCTCGCGGGGCTGACCCTGCTCCTGCTGTCGATCGCCGCGGTCGGCCTCGCACCCCAGCTCGTCGACCTCTTCACGCCAGCGGACTACCCGCAGCAGGAGTTCGACCTCGCGGTCGCGTTCGCCCGGCTGTGCCTGCCCCAGATCTTCTTCTACGGCCTCTACACGATGCTCAGCCAGGTGCTCAACGCCCGCGGGCACTTCGGCATGCCGATGTTCGCGCCCATCGCGAACAATGTGATCGCGATCGCGACCTTCGTGCTCTTCATCGTCGTGGCGGGCACGTCGGCTGCAGCCGACGGCGTGCTCACGACACAGCAGATCCTCATCCTGGGCATCGGCACGACGCTCGGCGTCATCGCGCAGGCAGTGATCCTCATCCCGGTGCTGTTCCGGCACGGGTACCGCTACCGCCCGAGATTCGACTGGCGGGGAGCCGGGCTCGGTCGCGCCGGATCCCTGGCCATGTGGACGATCGCACTGGTGCTCGTGAACCAGGCGACGAACATCGTCGTGACGCGGCTGGCCGCACAGGCCAACGTCAATGCAGCGGCCGCCGGGGCCACCGCAGCAGGCCTGACCACGTACCAGAAGGCGCATCTGGTCTTCCTGCTCCCGCACAGCGTCATCACCATCTCCATCATCACGGCGATGCTCCCGGGACTCAGCCGACTCGCGCACGATGGGCGCTTCGTCGACGTCGGACGCCAGGTGAGCTCGACGATGCGGATGGTCGTCGCCGTGATCGCACCGATCGCCGCGATCCTGTTCGTGCTCGGCGCTGACATCGCCGTCATGCTCTTCGGCTACGGCGCAGCCACGGCATCCCAGGCCCAGGTCATGGGCCAGATCGTGTCGGTGTTCATGATCGGCCTCATCCCGTTCACGCTCTTCTACGTGCTGCTGCGGGGCTTCTATGCGATCGAGGACACCCGTACGCCGTTCTTCATCACGGTCGGCTTCAGCATCGCCTGGATGGTCATGGCCATCCCGCTCTTCTCGCTCGTGAAGGACGGCGGCCAGCAGGTGGCGTCCCTCGCCCTGACCTACGGGCTGTCCTACTGGATCGGCATGGGCGCAGCCTGGCTGTACCTGGCGCGACGGCTGGGCGGCATGCGCTCGGGTGCCACGCTGCTGGCCCTGGGCCGCATCGTCGCGGCCGCGGTCCTGGCGCTGGGCGGCATGATCCTGGCCCGCGTGGCCCTGGGCGGCGTCGGCTACCAGGCGGCGCTGGAGAGCCGTGGCAGCGTCCTGCTCGACATCATCGTCATGTCCCCGGTGGGTGTGCTCGTCTACCTGGTCGCCGCCTGGCTCCTGCGGGTGCACGAGCTGCACGCGGTGACCGCACTCGTGCGCGCGAGGATCACGCGCTCGCGATGACCAGCCCCCTGGACCGCTACCGGCTCATCGACCGGCTGCTCGTGCCCGATGAAGCCGTGACCTACTGGCGCGGCTACGACCTCACCCTCGATCGCGAGGTCGTGATCCGCACCCTGGTCGCCAGCGACCCGCGGGCAGCGGCACTGCGCGAGGCTGCGCGATCATCAGCGCTGGTCGAGGACCGACGGCTCATCCGTGTGCTCGATGTCATCGACGTGCCGGAGGCCGATGGGCAGCCGGCGATGATCGCCGTGGTCAACGAATGGGTCGGCGGACACACGCTGGCCTCGGTCATGCACAGCCGTGACTGGCAGCCGCTGGACGTCGACCAGGCCGTCGGGATCGTCACCGAGGTCGCGCAGGCGATGGAGCTCGCCCACGAGAGGCGCGTCCGGCACGGCCGCATCCTGCCGACGAGCGTGGTGATGACCGACGCCGCCGAGGTCCGGGTCATCGGGATGTGCGTGGACGCGGCCCTGCTCGGCTCCGCCCATGAGGACCAGATCCGATCCGATGTCGATGCCCTGGGCGGGCTGCTCTACTTCCTGCTCACCGGGCGCAGCCCCTTCCCGAGCGCGCTCGTGCCGTCCCCGGACGACCCCGATCACCCACGAGCCGCTCCACGTCACCGCGCGCACCTGGAGCCCGCATCGCATGTGCGCGCCGACATCCCACCGGCCCTGGATGTGCTGATCTCGCGATCGATGCTCGAGCAGCGCCGTCCGCGCGGCACCGCCAGGATCCGCACGATCGCCGACTTCCTGCAGGAGCTCACCCGCGTGCGCGACGACGTCGACCCGGTGGCTGTGCCGCGCAGCTCCCAGCGATTGGGCACGTGGCTGGTGCGCGGCGTGCTCGCGGTCGCTGTGCTCGCCGCCATCGCGCTCGTCGTCGTGGCCTACCGGCAGCTGTTCATCGGTCCGGGGCTCCCTGAGCCCCGCGCGGCGGCGAGTGCGACAGCACTGCCGTCGCCTGCGCCGTCCGCATCCGCCACCCGCCCCGTGCGCCTGCCGGTCAGCGCCGTCACGACCTATGACCCCTTCGGGGACGACACGCGCGACGGTGCCCCCGACGGCGGCGCCGGCCGCGAGCGCCAGGGCACGGCCGCTCTGGCGGTCGACGGCAGCACGAGCACCTCCTGGCGGTCACAGCGCTATCGCTCGCCGGACGCCGACGGCAAGGGCGGGGTCGGGCTGGTGCTCGACCTGGGCCAGCCCCAGACGGTCAGCACCGTCCGGGTGCGCTTCGCGGGGCTCGGGACTGCCGTGCGCATCGGTGTCGCCGACTCGGTGCTCGCCAGACCGGCAGCCTGGCCGCTGCTCACGAAGGCGCCAGCCGGTGGCAGCGCAGTGACGCTGCGCGCGCCCAGGCCGCTCGTGGGCCGCTATGTCCTGGTGTGGTTCCCGCAGCTGCCGGCTCTGCCCGACCGTCCGCACGAGTACCAGGTGCGGGTGTCGCAGATCGCGGTGCGTGGATCGCACTAGGCTCGTTTGCATGGCTGCAGAGCAATCCGATGAGGCATTGCTCGCCGCTCACGTCGCCGGGGATCCCCAGGCGTTCTCCGAGCTCGTGCATCGCCACCGCGACCGGCTCTGGGCTGTGGCCGTGCGCACGATGGGCGACTCCGGCGAGGCCGAGGACGCCCTGCAGGACGCGCTGATCTCCGCCTTCCGCCGAGCCGAGCAGTTCCGCGGCGACTCCCAGGTCACGACCTGGCTGCATCGCATCGTGGTGAATGCGTGCCTGGACCGCCTCCGGCGCCGCAAGGCCCGTCCGACCGCCCCGCTGCCCGAGTTCGACGGTCCGGAGGACGGACTGCCGCTGGCCGAGGACCTCATCGAGCAGCGCGAGACCCAGCTGGTCATCGCAGAGGCCCTGGCCGAGCTGCCCGAGGACCAGCGGGCCGCGATCCTGCTCGTCGACGTCGAGGGCTGGCCGATCGAGGATGCCGCCCGCATGCTCGACTGCCCGACCGGGACCGTGAAGAGCCGCTGCTCACGCGGCCGTGCCAAATTGGCCAAACGATTGGTCGACCTGCGGAACCCGGTCCGCGACGTGGTCGTCCAAGACCTGGAAGGAGGCTCAGGTGAGTGACGAGATCGATGACGCCCAGTGGCGTGATCGCACGCCCGTGGGTCCCGAGGCCGCCTTCCTGAACCCTGCGACCCCCCCGACCACGCCGGCCATGCCCGACCACGTCTGGGCCGGCCTCGAGCGCACCCTGGCCCAGGAGCAGGCCGCACGCGAGTCCGCCACCGTCATCAGCCTCGACCAGCGCCGACGACCCCGACGCACCTGGGTCCTGGGCGCTGCGGCCGCCGGCGTGGTGCTGCTGGGCGTGGGCGTGGTCGTCCAGAGCGTGCAGAGCTCGAACGCCGACCTGGTGGCCTCCGGCAGCGGCTCGGGCGTGGGCGCCCCGACGAGCCAGGGCGGATTCCCGGCCAAGCAGGTGCTCGCCAGCGGCATGGACTACCAGCCGACGACGCTGGGCAGCCAGGTCAAGACGCTGCTCAAGTCCTCACTCGGCATCCAGGCGCTCGCCAGTGCGACTCCGGGCGAGCTGCCGATGCCCAGCCCGACGCCCACGTTCATGATGTCCGCTGACGGCATGCGCAGCTGCATCGACGGCCTGACCAAGGGCGGCGACGGCACGGCGCTCGTGGTCGACATGGCCCGCTACCACGGCAGTGACGCGGGCATCGTCGTCGTCCCCCTGTCGGTCTCGGCCTCCACGGCGAGCCAGCCCGCAACGCTGCACGTCTGGGTCGTCGGCCCTGACTGCGCCCGCGATCACACCGATGTCCTCGTCGACATGTACGTGCCGCTGCCCACCGGCGCAGCGGCAGCCTCGGAATAACGCGCCCCGTAGGATCGTTCCTGCACGCGGGAACACCCCACCTTCTGGCGAGGACTACATGAGCGACGTTCGCGAACTGATCATCATCGGCTCGGGCCCTGCGGGCTACACAGCAGCCATCTACGCTGCGCGCGCCCAGCTGCAGCCCCTGCTGTTCGAGGGCTCGGTCACCGCAGGCGGGGCCCTCATGAACACCACCGAGGTCGAGAACTTCCCTGGCTTCCGCGAGGCGATCATGGGTCCGGACCTCATGGAGAACATCCGTGCCCAGGCCGAGCGCTTCGGCGCGGAGATCATCACCGACGACATCGTCAGTGCCGACCTCGCCGGCCCGATCAAGACCGTCGTCGATGGCGCCGGGCGCACCTACCAGGCTCGCGCCGTGATCCTCGCCATGGGCTCGGGCTACCGCGAGCTGGGCCTGGACAGCGAGAAGCGCCTGTCCGGGCATGGCGTGTCCTGGTGCGCCACCTGCGACGGCTTCTTCTTCCGTGACCAAGACATCGCCGTGGTCGGCGGTGGCGACTCCGCGCTGGAGGAGGCCACCTTCCTCACCCGCTTCGCCAAGTCCGTGACCCTGGTCGTGCGCCGTGACGAGCTGCGCGCCAGCCGCATCATGCAGGAGCGAGCGCTGGGCAACGAGAAGATCACCGTCGCCTGGAACTCGGCGGTCGATGAGATCCTCGGCGATGCGAAGGTCAGCGGTCTCGTGCTGCGCGACACCGTCACGGGTGACACCCGCGAGATCGCAGCGACCGGCCTGTTCGTCGCGATCGGCCACGATCCGCGTTCGGAGCTCGTGCAGGGCCAGGTCGATCTCGACGATGAGGGCTACGTCCTCGTCGAGGGACGCACGACGGCCACCAGCCTCCCTGGCGTCTTCGCCTGCGGCGACCTCGTCGATCACCGCTACCGCCAGGCGATCACCGCAGCCGGCTCCGGCTGCTCAGCGGCACTGGACGCTGAGCGCTGGCTCGTCGCAGCGGAGTAACCTACGTCCACCGCAGTCACACTGCCTACGCAAGGAGAACCCACATGGGTGCAACCAAGAAGGTCACCGAAGCCAGCTTCGCCGACGATGTGCTCATGAGCGACAAGCCTGTGCTCGTGGACTTCTGGGCAGAGTGGTGCGGTCCGTGCAAGATGATCGCGCCGATCCTCGACGAGATCGCCGCCGAGAACGAAGGCATCCAGATCGTGAAGCTCAACGTCGATGAGAACCCGGCCATCGCCGCGTCCTTCGGCATCACCTCGATCCCGACCATGAACGTGTTCAAGGGCGGAGAGGTGGTCAAGTCGATCATCGGTGCCAAGCCCAAGGCTGCGCTGCTCGCTGACTTGGCGCCGTACCTGTAACGATGCCCCGCCGCGGTGACACCGGGGCGGCCGTCGCCGAGGTGCGGGCGCGGCTCGCGCATCTGGGCTATCTCGAGACCACGCAGGGCGATGAGTTCGATGACGAGCTCGATCGCGCTGTTCGCACCTTCCAGCAGGAACGCGGCCTCACGGTCGACGGCATCGTCGGGACCGACACCTTCCGGCGCCTCGACGAGGCGCGCTGGCAGCTGGGCGATCGCGTGCTGCGCTTCGTGCCCGGGCATCTCATGCGCGGCGACGACGTCGCCGACCTGCAGCGCCGGCTGAGCCAGCTGGGCTTCAACTCCGGTCGGGCCGACGGCGCCTTCGGTCCGCGCACGGACGCTGCCGTGCGCGAGTTCCAGCGCAGCGTGGGCGACACCCCTGATGGCACCTGCGGACCCGAGACCTTCCGCGCCTTCGAGCGACTCGTGCGCACCGTGTCCGGCGGCAACGCGGCGAACCTGCGTGATCGGCTGGCGATCAGCGCCCTGCAGACCGGGATCGCCGACAAGGTCGTCGTCATCGACCCGGGCTTCGAGCCCGACGACGAGCAGGCCAATGCCATCGCCCAGGCGATCGCCGTGCGCGTCGAGGGGCGCCTTGCCGCGCTCGGCACGCAGGTGTTCCTGACACGCTCGTCCAACCACGCGCTGCCTGACGATCCCACCCGCGCCGACTTCGCCAATCGCACGAACGCGGACCTCATGATCTCGATCCACTGCGACCGCGTGGCCAGCCCAGCCCCCAACGGCATCGCGACCTTCTACTTCGGCGAGCCCGACAGCCGGGGAGCCCACTCCTACAGCGGCAAGGCGCTGGCCGAGCAGATCCAGGTGGAGCTGTGTGCGCGCACGCGCATGCACAACAACCGCTCGCACGCGCGCACCTGGGACCTCCTGCGCATGACGCGGATGCCCGCGGTGCGCGTGGACGTCGGGTACCTCTCACATGCGGGGGACGCGGCCAGACTCGTGCAGGCCACGCACCAGGAGGTGCTGGCCGCGGGCCTGGCCAGCGCCATCAGCCGGTTCTGCATGCCCATCTAGTCGGTGCGCATCCCGCGCCCCGTACCCTTGTGTGCTGTGAGCAGCTCCCGACTCGACCCCTGGGTGGACGCGTACGCCCAGCGCACTGCCGAGATGCAGGCGTCGGAGATCCGTGCCCTGTTCGCGGTCGCCTCGCGGCCCGAGGTCGTGTCCCTGGCCGGCGGCATGCCGTTCGTGCAGGCGCTGAGCATGGACATGATGGCCGAGACGGTGAGCCGCTTGCTCCTCGAGCGCGGGGCCGTGGCGCTCCAGTACGGCTCGGGCCAGGGCGACGTCGTGCTGCGCGAGCAGATCCTCGAGGTCATGGCCGACGTGCAGGTGAGCGCGCATCCGGACGACATCGTCGTCACGACCGGCTCCCAGATGGCCCTGGACCTCGTGACGCGCGTGTTCTGCGATCCCGGCGACGTCGTGCTGGTCGAGGCGCCGTCATATGTCGGCGCCCTCGGTGTGTTCCGGGCCTATGAGTGCGATGTCATCCACGTCGCGATGGACGAGCAGGGATTGAACCCGGCGGCGCTCGAGGAGGCCATCGCGGCACTGGCTGCCCAGGGTCGCAGCGCGAAGATGCTCTACACGATTCCGTCATTCCACAATCCCGCGGGCGTCACGCAGAGCCAGCCGCGTCGGGCCGAGATCCTGCAGTTGGCCCAGCGGGCGGGGATCCTCGTGCTCGAGGACGACCCCTACGGACTGCTGGGCTTCGACGGCGAGGCCCCCGCAGCCATCCGCGCACACGACGAGGAGGGGGTCATCTACCTTGGCTCCTTCTCCAAGACCATCGCCTCGGGCCTGCGCGTGGGCTGGGCCGTCGCACCGCACGGCGTCCGCGAGAAGCTGGTGCTGGCCGCGGAGTCTGCGGTCCTGTGCCCGTCGAACTACAGCCAGCTGACGATCTCCGAGTACCTCGCGACCCAGCCCTGGCGCGAGCAGATCAAGACCTACCGCGAGCTGTACCGCGAGCGCCGCGACGCCCTGCTCGAGTCGCTCGAGCAGCTGATGCCGCAGGGCACGACCTGGACCACCCCCGCCGGCGGCTTCTACTCGTGGGTGACCCTGCCCGAGGGGCTCGATGCCAAGGCGATGCTGCCACGTGCCGTCGCGGCCCTCGTTGCCTATGTCCCGGGCACCGGCTTCTACGTCGACGGCTCGGGGCACGAGCACATGCGGCTCTCGTACTGCTATCCCGAGCCCGATCGCATCCGCGAGGGCGTGCGCCGCCTGGCCGGCGTCATCGAGGGCGAGCTCGAGATCGCGCACACGTTCGGCACCAGCAGCACGCTGCGCACGAGCTCGGGCACGAATGTGCCCGGCCCAGATCTCCAATGATCCCAACGGTGTTCGCGCACGAGAAGGGAACCACCGCATGACCTCGTATCTGGTGCTCTCCGGTGGACTCTCCCCCGAGCGCGATGTCTCCCTGCGCTCCGGACGGCGCGTGGCCGAGGCGCTGCGCACCAGCTCGGATGCCGAGGTGATCGAGGCCGATGTCGACAGCTCGCTCATCGACGTGCTGCGCCGGCATCGTCCTGACTGCGTGGTGCCGCTGCTGCACGGCGCTGCAGGCGAGGACGGCGCCCTGCGCGATGTGCTCACGTCCCTGGGCCTGCCGTTCGTCGGCGCCACCGGCGCGGCAGCACGCCTGGCCTTCGACAAGCCGGTCGCCAAGACCCTGCTGGCCACGGCCGGCGTCAGCACGCCTGCAGTGCTGGCGATCCCGCATGCGATGTTCCGCGAGCTGGGAGCGGCCGGGGTGCTCACCGGCATCCGCGAGTTCCTGGGACTGCCGATCATGGTGAAGCCGACCTCCGGCGGCTCAGCTCTTGGCGCATCGATCGTCCGCAGTGCGGAGGACTTCCCGTCGGCGATGGTCGGGGCCTTCGCCTACAGCGATGTCGCGATGATGGAGCAGTACATCGACGGCACCGAAGTGGCGGTCAGTGTGCTGGAGACGGCGGAGGGCACCGTGGCGCTGCCCGCGGTCGAGATCGTGCCCGAGTCCGGGATCTACGACTACAAGTCGCGCTACACCGCTGGCACGACGGAGTTCTTCGTGCCAGCGCGCCTCAGTGACGAGCTGGCCGCCGAATGCGCGCGCATCGCGGTGCTGGCCCACGAGGTGCTGGGACTGCGTGACTGGTCGCGCACCGACCTCATCATCGACGCGGCGGGCACGCCCTGGTTCCTGGAGACCAACGCGGCCCCGGGCATGACCGAGACCTCACTGTTCCCGCAGGCCCTGCAGGCCGCGGGACTGGGTCTGGGCGAGATCGCGAACGCGCTCGTGCGCCGCGCTGCAGCCCGGGGCTGAACTCAGCCCTGCTGCGGGGCGATCATGTCGGCGATGCGTCGCAGGTCCGCGGCATCGGCGACCTCGATGACGATGCGCCCGCGCTGACGGCCCGAGGCGAGCCCCGTCACCGTGACCCGTGTGTCGAGCGCCCCCTCGATGCGCTCGGCGATGTCGGAGCGGAGCTCGGCCAGGGCTGCGCTGCCCCCGCCGGGCTTGCGCTTGCGTGAGGCATGGCCGTCGCCGGTGAGCAGCACGATCTCCTCGACGCTGCGCACGCTCAGGCCCTCATTGACGATGCGGGCTGCCAGGGCGCGCATCTGGTCGGGATCCTCCAGCGCGAGCAGTGCTCGCGCATGCCCGGCGCTGATGACCCCGGCCGCGACCCGTCGCTGCACATCCGGGGGCAGCTTGAGCAGTCGCAGCGTGTTGGTGACCTGCGGGCGCGAGCGGCCGATGCGCTGGGCAAGCTCGTCCTGGGTGCAGCCGAAGTCCTCCAGCAGCTGCTGGTAGGCAGCCGCCTCCTCGAGCGGGTTGAGGTTGGCGCGGTGCAGGTTCTCCAGCAGGGCATCGCGCAGGAGTGCGTCGTCGTCGGTCTGCCGGATGATCGCCGGCACGACGGCAAGGCCGGCGATGCGGCAGGCGCGCAGGCGACGCTCCCCAGCCACCAGCTCGTAGCCCGCCCCGGCCGGCCGCACGACGATCGGCTGGAGCAGGCCGATCTCGCGGATCGAGTGGACCAGCTCCTGGAGCGCATCCTCGTCGAAGAGCGTGCGCGGCTGGCGCGGGTTGGGGGTGATCGTGCCGATCGGCAGCTCGGCATAGCGCAGCCCGTGCACATCGGCCGGCTCGGACGCCGGGCGAGCCGGTGCCGCCACAGCCGTCGGCGCAGCCGCGGTCGGGATGAGTGCGCCCAGGCCCTTGCCCAGGCCCCGCTTCGGTGTCTCGCTCATCGACCCTCCGGTGCACAAACTGTCCGATATATCCCGTTTTGGGACGATATTACTGTGGATAACTCTGTGGATGGATGGCTGCGAGCTCCGCAGCCGCCTGTCGGTAGGTGAGGGCCCCGGGCGAGGACGGGTCATAGGTGACGACCGTCTGCGCGTACGACGGTGCCTCCGACACCCGCACATTGCGGGGGATGACGGTGCTGAGCACCCGCTCGCCGAAATGCGTGCGCACCTCCTCGGCCACCTGGGCCGCCAGCCGGGTGCGCCCGTCGTACATCGTGAGCAGGATCGCCGAGACCTCCAGCTGCGGATTGAGATGGGTGCGCACCATCTCGATGGTGCGCAGCAGCTGTGACAGGCCCTCGAGCGCGTAGTACTCGCACTGGATCGGCAGCAGCACCTCGCGCGCGGCCACGAGTCCATTGAGGGTGAGCAGGCCGAGTGAGGGCGGGCAGTCCAGCAGCACATAGTCGATCGGCTGGCCGTCGGCCGCCGCCTCGGCGATGAAGGTCTCGAGGGCCCGGGCCAGGCGGTACTCACGGGCCACCTGCGAGACCAGCTCGATCTCCGCCCCGGCCAGGTCGATGGTCGCTGGGATGCAGGTCAGGCCCGGGATGTCCGGGCACGGCTGCTCGACGTCGGACAGCGCCGCATCGCCGATGAGGACCTCGTAGATCCCGGGCACGCCCTCGCGATGGTCAACGCCGACCGCGGTCGAGGCATTGCCCTGGGGATCCATGTCGATCACGACCACGCGAGCGCCGCCCTGCGCCAGTGCGCCGGCGATGTTCACGGTGCTGGTGGTCTTGCCGACGCCGCCCTTCTGGTTGGCGACCGTGATCACACGCGTCATGCGGGCCATCCGAGATCCGTGCTCGGCTCCTGGGGCTCCTGCGATGTTTCACGTGAAACGGGCCATCCCAGCTCCGCGTGCTCGGGTGCGGCGGGCGGGTCGGCGATCATGGCCCTAGTGTGCCGCACCCAGCCAGGCGCTGACCACCGTGGTCTGCGGATCCACCCACGGGGCGCCGATCTGCAGCACTGACACGTCACGCATGCCGAACGTCCGGAGCTCTGCGGTCGCACCGGCGACCTCCTCGGCCGCCTGCTGGCCCTTGAGCGCCAGCAGTCGCCCACCGTCGTGCAGGAGGGGAACGGTCCAGCCCAGCAGCTTGCCCAGCGGGGCCACAGCACGCGCGGTCACCACGTCGAAGGTGCCCCACAGTGCCCGCACCTCCTCGCCGCGGCCTCGCACCACCGTGACCCGGGACTCCAGTGCCAGCTGCTGCACGACCTCACCCAGGAAGGTGGCCCGACGCAGGAGCGGTTCGATGAGGGTCACCTGAAGGTCGGGACGCGCAAGCGCCCAGACGAGTCCGGGCAGGCCCGCGCCGGAGCCGACATCGGCGACGGTCGAGCGCTCGGGGACCAGCCCGGCCGCGGGATCCGCGACGACCGCGGAATTCAGCAGGTGCCGCGACCACAGTCGCGGAACCTCACGCGGGCCGATGAGCCCGTGCTCCACGCCGGTGGTCGCCAGGATGTCCGCATAGGCATCGAGGCTGTCGACGTGCGGCGTCAGCCAGGCCGGGAGCTCGGGATGTTTCACGTGAAACGGTTAGCTCACGCGGATGACCACGCGGCGATTGGGCTCCTCACCCTCCGAGCCGCTCACCAGCCCGGCATCAGCCACGGCGTCATGCACGATCTTGCGCTCGAACGGCGTCATCGCCGGCATGCTCACCGGCGCAGCCGTGCGCTGGGCCTCGGCGATCGCGGCCTTGGCCTGCTCGACCAGGTCGGCCCGGCGCTGGGCGCGGTAGCCCCCGATGTCGAGCATGAGGCGCGAGCGCTCACCGGTCTCCCGGGCGGCCGCGAGCCTGGTGAGCTCCTGCAGGGCATCGAGGATCTCGCCCTTGTCCCCGACAAGATGGGACAAATCACCAGAATTCACCTCAACAATCGACACCATCGCGCGGTTGCCCTCGACGTCGATGTCGATGTCCCCATCGAGATCGGCGATATCGAGCAGGGCCTCGAGATAGTCGGCTGCAGCTTCACCCTCCTGCTCGAGAAGGCTGCGCTTGTCCGTGTGCACGTCAGACATATGGGTCTCTCCTACTTGCGCTTGCGTTGGCTACGTGAGGTCTTCTTGGGCTGCACACGCGTGGGTGCCGCCTCATCGACGATCTCTCCCTCGATCACCTCGTGCGTGGACACCCCGCGCCGGCGGTTCTCGCGGGCATCGATGCGCGCCTGCTTGGACTCGAAGGCCGGGGTTCCCGGCTGTGGATTGTTGCGGATCACCCAGAACTGCTGGCCCATCGACCAGATGTTTGTCGTGAACCAGTAGATGAGCACGCCGATCGGGAAGTTGATGCCCGAGATCATGAACATCAGCGGGAAGACGTAGAGCAGGATCTTCTGCTGCTTGACCATCGGATTGTCCGGGGCGCTGTTCTTCACGATGAGCTGGCGCTGGGTGAAGAACGTGGTCGCCGTCATGAGGATGATGAGGACGACGCACAGGACATGCGTGGCGGTCGGGTTCGGGGTCTCATCAGCATGCATGAACGTGCCGTAGAGCGGCACCCCGAAGATCTGCGCATCGTGCATCGACGGCACCAGGTGCGTGTACTGCGACCAGGCGAAGACGCCGGGAGCCACGTAGGTGGGATCGTCGGGGCTGTACTGGGAGACGCCGTTGAGCACGCTGAACAGGGCGAAGAAGATGGGCGCCTGCAGGATGATCGGCAGGCACGACGCCAGCGGGTTGGTGCCGGTCTCCTTGTAGAGCTTCATCATCTCGGCGGACTGCTTCTCGCGGTCGCCGGCGTACTTCTTCTGGATCTCCTTCATCTGCGGCTGGATGAGCTGCAGATTGCGCTGAGACTTGATCTGCTTCACGAACAGCGGGATGAGCAGCACGCGGATCGTGACGACCAGGCCGACGATGGCGAAGGTCCAGGTCCAGCCGCTGTCCGGGTCGAGGAAGATGCTGAAGAGCCCATGCCACTGGACGAGAACCCAGCTGACGCCGTCTTTCAGCCAATCGAGGATGAACATGGTTTCCCTTGGATTGTCAGGTCTGCAGACGCCGAAGTGCGCGGACGCCCATCAGGAAGTATGTCGGGTCGCCAATGCCCGTGATCAGGCACGGGGTCCACACCGCCACCGTTCCATGGATTGCAGCGCATCAGGCGCCAGCAGCTGAGCAGGAAGCCTTTGACTGCGCCATGTTCTCGCACTGAGCCCAGAGCATAGGCGGAGCAGCTGGGATGGAACCTGCAGCTGGGCATGAGCAGTGGCGACAGGGTCAGCTGGTAGGCCCGGATGAGGCCGATGAGCGTCCACTTGAGCAGCCCGCCCAGGGTGTGGTCCCAGCACCAGGCCAGCTGCTTCATGCCGCTGCCTTGCGCACGGCAGCGGCCACGGCACCGCGCATCTGGTCCTGGAGGTCGGCATGGCTGCAGGTGCTCGCGCCGGGCAGGGCGCGCACGACCACCGAGGCGCCTGCAGGCAGGGTGGGCACGAGTGGCATGGCCAGGGCGCGCAGCCGACGGCTGACCCGGTGGCGTGCCACGGACCCGCCGACGGAGGCTCCCACGGTGAAGCCGATGCGTGCCGGCTCGTCCACGGCAGTCAGGAGGCAGTGCACCACGAGATCAGGGCGTCCTGCGCGCGCACCCCGACGAACCGTCAGCGTGAAGTCACGGGAACGGCGCAACCGATGCGGCGCGGCCAGCATTAGGCCGAGAGGCGTTCGCGGCCCTTGGAGCGGCGTGAGGCCAGCACCGCGCGGCCCGCACGGGTGCGCATCCGCAGCCGGAAGCCGTGCGTCTTCGCGCGACGACGGTTGTTGGGCTGGTAGGTGCGCTTCATGATCGGGCTCCGCGTTCGTTGACTGGGAAGTAAGCCGAGGGGTCGCCCCCTGGAAAGGCTCAAGATTACGGACAAGCCGCCCTTGGGGTCAACTCGGGGTCCCCCGCCGACCGGAGTGCGGAACCCGGGCTGGCGCGCACGGCCGTACCTCACTATCGTCCACAGCCCTGGCAGCATGGCAGGTCCACACCTGTGGAAATACTTGTGGACAACTGGCAGAATCACGGCACCACCGAGCAAGGGGACACCATGGACGAGACCCGCGAACTGGCAGATGTCTGGCCAGAGGTGCTGGCGACCCTCGCGGAGGGGGCGCTCACCCCGCAGCAGCGCGCGTTCGTCGCGCTCACCCGTCCGCTCGGACTCGTCGAGGGCACGGCGCTGGTCGCGGCGCCCAACGACTTCACCAAGGACGTCCTGGAGACCCGCCTGCGCCCGCTCGTCATCG
>JAQTXL010000158.1 GCA_028688835.1 Candidatus Nanopelagicales bacterium | reverse complement strand
GGTCGAGGCCGGCGCACACCTGTGGGCCAGCGCGCCTGACCTAGAGCACCTGCGCCGTGAGCCCACTGCACTGCCTGCCGGCTGCGCGCCGATCGGCTACGCCGACTTCCTCGAGCGCACCGCGCACGCCCAGTACCTGTGCCTGTGCCTGTGCCTGTGAACGCTTTGGCTCACGCATGAGAGCTTGACACGACGGCAGGGACCGCGCCGGGCCACCGCTTCGCCGCCAGCAGCCTGCCTGGCAGGCACAACCGTGATGTGGGAGTGCAAGAAGCTGCGACAGGAAATTTTGCCGTTTTGCCCCGCATACCTCCCGGTATGGGTTGAAATGGCAGGGCAGCCATCCTGGGCAACCAGGAGCGTTGACGACACCCGATCGATCCATACCCAAGCGCGCATGCATGACAGCTCGCGCCACAAAGGAGAAGCTATGTCCCGGAAGTTCACTTCACGAGGCGCGGTGGCGGTGACTGGAGGCCTGACCTCCGCACTCGTCCTGGCGCTCGCGGTCAACAGTGCCGGCGCCGCGCCGACGCCCGCACCCACGAGCAAGGCGAACGCCAACGCGGCCTGTGCCCCCAGTGAGGGCATCACGCCCTCCACGATCACGCTGGGCTTCTTCTCGCCCAAGACCGGGCCTGCCGCGGCGAACTTCGCCGGCGGCGAGGCTGCAGCCCGCCTGCGCGTCGCCCAGGAGAACGCCAAGGGCGGCGTGAACGGTCGCAAGATCGTCCTCATCGGCTACGACGACCAGGCCAACGGGCAGACGCAGACGACGATGGCCACCAAGGCACTGCAGTCCGACAAGGTGTTCGGCATCATCATGACCTCGGCCACCGACTCCGCCTTCCCCACGTTCAAGACCAACAATGTGCCCGTCACCGGGTTCAATGTGCTGGCGATGGCCAATGACCGCAACACCTTCTCCGTGGTGGGACCCACCGCCCCAACAATCATCAGCACTGCCCCGCTCGAGCGGCTCAAGCAGGCTGGGGTCGCGAACGTCGCGCTGATCTCGCACAACAGCCCCAGCGCTGCGGCTGGCATGACCAATACGTCCAAGTCCATCCCGGCGAGCGGCACCGGCCTCAATCAGGCGCTGCTCATCACCGACGAGGCCCAGGGCGCGCATGATGCGACCTCGACCGCGCTGCGGATCAAGAACTCCGGCGCTGACGGTGCCTACATGTCGATGTTCGTCGACGGCGTCGTGTCCATCGCACAGGCGCTCAAGCAGCAGGGTGTGAGCCTCAAGGGCTCAATGGGTGCTGGCCTCGTCGATCCGGCAGTGATCGCCAAGGCCGCCGGCCCCCTCGAGGGCATGATCGGCACCACGTACGGCACCATTCCCGCAGGCGTGCCAGGTGCTGCAGGAATGCGCACCTACATCAACGGCATGAAGGCCGCTGGCCTCAACCCGTACGGTGCAACAGCGCCAGTGGCCTTCGCGGCGGCCGACCTGATGATCCATGGCCTCAAGCTTGCCGGCAAGTGCCCGACACGCGCCTCGTTCGTCGACAACCTGCGCAAGGTCACGAGCTACAACGCGGCAGGCATGATGCCGCAGACCGTGTCGTTCCAGCCTGGAGTGACGCCGATGGGCAACCCGAACCGCTGCTCGTGGTTCGTCGTGATCAAGAACGGCGTCCCCGTTCCTGACCCGAAGGCCACCTGCGGCAAGCTCGTCGACACCACGACCGGCAAGGTCGTGCTGGGCTAACTTGCCCACAGGAACGAGCAGTGGCGGCGGGTGCCTCGGCACCCGCCGCCACTGTCTTGTCTATCGCGAGCGCCCCGCATGGCCGATGGACTTCAGCCAGTCGAGCACCAGCGCCTGGTCCTCAACGAAGGGCTGATCCTTCGCCCGACGATCCAGCAGCGTGCTCCTGCGCCCGAGTCCTGCGCCGACATATCCCAGATGCGCACGTCTTCGACCTGGATGCGCGGTGCCAGCATTGCCAGCAGACGGGCCCTGATTCAGGTGCGGGCCACTGCATGGAGGGAGTCAGCGAAGCAGCCAGAGCGTCCACGCGCACCACGGGGATGCTCCCGGCAGGGACTCATCAAGATTTCGGGGCTGTGCACAGGGCTGCTGGCCGCGGGTGCGATCGCTCCGGCCATCGGCGCGCCTGCACTGGCGCCCTTGATGCCCGCGACGCCCTGCGCGCCTATCGGCTACGTCGACTTCCTCGAGCGCGCCGCGCACACCAGTACCTGTGCCGGTGAACGCTTTCGCTGCACGCGCAGGAGCCACGACGCAGTGGCCCGCCTGCTGCACGCGCGACCGACAGCTCGCGAGTGTGCAATCAGATGCCGGTCGCTACCGGTTCGACACTGAGCGCCTGCCACTGGACGACGGGCACTTGCGCCGGCGCGAGTCCTTCCTGGCTCCCGCGGTCCTGCTGGTCGCGTGCGCCGTCATCGCCTGGGGACGCTTTGGGCCCTACGCGCTGACCAACTGGACGCCATCCAGGCTGTCGCGAGTGCCACGCGCATGCGCCCATCCATTCGATGGCTCTGACCTGTCCATGACCGACGAGGGGCCGTCGTCACCGCCCAAGGCCGCCTAGCGTGGCCGTGAGCGCTCGGCACCTGCAATCAGCGGCACCTTGCTCGCGCTGTCCTCGGGGGAGGTGTGCAGATGCCGGATGGGCTGTCGCCGTGGGTGTGGGTGGCATTGGCCGTCGCCCCATTGTTCCCGTTGCTGGGCATGCTTGTCGGTGAGTTGACGCCGCCGAACTTGGGCGAGCACCACGAGGATGCGAGTCGACACATCGCCAGGGTGATCGTGCTGTGGGCGGTGTAGATCATGACGGGCTTGATCGGCATCGGCGCGATCATGATCATCGAAACCCACGGCTGAAGGGGCGCGTTTTCGTCACGCAGCAATCGGCAGGATGGGGGCCAGCAGCGCGGCAGTGGGTGCGCGTCAGGTGTTGGGGCAGGTCGGTGTGGACGCTTCTGCACCGCAGGGCTCTGTGGCCAGGCGCCCGATGAGTGCACGCAGCACCTCACGCTCCTGGGCGCTGAAGGCCGCCAGGAGCTGCGCCTCGTGGGCGTCTCGGCCGGCGACGACATTGCGCTGCACCACCACGCCGGCCGCCGTGATCGCTGGGACGCGCGCGCGTCGATCGCCGGCGATGGTGAGCCGGCGCATCAGGCTCTTGGCCTCGAGGCGGTCCAGGAGTGCGGTGAGCGTGGTCTTGTCCAGTCCCAAGCTGGTGCAAAGTTCGGCCTGCGTGCGGCCCGGGCCCTGGATCAGTGCCGTCAGCACGACCCAGTCGCGCGCATCGCCAAGACCCTGATCTCGGCACACAGCGTCCAGTCCCGAGCGCAGGCGCTGGGCAGCACGATGCAGCTGCCAGGTGAGGTCCTCACTGGCACCCTCACATCCCGGCTGACTTTCGTCCATGGGGCGAGGGTACTCGTGCGTGGGGTCCGGGTCCGAGTGTGCACTCGTCCCGAACGGGATAGTTCATCGTAAGATAGTTGAGCGGTACACTTTCTGGCGTCACGACTTCCGGCTGGCATCTGCTGGCCCTTGAGCCTTTGGAGCACCATGACCACCACGAACGAGATCCACATCCCCGGCTATGTTGCCGGCACCTGGAAGATCGACACCGTGCATACGCACGTCGGCTTCGTTATCAAGCACATGATGGTGAGCAAGGTCCGCGGCCAGTTCGACACGTTCTCTGGCGAGATCATCACTGCCGACAACCCGGCCGACTCCTCCGTTGCCGTCACCATCGAGGCCACCAGCATCAACACCGGCAACACAATGCGCGATGACCACATCCGCTCGGCGGACTTCTTCGACGCCGCCAATCATCCGACCATCACCTTCACCTCCACTGGCGTGCGGCAGGAGGGCGAGGACTTCTTCATCGATGGCGACCTCACCATCCGCGGCACCAGCAAGGCTGTGTCCCTGAAGACCGAGGCACCGGAGTTCGCGCAGATCGCCGACGACAAGTTCAAGGCCGGCTTCTCGGCGAATCTGGAGATCAACCGCACAGACTTCGGCGTGAACTACAACGGCCCGATTCCCGGCGGCGGCGTCGCCCTGGGCGAGAAGGTCCAGATCGTGCTCGAGGTCGAAGCTGACCTCGTTCCGGCCGCGTAGGCCCACACGGGTGCTGGCGGCCCAAGGTGCCTGCGGGCCGCCAGCACCACCCCGCTCGAACAGGACCACCCACGCATCTGGTGTAACCGGCCATGACGTTCATGTCGTGACGCGGGTGATGGGTGGTTTGCCTCCGATGCCGTGGTGGTTGCGTTCATTGTTGTAGTGGTGCAGCCAGGGGTCCAGTGCTGCGGTGCGTTCAGCGT
>JAQTXL010000157.1 GCA_028688835.1 Candidatus Nanopelagicales bacterium | reverse complement strand
GTGGGGCACCCTGCAGCAGGCCGACAAGGGTGCGCCCGAAGCCGGGTCGTCCGTGACTGCCGGTGCCACCAGTGGCCTCTGACGACCTGAGCATCGTCGCGCGTCAGCTGGGCCGCACCCCGCGAGGCGTGGTCGGGATCGCGCACCGATGCCCATGCGGGGCGCCCGACGTCGTGCGCACCGAGCCGCGCCTGCCCGACGGCACGCCGTTCCCGACCTCCTACTACCTCACTTGCCCACGGCTCTCGTCGATGATCGGCACGCTGGAGAGCCAGGGCGTGATGCGGGAGATGGAGCAGCGCCTGCAGGAGGATGCCGGACTCGCGGATGCCTACCGGCGCGCGCATGAGCACTACCTGCACGAGCGCCGTGAGCTCGGCGACGTCGAGGAGATCGCAGGCATCAGCGCCGGCGGCATGCCCGACCGCGTCAAGTGCCTGCATGTGCTCGCCGCCCACGCACTCGCAGCCGGCCCAGGGGTGAATCCCCTGGGTGACGAGGTGCTGGCCCTGATCGGCGACTGGTGGAGCGGGCAGCCATGCGCCCAAGGCCCGGTTGCAGCGATCGACTGCGGCACCAACTCGATCCGGCTGCTGATCGCCGAGGTCGACGCTGACGGCGCGCTCATCGAGCTGGCGCGCGAGATGCGCATCGTGCGGCTCGGCGAGGGTGTGGACCGCACCGGTGAGTTCTCGGCCGAGGCGCTCGCACGCACGTTTGCCGCATGCGACGAGTACCGGGCGATGATCGATGCGCACGGGGTGCGTGCGGTGCGGTTCGTCGCCACCTCGGCCAGCAGGGATGTGGGCAACCGGGCCGCCTTCATCGACGGCGTCCACCGTCGGCTGGGGGTGAGTCCTGAGGTCATCACGGGGGTGGAGGAGGCAGAGCTATCCTTCATCGGCGCCGTGCGCGGGCTCAGCGGTCTCGAGTCGCCGGTGCTGGTCGTCGACATCGGCGGTGGGTCCACGGAGTTCGTGCTCGGGAGCGCCGACGCCGGGTTCGGCGTCACGGCAGCGGTGAGCATCGACATGGGCTGCGTGCGCATGACGGAACGGCATCTGGTGGGCGACCCGCCCACGCCAGGGCAGGTGGCCGCCGCCCAGGCTGACATCGCTGCCGGCTTCGACCGCGCGGCCCAGGTCGTGGACCTCGCGCAGGCACGCACCGTGGTCGGCGTCGCAGGAACAGTGACGACGCTCTCGGCGATGGCCATGGGCCTGGAGTCCTACGACCCGGGGGTGATCCACGGGTCCTCGCTCGACCTGGCGGGGGTCGAGCAGCTCACGGCGACCCTCCTGGCGATGACCCGTACGGAGCGCGCAGCACTGCCGTTCATGCATCCGGGCCGGATCGACGTGATCGGCGGGGGTGCCATGATCGCGCGCGAGCTTGCCCTCCGCACCCACCCGGCGCGCCTGCTCGTCTCCGAATATGACATCCTCGATGGCATCGTTTACAGACTGGCGGCAGCGGGATCTTGACCCATCGCCGCTGATAGCGTGTAATCGCTTTAGGTCGGTGAGGGGAGGGTCTGTGGGGATCACCATCCGCGATGTCGCGCAGGCCGCCGGAGTCTCGACTGCCACGGTCAGCCGTGCCTTGCGCGGCCTTGCCAATGTCGACGAGCAGACACGCACGCGCGTCGAGCGAGCGGCAGCAGAGCTCGACTACGTGATCTCGCCGAGCGCCTCGAGACTGGCCAGCGGTCGCACCGGCAGCGTCGCGGTCATCACCCCGTACATCGCGCGCTGGTACTTCTCCACGGTGCTGTCCGGAGTCGAGTCGACGCTGCAGAGCGCTGGCATGGACCTGCTGCTCATGACCGTGAGCAACCCCGACGCCCAGTACCGCCTGCCGCCTGCGCCGCGACTGCGACGTCGCGTCGACGGAGTCCTGGTGATCGCGATCCCGACCGACGATCCGCAGCTGGCCGACGTCATCAATCTCGGACTGCCCACGAGCCTCATCGGCGTGAGCGTCGGCGACACCCCGAGCGTCAAGATCGACGACGTGCATGCCGGGCGCATGGCCACGCAGCACCTCATCAATCTCGGCCACCAGCGCATCGGGCTGATCTCCGCCGCACCTGGCCGCACGCGCTTCACCGCGGAGTTCGACCGCCACGAGGGGTTCGTCGAGGCCATGCAGGAGGCCGGTCTGCCCCTGGTGCCCAACTACGAGGTGCCGGGCTACTTCACCACGACCGGTGGTGAGCAGGCGATGACCGAGCTGCTCGCCCAGCGGGAGCGGCCGACAGCCGTGTTCTGCATGTCCGACGAGATGGCCTTCGGCGCGATGCGCGCCCTGCGCAGCCACGGACTGCAGCCCGGTCGCGATGTCTCGCTGGTCGGCGTCGACGGTCACGACATGTCCGAGCTGCTCGAGCTCACCACGATCGAGCAGCCGGTGCACGACATGGGCCGCATCGCGGCCGAGGCGCTGCTGGTGCAGGTGAACTCCGACGACGGCGTCGATGCCAAGTCGATCGTGCTCCCGACGCGCCTGGTCGTCCGTGGTTCCACGGCGTCGGTGAATCCCGTCTACTAGCGCGCGAGCCGGCAGCCTCAGTCTTGCCACCCCTAGGCTCTGAGGCCACGCCCCTGTAGTCCAACTGGCAGAGACACCCGGCTTAAACCCGGCACAGTATGGGTTCAAATCCCATCGGGGGCACGGTGCGCAGGACACTCCGCACAGGCATTTGCACTCCGGCGCAGGTTCGGCTTACCGTCGTCGCATGGCTGAGAACTCGCGCTTCAACAACTCGAACAACCCGGTCCTGTCGCGCTACGAGCAGGCGGATCAGCCGGGCTTCGCCTACGAGGAGGGCCGCGCGGCCCTGGCCCATGCATCCGGCGGCGGCGCGACCACGGTCGACCAGGACTTCGCGCGCGTCACGGCCGGCGGCGGCGCCCGCCTGACGCTCACCGATGTCATCATGAAGACGGCCTTCGTCTTCGCCATCACCGTTGCGCTGGCCGTGGTCGGCTGGAACACGTACCCGTCGGCGCCCTACCTGCTGATCGTGGCGATGATCGTCGGACTGGGTCTCGGGTTCGTCAATGCCCTCAAGGCACAGGTCTCGCCAGTGCTCGTGGCGCTCTACGCCGTCGCCCAGGGCTACCTCCTCGGCGCGATCTCCTACTGGTACAACGACTACGCGCAGTCAGTGCAGTACGAGGGGCTGGTGCAGCAGGCGGTCATCGGCACCATGACGGCCTTCGCCGTGATGCTGTTCCTCTACGGGACCGGCATCGTCAAGGTCACCGGCAAGTTCAAGCGCGTCATGCTCGTGTCGATCGTGAGCTACGCCGTCATCGGCCTGGCCTCGCTGATCGCCGCGCTGTTCGGCGTGGGTGGCGGCTGGGGCTTCTACGGGGTCGGCACGCTCGGACTGCTGCTGTGCCTGGTCGGCGTCGCGCTGGCGTCGTTCACGCTCATGCTCGACTTCGAGGCCATCAAGCAGGGCATCGCCAACGGCGCGCCCGAGCGCGAGTCCTGGCGCATGGCCTTCGGCCTGCTCATGACGCTGGTGTGGCTGTACCTCGAGATCCTGAGGTTCCTGGCGATCTTCGCAGGCCGCGACTAGCGTCAGGGCAGTGCGCGGCGCGCCTGGGTGAGGCAGTGCGCGGCGGACTCGAGCTGCTCGTCCGACCGTGCGCATGCGCGCACATCACTGCCGAGCACCATGACCACATCGGCACTGGCGCGCGCGCTGAATGCCGGGAGCGCAGTGGGCGCAGGGTCGCCGAAGTCGCGTGCGAGTGCGATGAGCGCGAGTGCGAGCTCGCGCACCTGCGGCTGGATCGACTCAAGGCGCTCGAGCGGCATGGTGCGCAGCCGATCGACGATGCGCATGAGCTCGCGGTCGAACCCCTCGTCTGGTGCGGGCTCGAGCATCGCTAGGCCGGCAGCGGCAGGGCGATGCCCGTCTTCGCATGGCAGCCGTAGCCGTTGGGGTGCACCTCGAGGTAGCGCTGGTGATGCAGCTCGGCCGGGAAGTACGTGAAGTCGCTGGCGGGCGCGATCTCCGTGGTGATGGGTCCATAGCCGCGTTCGGCGAGCACAGGCGCGTAGGCGTCGCGCGTCAGCACGGCAAGATCGTGCTGGGCCTCGGTGGTCGTGAAGATCGCGCTGCGGTACTGCGAGCCGACATCGTTGCCCTGGCGCATGCCCTGGGTGGGATCGTGCTGCTCCCAGAAGATCCGCAGGATCTCCAGGGACGGGATGACTGTTGGGTCGTAGTCGACGCGGGCGGTCTCGGCGTGCCCGGTGCGGCCGGTGCACACCTCCTCGTACGAGGGCGACGGGTACAGCCCGCCCATGTAGCCCACGCTTGTGGCGGTCACGCCCGGCGTGAGCCAG
>JAQTXL010000032.1 GCA_028688835.1 Candidatus Nanopelagicales bacterium | reverse complement strand
GTTGAGGCCGGCGCCTGAGCCGCCCTTGAAGATCATGCCCTCCTCGCGGTACCAGTTGAGGATCGACTCCATGGTGTCGTCGACGCTGAGGATGAAGCAGGCGCTCACCTGCTGCGGGCTCGTGGTGCCGACGTTGAACCAGACGGGCGAGTTGAAGCTGAAGACCTGGTTGAGCAGCATGTGGGTCAGCTCGAGCTCGAAGACCTCGGCGTCTGCAGGCGTGCGGAAGTAGCCGTGCTCCTTGCCGGCGGCCGTGTAGGTGAGCACGACCCGGTCGATGAGCTGCTTGAGGCTCCACTCGCGGCTCTCGGTGCCGACCGCGCCGCGGAAGTACTTGGTGGTGACGATGGTCGATGCGTTGACGCTCCAGGTGTCGGGGAACTCGACCCCGCGCTGCTCGAAGACGATCTCGCCGGTCTTCCAGTTGGTCTGCACGACATCGCGACGCTCCCACGTCACCTCGTCATAGGGGTGCGCGCCAGCCGTCGTGTAGAGGCGGTCGATGACCAGCCCGGGCTTGCGCAGGGTGTTGTGGATGAAGCCCTCGTCAACGGAGGCCGGAGCATTCGTGGTGACCGACATGGGTGGTGCCTTTCTCTTGCTTCGAGTACGGAGCGGGAAGCCTGGGTGGGATCTAGTGCGGTGTGCTGGTCGTGCCGGTGGTGCGGGCGGAGCTGGGCTCCTGGCCGAGCGGCTCGCCCTCGGCGCGCAGCAGGGCGATCTCGGCCTCGAAGTCGTCGAGGGTGTCGAAGGAGCGGTACACGGATGCGAACCGCAGGTAGGCCACCTCGTCGAGCTCGCGCAGCGGGCCCAGGATGGCCAGGCCCACCTCCTGCGCGGGCACCTCGGCGGAGCCGGAGGCACGCAGGGTGTCCTCGACCCGCTGGGCCAGCAGGGCCAGGTCGTCGTCGCTGACCGGGCGCCCCTGGCAGGCCTTGCGCACGCCGTTGACGACCTTCTGGCGACTGAAGGACTCCAGGGCCCCGGATCGCTTGGCGATCAGGAGCACCGCGGTCTCGGCCGTGGTGAACCGGCGACCGCAGCTCGCGCACTCGCGGCGGCGGCGGATCGCCAGGCCCTCATCGGCCGTGCGCGAGTCGACGACCCGGGAGTCGTCCTCCTTGCAGAAAGGACAGCGCATCGGGTCACCTCCTCGATCATGCTCACCTGTCACACGAGTGCTCTCGTGTCACATCCGTCTCGCCAGTGCTGCCGTCTTGGGGATTACCTGGGGAATCCTTGTGGACGACCTGTTGATGAGGTACCACAACCTGTGGAGGAAGCACACGGTTGTGACTACTACATCTAGGGGTCGCGACACTACTGCGACCGAGACGGGTTTGCAAGGCCCGGGGACCGACACGCCGGTCATCGGCGTGTCGCCCGTGGGGTGAGCCCTCGCGGTCAGCGCGTGATCGGCACGACGAGGGACTGCCCGGCGGCCACGACCGCAGCGCTCATGCCGTTGAGATCCTTGATCGCATTGACGGTCGCACGGGGATCGGCGTCGGGTGCGATCACCTGGGCGATCGACCACAGGGACTCCCCTGCCTGCACCACGACGACCGCGGTGGCCGGGCCCTGGGCGGCATCGGTGGCCTGGGCGCGGGCGCCGAAGGCCAGCATGAGCGCGAAGGCGGCCAGCACGACCATCAGGACGATCGCCAGGCGGCCGCGTGTGGTGAGCTGCAGCGCTGCAGGCGCGCTGCTGCGGGGCCTGGGTGCGCTGGCCCGGGTGGAGCGCGCGGGCCTCGCGGAGACCGCTGCGCGCTTCGGTGCATTCGACCCTGCGAGGCTGCGTCGGGCGGCGGCCGAGCGCGAAGCTGCGGCCGGTGCCATCGTGAGAGCGATCGACATGAGTGAGCCTTTCTCGAGGGGAAGGGCGAAGGTTCGAACACCTGTTCGATCGAACGCCTGTGCGATTTTTACCAGATGCCGCGCCGACACGTCCAGCACATTCGAACATGTGTTTGATTTCGGCGTGTCGCTTGGCTACCGTGGAGCCTGTCGCGCAGGTCTGACAGTCAGGCGCAGCGCAGGTGGAGGACACATGAGCCAGATCGTGGAGCTGCCCGACGGCCCGGCCGGCGACGACGGCCTGACCGCGCGCCAGCAGCAGATCCTGCGCATGATCCGCGAGTCGGTCGAGGAGCACGGCTATCCCCCGAGCGTGCGCGAGATCGGCGAGAGCGTGGGCCTGACCTCGCCCAGCTCGGTCGCCTACCAGCTCAAGAGCCTGGAGAAGCTGGGCTACCTGCGCCGCGACCCCAACCGGCCGCGGGCCATGGTCGTCGCCGATCCGCATGCCGTGGCCCCTGCGGCCGGCGCTGCGCCGGCCCTGCGCGTGGTGCCCACCGTCCCGGTGTCCGATGAAGACGCCCACGAGTCGACCCTGCGAGCAGGCGCCGCACTCGTGCCCCTCGTCGGCCGCATCGCGGCCGGCGGCCCGATCCTGGCCGAGCAGCAGGTCGAGGCGGTCTTCCCCCTGCCCCGCGATCTCGTCGGCGAGGGCGACCTGTTCATGCTGCGCGTCAGCGGCGACTCGATGATCGACGCGGCCATCTGCGACGGCGACTGGGTTGTCGTGCGCGCGCAGGCCACGGCCGAGAACGGCGAGATCGTCGCCGCCCTGCTCGACGACGAGGCCACCGTCAAGACGCTCAAGCGCCGCGACGGGCACGTGTGGCTCATGCCGCACAACCCCGCCTATGCGCCCATCCTCGGCGACGACGCGACCATCATGGGCAAGATCGTCACGGTGCTGCGCAGGCTCTAGCCTCGCTCCCTGGGCACGCACGTGCCCGGCGCTCTACGATCGCAGCCGTGCCCCACGCCGAACAGCCGCCCGTCGAGACCGCGGACTCGATCCTGGACCTGCGCGTGCTGCTGGCCGCGGCGGTCATGGTCGCCGGCGGCGTCGCGGTCGTGGTCTTCCCCGACGTCGTGCCGTTCGCGGTCATCTGGATGGCCGTCATCTTCACCGCCGTCGTCAAGGGCCCGCGCGTCGTCGCCCTGCTGAGCCTGCTCGGGCTCGCGATCAGCCTGGCAGCCGGTCTCGCCTCCGGGCTGGGCGGCTCCTGGGTCTTCTGGGGACGCATGGGCGTCTTCGTCGTCATCGCCGTCGTCAGTGTGGTCCTGTCGCTGCGACGCGCACGACGCGAACTGAACCTGTGGATCCTGGCGACCACTGACGAGCTGACCGGCCTGCCCAATCGGCGCCTGCTGGTCGCGCGGCTCGAGGCGCAGCTGGCGATCCGCAACCTGGAGAAGGACTGCGCGGTCATCTACGCCGACCTCAACGACTTCAAGGAGATCAACGACCGGCATGGGCACCTGGTCGGCGATCAGGTGCTGGTGCTCACAGCCCAGCGACTGGCCCGGTGCTTCCGTGCAGCCGACACGGTGGCCCGCTTCGGCGGCGACGAGTTCGTGGTGGCCGTACCGGCCATCGACGGACGCGAGGGCGTCACCGTGCTGTGCGAGCGCATGCTCGCGGCGTTTGACGAGCCGCTGCACATCGGCACCACGCGCGTCGACCTGCGCATCACCATCGGCGCCGCCATCGCGCATCCGAGCCAGGTCGTCAGCCCCGTGCAGCTCATCGAGCGCGCCGATGACGTGCTCATCGAGCTCAAGCGCACTGGAGAGACGCCCTACCGCATCGTGGACTGGTAGCGCCCGGCGTCAGACAGCGGCGGATGGGTCAGTCGCGGCGGGCCTGCCGGCGGCGGCGCCTGCGCAGCACGCCCAGGCCGAGCCACACCACGGCGCCGAACACGGCCACGACGATGGTGTAGAGCCACATCGGCCAGGTGAGATCGAGCATCAGGAACTCGAACGTCACCGACTGCCGGTTCTGCAGGATGACGATGACGAGCACGGCCACCCCGCTCAGGGTGGCGATCACCCCGCCGCTCAGGCGACCCTTGGACTGCGATCCCTCTGGACTCATCGGCCTCTTCCCATCGTGTCCGTGGGGCTGCCTGCCCCGTCGTCGGCGACCCTAGCCGCTTGCGCCCGCCGCGCTGGCGGATTCGACGTCCTCCTCGCCACCGAAGCCCACGAGCACGACCGTCGAGACCACGGCCTCGATCGCCAGGATCGACACGCCCAGGGCCGGGTGCAGGAGCGCACCCACACACGAGAGCACCGAGATCGCAGGGATGACGAGCAGGTGGTGGCGCATGCGCCAGCTCCACACGCCGCGGTCGGGCCTGCGGATGCGCGCATCGGACTCAGCTGCGGCGATCACCATGCCCAGGGTGAGACCGGTGAGGCCGAGCATGACCGAGAACACGATGATCGATGCGGGATCCTTGAACTCGAAGGTGCCGATGAGGCGCGCGGCGAAGGGCACGAGCGAGATCGACCCCAGGAACAGGAAGTTGACGAGGATCGTGCGCGACGAGGTGCGCCTGATCGTGGCGAAGGTGTCGTGGTGGATCATCCACATGCGCGCCAGCACGGTGAAGCTCACGAGCCACCCGACCAGTTCATGCCAGTTGTCGGTGAGGTCGACCCAGACATCTCCGGCTGCATCGCTCTCGGGAAGGTCGAACTCGAGCACGAGCAGGGTCAGCACGATCGCGAAGACGCCATCGCTCAGCGCGCCCACGCGCTCGGTCGGGTAGTAACGCCTCACGGACACGCGGCCAAGTATTCCCGAACCAGGCAGCGGAGGCGCTACGTGCGCTGCACGAGCTGGATGAGATTGCCGCAGGTGTCGTCGAGCACGCTCGCCATGCGGATCCTCATGCGACTTGCGTCAGTGATGGCGCCACAGCGCTCACCCTCGGGCCCGCACGCGGTTGTTGCGCGCGTTGTGCTCGAGCTCGACCAGTCCCAGCTCCTCGAGCAGCGGCGGCAGGTACATGCCGAAACGGCCCCGGTAGCCCTTGCGCAGGCCGTACCAGCCCCCGACCGGGTTGTCGCCGGCTCTGGCCCAGGCCTCGACCGTGCCGGGTGCGGCGCCCTTGCCCTCGTCCGCCGCTCCCAGGGGCATCCAGTCGCCGTGGGCGATGAGCATCGCGTGCAGGTCCTCGATCGCACGCGCCTGGTACCGCAGCGTGGTCGAGCCCACGACGCAGACGAGCTCTGGCGGGTCGACCGACTCGTCCCGGTGCATCTGGTACTCCGACGACCCCGGCGGCGTGGTCAGCCGCCAGGGATCGTCCTTGGTTCCCTTGCCCGACATGTCTCCTCCTGCTCTCGATGGTCGTCGATCACCTGCGCGCGGGGCGCAGCAGCATCTCCTGGGCGCAGCTGGCGATGAGCACGCCGCGACGATCGAAGACCTGGCTGCGGTACCAGGACCGGCCGTCGGCGATGGTCTCGCCGAAGTGGTCCATGAGCACCCAGTCGTCGATGAGAAAGGGCCGGTGCATCCACACGGCATGGTCCAGGCTCGTCTGGAAATCGTCCTCGTCGACGTGCAGCAGGCGTGGGAGGCCGCTGTGCAGATCTGAGAAGTAGATCAGGGCACAGGCGTTCCAGCGCGGGTCGTCGCCGACGGGCTGCAGGGGCCTGCCCCACAGGCGCGGCTCGTAGACGTAGTCGGGGTTGGTTTCCGTGACCCGCACGTCCATGCCCGCGAAGTGCGAGGGCACGGGCCGGCAGTCCTCCGGGTGGGGCAGCTCGGGCCCGACCGGCAGCTGGATGTCGGGGCCGCCCTCGGGCGCGTGGAAGGACGCGGTGATGCGCGCGACGAGGCGATCGCCCTGATGGCAGGTCACGTGCCGGGTCGAGAAGGCGCGGCTGTCGCGATCGCGCTGCACGTCGAACTGGACCGGCGCCAGCGGATCACCGGCCGCGATGAAGTGCACATGGACCGAGTGGGCCACGAGGTGGCTCGGCACGGTGGCGAAGGCCGCGTTGAGCGCCTGCGCCGCCGTCTGGCCGCCATTGAGCGAGCGCTCGCTCGGTGCCACATAGGACGACACGAACCTGTCGGGTGCGGTCTCGCGGACGCCGAGGATCTCGCGGACGTCGATCGCAGGCGAGGTCTGCTGCTGGTCGGGCATCGTGGGCTGTGCTTCCACTAGTAGGGCAGGCGCAGGTCGAACTCGTACGTCGCGAACTTCGCAGCCTGCTGCTGGAGCTCCTCGACCGTCCAGAACCCGCCGTCCTTCTCGATGCTGTCGACGATCGCCCAGGGCTGGAACAGGTAGACCGCACCACCCTGCACGAAGTAGGTGCGCCCCTTGCTGGGGCAGTCGGCAGTGGACAGGTAGGCGACGAACGGCGAGATGTTCGCTGGGTCGCGGGCGTCCCACTCGCTGATGTCGGTGCTGGCGAGGCGCTCGGCTTCGCGCTCCTGGGCGCCGGGCACGCTCATGGTCAGGCGCGTGCGGGCCGACGGTGCGATGGCGTTCACGGTGACCCCGTAGCGCTCGAGCTCCATCTGCACGATGTGGGTGAAGGAGCCCAGGCCGCTCTTGGCCGCGCCGTAGTTCGACTGCCCCACATTGCCGAACAGGCCCGAGGTCGAGCTCGTGTTCACGATGTTCGACGGCGTGACGCCTCGGTCCTTGCTCATGCGGCGCCAGTACTGCGCGGCGGCGCGCGTGGGCGCGAAGTGCCCGCGCAGCGTGACGCGCATGATGTCGTCCCAGTCGGCATCGCTCATGTTCACCAGCATGCGGTCGCGCAGGATGCCGGCGTTGTTCACGAGGATGTTGAGGTCGCCGAAGGTGTCGATGGCCTGGTCGATCATCCGCTGGGCGCCCTCGGTGCTCGCCACGTCGTCGGTGTTGGCCACGGCCGCGCCGCCGGCGGCGGTGATCTCGTTCACGACCTCCTGGGCCGGACCGACATCGCTCCCGGATCCGTCATTGGCGGCGCCGAGGTCGTTGACGACGACCATTGCGCCCTCGCTGGCGAACAGGAGCGCATGCTCGCGCCCCACGCCGCGCCCAGCCCCAGTGATGATGGCAACGCGTCCGTCCAGTGCACCCATGTGCGGTCCTCCTCGTGCGTTCATGCGCTCCCTGCGCTGCCGATGACGGCGCCGCCAACACTAGGTGCCGGACCTGGTGTGCGGCAGGCGATTGCGCAGCGCGATTCGACTCTGCGGGCCATGCGCGGATAATTGAGTCGTGGACGTCGGCGAGATCGTCAAGGGCTGGTCCGATCTCGCCGCGGAGCAGCCCCTGCTGCTGCTCACGGTCATCATGGCCATCGGCGGCGCGATCGGCGCGATCAGGATCCGCAGCTTCTCCCTCGGGCCCGCCGCCGTCCTGTTCACGGCACTGGCCCTGAGCGCCTACGACGACCGGCTGCGACTGCCGCAGATCCTGGGCATCTTCGGGCTCGCGCTGTTCGCCTATGTCATCGGGGTGGGCGCCGGCCCATCCTTCTTCGCGGGCCTGCGCACCGGAGGCATCGCACTCGTGGTCGTCGTCGCCGCCCTGCTGGCCGGTGCCGCGGCAACTGTGGGGGCCAGCCACCTGGTGGGCCTGGAGGGACCGATCCTGTCGGGCATCTACGCCGGGGCGCTGACGAACACACCCGCCCTTGCGGCCGCCTCCGAGGCCTGGGCCTCGGACCTGCCCACGGTCGGCTACTCGGTCACCTACCTCTTCGGGGTGCTGGGCATGCTCCTCGCCACCGCCGCGACCATCAGGCGCGGGGCCCCGCACAAGGCACTCGCGCCGATCGCCGACGATGTGCTCCCGCCCAGGCTCGACAGCATGACCGTCCGCATCGAGGCGGCGAACCTGCCGAACTTCGGCACCCTGGCCGAGCGCTCTGGACATCACCTCGTCTTCTCCCGCATCATGCGCGGAGACTCCCCTGGCCACCCGGGGCGCGTGGCCATCGCCACCGACGAGACCGTGCCGCGGCCCGGCGACGTCATCACGGTCATCGGCGACCTGCCCACGATCGAGCGCTTCGCCAGCGACGTGGGCCACCCCTCCACCGTCGCGCTCACCCTCGACCGCTCGACGGTGGACTATCGGCGTATCGCGGTGTCCAACCGCTACGTCGCCGGCCAGGCGCTGGGAGACCTGCGGCTCCCGCGCCGCTTCGGCGCCGTGGCAACACGCGTCCGGCGCGGCGATGTCGACCTGCTGGCAACCGACGACCTCGTGCTCCAGGTCGGCGACCGCGTGCGGATCGTCGCCGAGCGCAGTCGCATGGCAGAGGTCGCCGCGTTCCTCGGGGACTCCGAGCGCGGGGCGTCCGCGTACTCGATCACGAGCATGTCCCTGGGCCTCGCCCTGGGCGTGCTGCTGGGCGAGCTGCAGTTCCCGATGCCCGGCGGCGGCCACTTCGCGCTGGGCCTGGCCGGTGGACCGCTGCTGGTCGGACTCATCGTCGGCCGGGCCGGGCGCACTGGGCCGGTGCTCTGGACCCTGCCGCACAGCGTCGCCTCGACCCTGTCGCAGATCGGCATGATGCTCTTCCTGGCCTATGCCGGCTCCAACTCCGGCTCGGCGCTGGCCGACGCACTGGCCGGCCCGACCGGGCCACGCCTGCTGATCGTGGGCATCGTGGTCACGCTCACGACCGCCGGCATGGTCATCGTGGGCGCGCGACTGCTGGCGGGCGTGCACGGAGCACGACTGGGCGGACTCCTCGCAGGCGCGCAGACCCAGCCGGCGGTACTGGCCTACGCCAATGAGGCAACCGGGGACGACCCGCGCGTGAACCTGGGCTACGCCCTGGTCTACCCCGTGGCCATGATCGTGAAGGTCGTGGTGGCGCCGCTGCTGGGCCGCTTCTGACGCCCGACGCACAGACGTGGTCGGGCTTCAGCCAGCCACCCGGCTAGTTCGTCCTGGTGTCCTTGAACGGGATGTCGCGGTCGACCTGAGGCTCCTTGGGCAGGCCCAGCGAGCGCTCGCCGAGGATGTTGCGCATGATCTCCGGTGTCCCGCCGGCGATGGCGCCGCCCGGGGATCCCAGCAGGGTCTGGGCCCAGTGTAGCGAGTCGTCCTCGCCGTCGGTCCAGGCCTGGCCCGACTCCGCGAGCAGGCTCATCGCCATATCGGCCACGCGCCTGCCCAACTCGGAGCCCGAGAGCTTGGCGATCGAGCCCTCCGGGCCCGGTGCCTTGCCTGCCTTGAGGCCTGCGCGCATGCGCTCGCTGAGGATGGCCAGCAGCCGCTCCTCGACGTAGATCGAGGCGAGCTCGGTGCGCGCTGCGCCGTCGTCGATCCTGCCGACCTTGGTGGCCAGCTCGGCCAGCCGGTCGAACTGCGCGGTGCCGGTGCCGCGGCCAAGGCCGCCGCCGCCGGCGCCGATCGAGACGCGCTCGTTCATCAGCGTGCCGATCGCGGCCATCCAGCCGTTGTCGATCTCGCCGACGAGGTTGGCTGCAGGCACCCGGACATCGTCGAAGAAGACCTCGTTGAAGCCGCTGCCGCCGCTCATCTGGCGCAGCGGGCGCACGGTGACGCCGGGCGACTTCATGTCGACGATGAACATCGTGATGCCCTTGTGCTTGGGCACCTCGGGGTTGGTGCGGGTGACGATCAGGCCGTAGTCGGCGAAGTGCGCCCCGGAGGTCCACACCTTCTGGCCGTTGATGACCCACTCGTCACCGTCGCGCACGGCCTTGGTGGTCAGGCCGGCGACATCGGAGCCGGCGCCGGGCTCGGAGAAGAGCTGGCACCAGATCTCGTCGCCGCGCAGCATCTTGGGCACATGCGTGCGTCGCTGCTCCTCGGTGCCGTACTGCAGCAGGGTCGGCGCGCACATGCCCAGGGTCACCATGAACGGCGAGCTCGGCATGACGTAGCCGTTGGCCTCCTCGTTGAACACGCGCTGGTGGTGCATGGTCAGGCTCTGGCCGCCATACTCCTTGGGCCAGGACAGGCCGGAGAACCCTGCATCGAACAGCGAGTTCTGCCAGACGCGTGCGCCGGTGAGGTAGTCGACGGTCTCGCCGTCCTGCGACTCCTCATCGCCGGCCGCATCGACGCGCTTGGCGTTCCTGGCCAGGAAGTCGCGGACGCGCAGTCGGAAGTCCTCGAGATCAGTGGTGGTGTCCGTGGTGGTCATCTGAAGTTCCTCCTAGTAGCCCAAGCCGACGAGCAGTGCCTCGCGATGCTCGGCAGGCGTGCCGAACAGGGCGGACGTGCTGCGCGAGCGACGGAAGTAGAGATGAGCGGGATGCTCCCAGGTGTAGCCGATGCCGCCATGGACGCGGATGTTCGTGAGCGTCGCATTGGTGTAGGCCTCTGATGTGGCGACCTTGGCCAGGCTCGCCGCGAGCGCGAGATCGGGCTCGCCCTCGGCTGCGCGATCGGCGGCATCCTCGGCTGCGCCGCGTGCCTTCTCGACCTCGACGAGCGTGTTGGCGCACATGTGCTTGATCGCCTGGAACGACCCGATGATGCGTCCGAACTGCACGCGGATCTTGGCGTACTCGACGAACATGCGCATGACGGCGTCGGCACCGCCGAGCTGCTCGCTCGAGACCAGGATCGCGGCGAGGTCCTGGAGCCTGGTGAGCTCGTCGCCGACGTGCACGACGAGGGCCACGGCCGGTGCCTGGTCGAAGGCGATGTTCGCCTGCGGGCGGGTCAGGTCGATGGCGTGGAGCTCGGTGCGCACCACATCGGCGCCGTCGACGACGAACAGGCCGATGCCATGCGCGGTCGCTGCGGACACGACGTAGAAGGTCGCTCCGCCGTTGTCGAGCACGTAGTGCTTGGCGCCGGACACATGCCAGTGGTCACCCGACTGCACTGCCGTGGTGGCCTGCGGGGCCTGCGGCCAGCTGTCCGACTCCTCGGTGAGGGCCAGGGCTGCAGGGGCGCTGCCGGCTGCGAGCGCCTCGAGGTACGGGCGACGCACGGCATCGTCGGTACTGAGCAGGAAGGGCAGGGTGCCCAGTGCCGCGCTCGAGAGCATCGGCAGCGGCGCGAGGGTGCGGCCGAACTCCTGGAGCACGACGCCCAGCTCGCCGAATCCTGCCCCCTGGCCGCCGAACTCCTCAGGGATCACCAGGCCGGCCAGGCCCAGGCCCTGGGCGACCTTGGACCACTCGTCAGCGGCGACGCTCTCCTTGCCGTTGGCGATGCGATGCACCGTGTCGATCGGGAAGTTGGCATCGAGGTAGTCGGCCACTGCACCACGCAGCGCCTCACGCTCTTCGGACATGTCGGACATGCACCCTCACTCTCAGCAGGTTGGGTCGATGGTGCCAGAGAGCGCAGCGCCGCGTGGGCGAATGAGGTGAATTGTCTATCGGGATGCCGGTGCGATCACACCCGCACCGAGGCCTCGAGGTCGACGGCATGCGGCGGATGATCGCGATCGACATCGGCCACCTCGTCGTGGCGCTGCCACCCGTCGGCCTCGACGACGACGCGGTACGGCCCTGGCTGCGGCAGCACGACCGCGTAGCCGCCCTGCGCATCGGTGCGCTCGAAGTCGATCTGCTCGCCGTCTGGGGTCATGAAGGTCACGCGCGCGTCACGCACGGCACCGTGCCCGGCTCCGGTGACCGTGCCGTGCAGCACGAACTCGTGCGGACGCGCATGGAGCAGTGCCGGTTCCTGGTGCGCAAGCGCCGCGGCACCTGCAGCAAGGGCGGCGTCCGAGGTCTCGAAGCGCCGGGGCAGGAAGGCGGCCACGCCCACGCCCACGAGCGCCGCGATCATCGCCCCCACGTAGATGACCTGGAAGGCGCGCAGCTGCGGGAATACCTGGCCCCCGACCTCCATCGTGATGCCGGTGAGCACGGCCGCCACCGCCGCGCTCGACACTGACGTGCCCATCGTGCGCATGACGTTGTTGAGGCCGTTGGCGGCCGACGTCTCCGTGATCGGCACGACGCGCATGATGATGTTGGGCGCTGCCGAGAAGGCGATCATGGTGCCGCTGGACACGATGATCGCCCCGAGCATGATCTCCCAGACGCCCGTGATGAAGAACGTGCGGAAGAGGTAGCCGCCCGCCAGGACGAGCCCGCCGGTGATGAGCGCCATCTTCGGCCCGAACAGCGTGACGATGCGGGCGGCCACCGGCGCCATGAGCACCATCGCGAGCGCTGAGGGCAGGAGCGCGAGCCCGGAGTGGAAGACCGTGAAGCCGAACCCGTAGCCGGTGCTGGTCGGCATCTCCAGCAGCTGCGTGCTCGAGAGCATGTTCGCGTACATCGCGATGCCGACGATGAACGTGGTGATGTTGGTGAGCATCACGGGTCGATGGGCGGTCGTGCGCAGGTCGATCACCGGCTGGCTGACCCGCAGCTCCCAGGGGATCCACAGCAGGAACACGATCGCGAACCCTGCGAACAGCCCGAGGATCGGCGGGCTGGACCAGCCCCAGTGCTCGCCCTTGGTGATCGCGAGCAGCAGCGCAGTGAGCCAGACCGAGATGCATCCCGCGCCGAGGTAGTCGAACCGCCCGCCGCTGCGGATGGGCGACTCGGGCACCACGATGAGGATCGCGATCACGCTGATCGTGCCCGTGATGGCCGACACCCAGAAGACCGCATGCCAGCCGAAGGTCTGGAAGATCAGGCCGCCGAGCGGCAGGCCGATGCCGGCACCGATGCCCATGGTCCCGCTCATGAGCGCCACCGCGCCCGGCAGCCGCTCCGGCGGGATCTGGTCGCGCATGATGCTCATGCCGATCGGGATCAGTGCCATCGCGAAGCCCTGGGCGATGCGCGCGACGAGCACCTGCGTGAAGGTGGTGCCGACAGCGCCGAGCACCGAGCCGCAGATGAGCACGCCCAGGCTCACGAGCATCATTCGGCGCTTGCCGTACATGTCGGCGAGCTTGGCCACCGACGGGATGGCGACCGAGCTGGAGATCAGGGTCGCCGTGATGAGCCATGACGCCTGCTCGGGGGTGCAGTCGAGCAGCGCCGGGATCTCGGGGAGCAGCGGGATGAAGACCGTCTGCATGATGGACATGACGGCACCGCTGACGGCCAGGACCGCGATGATCGCGTTCGGCGAGTAGTTCCGGCGGTTCATGGAGTCGCTCCCAGCGATGGTGAACGCTTGTTCACCGCCCAGTATACGGTCAGGCCTCGGCGCGGTACCCGGCATTGAGGCGCTCGAGCGCGGCGGTCACGGTGGCCTTGTCGGTGGTGAACCAGAACGGCGGCAGGCTGGCGCGCAGCTCGCGCGAGTAGCCGGCTGTGGCCAGCCGCGAGTCCAGCACCGCCACCACCCCGCGGTCATTGGCCCCGCGAATGAGCCGCCCCACGCCCTGGGCGAGCAGCAGCCCGGCCCGCGGCACCGACACGGCCCGGAACCCTGAGCCGCCTGCCTCGTCGACGGCCTGCTGGCGCGCGGCGATGAGCGGGTCGTCGGGCCTGGGGAACGGGATGCGGTCGATGACGACGCAGATGCAGGACTCCCCCGGCACATCGACGCCCTGCCACAGCGAGACCGTGCCGAGCAGCGTGGTGGCAGGGGTCTGCGCGAAGGCCTTGACGAGGGTGCCCACGGCATCGCCGCGCTTCTGCACGAGCAGCGGGTAGGTCTCGGTGGCCAGGCGCACGCGCAGGTACTCGGCGGCTCGCTCGACTCCGCGCCAGCTGGAGAACAGCGCGAGCGTGCGCCCGCCCGCGGCCTCGATGAGCTCAGCCAGGGTGTCCAGGGCCTCCATGGGCACGCCATCGCGATCAGGTGCGGGCAGCTCGCGTGCGACGTAGAGGATGCCCTGCCTGGCGTGATCGAACGGCGAGCCGACATCGAGCACGTTCACGTCGCCGTCCGTCAGGCCCAGGCTGGCGATGAGCGCATCGAAGCCGCCGACGACCGTGAGGGTCGCGCTCGTGAGCACGACCGACGCATGACTGAACAGCGACTCGCGCAGCAGCCCGCCGATGCTCAGCGGCGCGCACCGCAGCGATGGTGCGCGGTTCTCGCCCGGATCGAGCCAGACGACGTCGTGGTCGCCGGCGACGAGCATCGAGCCTGCCGTGTCGTGGACCTCCTCGACCGCCGCCCTGGCCTGCTGGAGGGTCGCGAGGGAGTCCGGGTCCTTGTCGTCCTTGTTCGCGTTCAGCACCGTCAGCACCTGGTGCCCGCTGTCGCGGATGAGGGTCAGGGCAAGGGTCAGCGCCTGAGGGATCGAGCGCAGCCGCGTCGGCCCCTTGAGCTCGAGGGCCGCCTCGCGCATGGCGTCGTCGTAGGCGTCGAGGGCATCCTGCAGCTGCACGAGGGTCGGCTCGTCGACGAGGCGCCGTGCACGCCCGATGGCGCGCTCGATCATCGCCCCCGTCAGCTCAGTCGTGAGCGAGCCCGTCGCGCGATCGACGAGCTCGTGCCCCTCGTCGATGATCACGGCCGAGTGCTCGGGCAGCACCGGGATGTTCTCCAGCGCATCGATCGCGAGCAGCGCGTGATTGGTGATGACGATGTCGGCCTCATTGGCCAGCGCACGGCGCTTGGCCGTGAAGCACTCCTCGCCGTAGGGGCACTTGGCCTCGCCGATGCACTCGCGACGGCCGACGGACAGCGTGCGCCACACCCTCGGGTCGATCTCGTCGTCGTACTCGTCGCGATCGCCGGTCTCGGTCTGCTCGGCCCAGGCCCGAACCGCGACCACCTGCTCGCCCAGGCTGCTGCGTGGCGTGGAGAACAGCGCGTCGCTCTCGTCCTCGGGCACGGCGCCATGCAGCTTCTGCAGGCAGACGTAGTTGTTGCGCCCCTTGAGCACGGCGAAGGTCACGGGACGGGCGAGCGCATCGGCCAGCGCCTCGACCATGAGCGGCAGGTCCTTCTCGATGAGCTGGCGCTGCAGGGCCAGGGTCGCGGTGGCCACGATCACCGCCTGGTCGCGCGCGATGGCCTGCATGGCAGCCGGGATGAGGTACCCCAGCGACTTGCCGGTGCCGGTGCCGGCCTGGATCAGCGCGTGACGGTCGCCCTGCAGGGTGCTGGCGACCGCATGGGCCATCTCGTGCTGGCCCGGGCGTCGTTCGCCGCCGATCGCTGCGACCACGGCATCGAGGGCGTCATCGATCTCAGACACGTGCGGCTTTCAGCGCGTACGCCAGGTGCGTGGGCACACGTGCATGCACCCGGGTGCCCTCAGCGCCGTGCTCGATCTCGATGACATCGCCGAGCTCGTGCACCCGGGAGATGAGGTCGCCGCGCGCATAGGGCACGACCAGGTCGACCTCCTCGGTCGACAGCGGCAGGTCGGCCTCGATCGCGAGCATGAGCTCGTCGATGCCCTCGCCGGTCATGGCCGACACGACCACGGCATTGGGCTCATGGCGCAGCAGGACCGTGAGCTGCTCGTGATCGGCGAGATCGGCCTTGTTGATCACGATGAGCTCGGGCACCCCGCCGGCGTCGATGTCGTTGAGCACCTCGCGCACTGCGGCGATCTGCTCGAGTGGAGCCTCGTCACTGCCGTCGACCACGTGCACGATGAGGTCGGCGTCCTTGACCTCGTTCAGGGTCGAGCGGAACGCCTCGACCAGCTGGTGCGGCAGATGACGCACGAAGCCCACCGTGTCGGCGATGGTGAACTCGCGGCCGCTGGGCGTCTTCGTGCGTCGGATCGTGGGATCCAGGGTCGCGAACAGCGCGTTGTCGACGAGCACGCCGGCACCGGTGAGCCGGTTGAGCAGGCTGGACTTGCCGGCATTGGTGTACCCGGCCAGCGCCACGGCGGGCACGCGCGCGCGGCGGCGGGCGGCGCGCTGGGTCGTGCGCGACTTCTCCATCTCCTTGAGCTCACGGCGCAGCTTGACCATCTGGTCGCGGATGCGCCGCCGGTCGGTCTCGATCTTCGTCTCGCCGGGTCCGCGCGTGCCCACGCCGCCCGAGGCGCTGCCGCCGGCGCCGCCGGCCTGCCGGGACAGCGACTCGCCCCAGCCGCGCAGGCGTGGCATGAGGTACTGCATCTGGGCCAGGCTCACCTGCGCCTTGCCCTCGCTGCTGCGCGCATGCTGGGCGAAGATGTCGAGGATGAGCCAGGTGCGGTCGACGACCTTGACCTTGACGACCTCCTCGAGCTTGCGCAGCTGGCCCGGGGACAGCTCGCCGTCGCAGATGACCGTGTCGGCCTTCGTCGCCACCACGATCTGCCGCAGCTCCTGGACCTTGCCCGACCCCAGGTAGGTCGCCGGGTCCGGTGAGTCGCGGCGCTGGATCACTGCCTCGAGAACCTCGGAGCCGGCGGTCTCGGCCAGCAGCGCGAGCTCGCGCATGCTGCGCTCGGCCTGCACCAGCGTGCCCTCGGTCCAGATGCCGGCCAGCACCACGCGCTCCAGACGCACCTGGCGGTACTCGACCTCGGTGATGTCCTCGAGCTCGGTCGACAGGCCGGCGACGCGGCGCAGCCCGCTGCGCTCGTCGAGCTCGAGCTCGCCTGTGGTGATGCCGCGCGGGTCATCAGGGTCGTAGATCGGTGTGGTCATCGGGCCTCAGGATGGCAGCAGCACGGTGCCGCGCGCCACGAGCGTGGCGGGGCCGGTGAGCTCGAGACTGCCGCTGTCGAGCTGGCGCACGTGGACGGTGCCGCCAGGGACATCGACCTGGATGCCGTCCGGACCGGTGATGTCCATGCCGGGGTAGCGCTGCGATCCCGCCCATGCGGCGGCGCAGGCGCCGGTGCCGCAGCTGCGCGTCTCGCCGACCCCGCGCTCATGCACGCGCATCGCGATGTGGCTCGGGCCCCGCTGCACGACGAACTCGACGTTCACGCCGTCGGGGAAGATCGTGGGTGGCACGACGTCGGGCGCCTGCTCGAGCGAGCCCACCTCGTCGAGTCCGTCGACGAAGGTCACGGCATGCGGGTTGGGCATGAGCACCCCGACGGCCGGCCACAGCTCGCCCTGGATGGCGACGAGCGGGATCGACGGATGCTCGGGCTGCAGCGCCGGGCCCATGTCGACCGACACGGTCAGGTCGGCATTCATGCGGCAGGCGCGCAGCCCGGCGCGCGTGCCGATGACGACCTCCGCGTCGGTGATGAGGCCGACGGCATCGAGGTAGCGGATGAACACGCGCACGCCGTTGCCGCACATCTCGGCGACGGTGCCATCGGCATTGCGGTAGTCCATGAAGAACTCGGCTGCATCGGCCAGGTGCGCGAACTCCGGCAGGTGCGCAGTGCGCACGACGCGCAGCAGGCCATCGCCGCCGATGCCCAGGTGGCGATCGCACAGGAAGCGGACCTCGTCGGCTGTGACATCGCGACGGCCCTCGAGGTCGGCGATGATCACGAAGTCGTTGGCGGTCCCATGGCCCTTGATGAAGGGGATCTCATTGAGGGCAGCCATTTCCTCAGTCTAGTGCTCGCGCCCGGTCGTAGGCCGCGGCCACGAGGTCGAGCACCTGCGGCCAGGACTGCTCCGGCGGCACGCTGCGGTTGTGACCCGCGAGCCTGGTGAGCAGCGGACGATCGAGGGCGAGCCTGGCGATCGCTGCCGACATGCCGGAGTCGTTCGACGCCAGCAGGCCCTCCTGGCCATCGCGGATGAACTGCGCCGTCCCGGTCTGCGAACGCGCGACCACCGGCAGGCCGGCGCTCCTGGCCTCCAGTGCCGCGATGCCGAAGGACTCGCGCACCGACGCCTGCACGTAGGCGTCGCTCATCGCGAAGACCTCGCGGATGCCTCGGTGATCGAGGCGTCCGGCGAAGGCGACGGCATCGCCGAGCCCATGCTGCTGCACATACGCCTGTGCCCGCGTGCGCTCCGGCCCGTCACCCACGATGCGCAGCTGCAGGTGCGCCTGCGCGCCGACCTGCGCGCGGGCTGCCTGCAGGATCCGCAGCAACGGGAGCGTCCGCTTCCGCGGGGCCAGCCGCATTACGGTGACGAGATTCAGCGTCGAGGCGTCGTGCTGGCGCTCAGGCAGCAGCCAGGCCCCGGGGTCGATGCCGTTCGGGAGCACGAGCACCGGGCCACTGCCGGGGATCGCCCGCTCGATGCGCCCAGCGGCCACCTGGCTCACCGCCGACAGCTGCACCCCCCAGCGTGACCAGTGCGTGAGGACATCACTCAGGCGGTACCCAGGGGCGGCGAGCGGGCCCCACACCCCATGGACGGTGACGAGCACCGGCAGCCCGAGCTGGTGCGCCGCCCGCACCGCGCCCCACGCGAAGGGCGAGATCACGCCCACGTGCACGTGCACCACATCGACGGGGTCACGGGTGAGCACGGCGTGCACGTGCGCCCGCGTGCGCGGATGGATCGGGAGGTCGCCGGGGATGCGAGCGGTGATGCGCTCGACTGGGATCCCGTCGAGGACCTCGCCCCCCGAGCGCACGGAGGCACCCGGAGTCGCCGTGAGGATGCGGACGTCCTGCCCGCTCGCGTGCTGCTGCATCGCCAGTGCCCGAACCTGCGTCTCGATGCCCCCCGTGCGCGGGAGGTAGCAGTCGCTGATGTGGGCGATTCTCACGATCGGAACGTACGGCAAGATGGGCGCGCGATGACAACCCACCCGCCAGCCCGAACCCTGGTCTTCGTGCACGCGCATCCCGATGACGAGGCGCTGCTCACCGCGGGAACCATGGCGCGCGCGGCTGCTGCCGGGCAGCGGGTCGTGCTCGTCGTCGCCACCGACGGCGCTGCCGGGCTGGCGCGCAGCGAGCTCGTCGACGACCTCGCCTCCGTGCGCTCGGCCGAGCTCGAGCAGGCCGCAGCCGTGCTCGGCGTGCACCGGCTGGTGGCCCTCGGCTACCCGGACTCCGGACTCGACGGCGAGGTCGTGCATGGATTCGCGAGTGCCGACCGGTTCACGGTCGCCAGGCGCATCGCCG
>JAQTXL010000156.1 GCA_028688835.1 Candidatus Nanopelagicales bacterium | reverse complement strand
AACGGGATCTTGCGCGACTTGCTGTACTGCGAGTAGCTCAGGTGCGGCAGCGAGATGCCGGCCTGGCGCCAGGCCGCCATGGTCAGGCCTGAGCAGTCGAAGGAGCTGGGGCCGGCGTGCGCGGCGATGTAGCGGTTGCCGACCTTGGAGAGCGCATAGCGCACCGCCTTGGCAGCCCGCGGATTGACGCCGGGGATCGGACGCGTGCTGATCTGGTGGCGCGCCTTCTTGGCGGCGGCCTGTGAGGCCTTCTTCGCCTTGGCAGCCATGGCGGCCAGGCGCTTGCGCTCCTGGGCCTGCAGGCCGGCGAGCACCGCACTTGCCGCGGCCAGCTGGCGGTCGGCGTCGGACTTGGCTCCGGCCATGTCATTGCGCACGGACTTGGCGATGGCCTCCTTGGCCGCCATCTCGGCCTGGGTCTGCGCAAGGCGCAGGCGAGCGGTCTGCGTGCGGCGGATCTGGGCGGTCTGCGCCTTGGCGACCTGCTCGACCGCAGCAGCCTGGGACAGGAACTGACTGGGATCGTCGGCCAGCAGGATCTGCAGGGAGGAGTCCATGCCGCCGCCGATGTAGGTGGCGCGGGCCAGGCTGTCGACGGAGCCGCGGACGGCATTGAGCTCGCGCTGCTGGCGCTTGGCCTTGGTGCGCAGGACGGCCAGGGAGGACTCGACGTCGTTCAGGCGGCCCTGAGCCTCGTTGTAGCGCTCAGTGGCGGTCTCGGCCTTGGCCTGCAGGTCCATCACCTGGTTGCGCACGGCCTGGAGCTTGCCCGGCTCGGCCTGGGCTGCGGGGACAGAGATGGACAGGAGACTGCCGATGGCGAACACGGCTCCCACGACTGCTGCCAGTGCGCGGCGCTGATATCGGGCCAAGAGCCTTCCCTCCTCGCGTGCCAGTGCCAGCCGCCTGCGCGACTGGGGATTGGACGCACCTGCGTGGCAGGTCGTTCCGCCCCCTCGATCATGGAATCCCCACGATCTGGACTCCACGACGGTAACAGATGTGGTCAGCCGACCCGGCGTCCGTGGGGGCGGGGACGCCCCTGGGCCTGCCCCTGAACGAGGCGCAGCGGGGGCACCAGGCCCGAGGCCGCGAGTGCCGCGACTGCGGCCACATGCTCGTCGGCGATGTCCTGAACCGGGGTATTTGTCATGGTTTGCGGCATCCCGATGAGCACGGACACCACGCAGTCGGCGCAGGCGGTCGGCGCAGCGGTGCACTGGTCGCAGTCGATGATCATGGATCCACCGTACGGGCGAGGTCTGACACCGGCGCTCGCTAGTGTGCGGCCATCACCTGCGCGACGAGGAGCGACCATGACCCTGATGACCGTGCGCGGCCCGATCGAGGCCGAGGCGATGGGCCAGGTCCTGCTGCACGAGCACGTGCGGGTGGCCTTCCCCGGCTGGGATCTCGAGGCCAAGTCGCGGCTCAAGCCGCGCGACGAGGAGATCAGCACCTCGGTCGAGCGGATGGAGCAGCTGCTGGCCCACGGCGTGCGCACCTTCGTCGATCCCTGCCCCATGGAGCTCGGGCGCGATGTCACCCTGCTGCGGGCGATCAGCGAGCAGTCCGGCATGAACATCGTCTGCTCCACCGGCTTCTACTACGAGGAGGACGGCCAGGGCATCCCCTTCTACTGGCGCACCCGATGGCCGGAGGAGGTTGCCGAGCTCTACCTGCGGGAGATCACCGAGGGCGTCGGCGACACCGGCATCCGCCCCGGGGTCATCAAGGCCTCGACCTCCAACCCCGTGGGGCGCCATGACCGCAAGATGCTCGTGGCCGCCGGGCTGGCCTCGCGGGAGTCGGGCCTGCCGATCATCACGCACACCACGCACTCGGGCGGGGTCATGGACCAGATCCAGGCCTTCGACGCAGCCGGCCTGGACCCGTCACGCTGCCTCATCGGCCACCAGGACCAGCAGGAGGACTATGCGCTGCTGCTCGAGATCGTGCGACGCGACTTCTTCGTGGGCTTCGACCGCATCGGCATGAACCGCCAGGTGCCCGATGCCCACCGCGCCGACCTCGTCGTGCGCCTCATCGACGACGGGTTCCAGCATCGCATCGCGCTCTCGCAGGACCACATGTGCTACGACCCGCATCCGCGTCCGCTCTACTGGATCCCCAGGGATCGCGAGGAGGAGATCATGACGCAGATCCACCCGGTCCACGAGTGGGAGATCGCCGGGCGGCCGCACACGCACCTCATGACCGACTTCTTCCCGCTCCTGCGCGAGCGCGGCGTGTCCGACGAGCAGATCGTGTCGATCATGACCGACAACCCGCGCCGGTTCCTGCTGGGAGCCTGAGGGCTCAGACGCCGCCGTCCCCAGGGCCCTCGCTGGCCGGTCCGCCGAACTGCGGGCGGGCGACGAGCTCGACGCCGTCCTTGGCGCTGCACCAGCGGCACTGGATGCGCTCGACGTCCTCGCTCAGCACCTCACGCTCCTCGACCACGGCCTCGCCGGCCATGTCCAGGTGCCAGAACTCCTGCACCCGAGTCGTGCGCACCACGGTGAACCGGGTCAGGTTGCCGCAGTGCGTGCAGCGGAAGCGGGTCGTGTCATCGGGGAGAGTGTTGGCCACGGCGCACACTCTAACGTCGGGCGCGACCGCCGCTCGTGCTGGTTCCCTAGCGCTGCGACCCGCGCGGGGTCCAGCGGAAGAAGAGCACGGCCAGGACGGCGCCGAGGATGATCCAGATCGACAGGACCAGGGCGCACATGCCCAGCTCCCAGGAGCCTGCGACCTCCGCCGCCTGCGCCTGGTCGGGCAGGAAGACGTACCGCATGGCCTGGGTCAGCCACTTCAGGGGGAACAGCGAGGCGAAGGTCTGCATCCACTGCGGCAGCTGGTTGAACACGAAGAAGACGCCCGAGGTGAACTGCAGGACCAGCACGACCGGCGTCACCACGGCCGAGGCGCCCCGACCGCTCTTGGGCACGACCGAGTAGGCGATGCCCAGGAGCGTGCAGGCGATCAGTCCCAGCACGCTGACCCACACGAACGTGAACCACCGGCTGGCGGTCGACGGCAGGTCGATGCCGTAGAACGCGACGCCGACGGCGATCAGGATCGTCACCTGGGCGACATAGGCGACGAAGACCATGCCGATCTTGCCGACGAAGTAGGCGGCCTTCGGCATCGGCGTGCCCTGGAGCCGCTTGAGCGTGCCGTCCTCGCGCTCGAGCGGGATCGAGATCGCCAGGTTCTGGAACGAGGTGTACAGGATGCCCGAGGCGATCATGCCCGCGACGAAGTACTGGGCGAAGGTGATGTCGGTGCCCTCGAGGCTCTGGCCGCCGAAGACCGACCCGAAGATCACGAGCAGCAGCATGGGCAGGGCGAAGTTGAACATCGCCGACTCGCGGTCGCGGAAGAACTGCTTGAGCTCCACGCCCACCCGCGTGGCGCCCAGCGCCAGTGCGCGCGTCACAGCAGGCCGCCCTGGGCGAGGTCGCCCTCGATGAGGGCGAGGTAGGTGTCCTCGAGCGACGGGCGCCGGATCGCGAGGTCGGGAACCTCGCCGGCGAAGCGGGCCGCCAGCTCCTGGGCGACGCGTGTCGGCTCTGCGGTCTCGATCTCCTGGCGCGTCCCGTGCTCGGTCCAGGTCACGATCGCCAGGGCACTGTTGCGGTTGCCCAGCGAGTGCGGCGCATCGCAGGCGATGATGCGGCCCTGGGCGATCACGGCGACGCGGTCGGCGAGCCGCTCGGCCTCGTCGAGGTAGTGGGTCGTGAGCAGGATCGTGGCTCCCTCGGCCTTGAGCGTCTCGATGAGCACCCAGAACTCCCGGCGCGCCTCAGGGTCGAAGCCCGTGGTCGGCTCATCGAGGAACAGCAGCTCGGGATTGCCGATGACCCCCAGCGCGACGTCGAGACGCCGACGCTGCCCGCCGGAGAGCTTGGCGTTGCGGGAGCCCGCCTTGCTCGTGAGCCCGACCGACTCGATGACCGCCTCGGGATCCTTGGGGTCGGGGTAGTACTTGGCGAAGTGCCGAACCGCCTCGATCACGGTGAGGTCGCCCAGATCGCGCACACTCTGCAGCACGATGCCCAGGCGCGCCTTCCAGGCCAGGTCGCCATGCTGCGGATCGATGCCCAGGACCTCGACGCGTCCCCCGTCGGGCTTGGTGTAGCCCTCGAGGATCTCCGTCGTGGTGGTCTTGCCCGCACCATTGGGCCCCAGCAGCGAGACGCACTCCCCCGGTGCGACCTCGAAGCTCACACCGTTGACCGCGTGCACCTGACCGAAAGACTTCGTGAGCGCTTCGACTGCGATCGCAGGCATGCCGTTCCTCCCCGGGCTCACCACGACCCTAGCCGCGACGCAGCCCGGATGCCCGCTGCCCGCGACGCCCGAACTGGAGAAGCCCCCAGCATGAGCT
>JAQTXL010000155.1 GCA_028688835.1 Candidatus Nanopelagicales bacterium | reverse complement strand
TCCTGGGTCCAGCCGCGCTGGGTGATGAGCTCGCTCACGGCATCGCCGATCGGCTGCGGGTCGCGACTGGTGCTGCTCGACGCCGGTCGCTTGGCCCGCGACGCCTGCTTGCGCGGCGCTCCGCCACCGGTGGCCCGGCGCAGCGCCCGTGCCGCGGCGTCACCCCGGTCAGCGGTCATGACTCACCTTCCCAGCATCGACGCGGAAGCGCGACCCCAGGAGCTCGTCGGGGATGTCGGCGTCGACCGCAGCGGTGATGAGCACCTGCGTGGCCTCCTGCAGGCGCTGCGCAAGGCGCTGCCGGCGCGCGGAGTCCAGCTCGGCGAAGACGTCGTCGAGGATCAGGACCGGGTCCTCGCCATCGGCGCGCAGGACGTCGAACGACGCGAGCCGCAGGGCCAGCGCGATCGACCAGGACTCACCGTGCGAGGCATACCCCTTGGCCGGGACCGGCCCAAGCTCGAGCAGCACGTCGTCGCGATGCGGACCGACGAGGGTGACGCCACGGTCGAGCTCGTCCCTGCGCACGTGCGCCATCGCGTCGAGCAGTGCCTGGCGCCAGTCGTCGCGACTCGATGATCCGACGGGCACCTGCTCGCCGAGTGCTCCAGTCAGGCTCGACTGGTACGTCAGCGCCAGCACTGCCTGCTCGTCCTGCGCGACGTAGGCGTAGTTGGCGACCGCAGGACCCTGGAGGTCGGACAGCAGCGACTGTCGGGCGGCGATGAGCTCGGCGCCCGCCGTCGCCAGCTGCTCGTTCCAGATCTGCAGGGTGCTGTCGAGATGCTCCACGTCGCTGCGCCGCGCTGCGCGCGCTGACTTCAGCAGTGCATTGCGCTGCCGCAGGATGCGTTCGAGATCGGCGCGCGTGCCGGCCAGGCGCGGCACCCGCTGGACGAGCAGGCCATCGAGGAAGGCGCGGCGATCTGCAGGGTCGCCCTTGACCAGGGACAGATCCTCGGGCGCGAACACCACGATGCGCAGGATGCCGAGCACATCGCGCACCCGCGCGGCGACCGAGCGGTTGATGCGCGCCTGGTTCGCGCGGCCCGCGAGGATCGCGATTTCCACCAGCGTCTGGCGATCATGCGACTCCACAGTGCACCGGATGAATGCCTGCTCGGTGCCGAAGCGCACCAGCGGTGCATCGGTTGCCACGCGGTGACTGCCCAGGGTTGCGACGTAGCCGATGGCTTCGACCAGATTGGTCTTGCCCTGTCCGTTGCGGCCGACGAACGTCGTGACACCTGGGCCCAGGTCGACGAAGACGTCAGGGTAGGAGCGGAAGTCGGTGAGTGCCAGCTGCGAAACCCACATCAGGATCCGCGGTGGGTCAGCCGGTCAGGCGGACTGGCATCAGCAGGTAGCGGTAGTCGTCGCGCATCTCCGATGACGCATCCGCTGCACCCGTGAGCACGGCCGGCCGTGTCGGCTGCGTGAAGGACAGGCGCACGAACGGTGCATCGAGCGCCGCGAGGCCGTCGAGCAGGTAGGTCGGGTTGAAGGCGATCTCGATGTCGTCGCCGTCGAGTGAGGACTCCACTGCCTCGTTGGCCTGCGCATCCTCGCCCGTGCCGGCCCGCAGGATCACCTCGGATCCCTCGAAGGCCAGTCGCACCGGGGTGTTGCGCTCGGCGACCAGCGCGACGCGCTTGACCGCATCGGTGAGCACGGACGTCTCGACGGTCGCGATGCCCGACGACTCGCTCGGCAGCAGCGATCGGTACTTGGGGAACTCGCCATCGAGCAGTCGCGTGGTCGTGCGGCGGCCGTTGCCCTCGAAGCCGATGAGGCCTTCACCTGCCTCGGCGAGCGCGAGCGTGACATGGTCGGCATTGACGAGCGCCTTGGCGGTCTCGGCAAGTGTGCGTGCGGGGATGAGTGCAGCCATCGACAGTGACGACGACTGCGGGGCCCAGGTGAAGTTGCGGACGGCGAGCCGGTAGCGGTCAGTGGCTGCGAGGGTGATCGCCTGTCCCTCGATCTCCATGCGGATACCGGTGAGCGTCGGCAGCGTGTCGTCGCGTCCAGCCGCGATCGCGACCTGGGCGACCGCCTCGGCGAACAGCGCTGCAGTGATCTCACCAGAGGACTTCGGCATCGCCGGCAGCTGCGGGTAGTCCTCGACCGGCAGGGTCGGCAGGGTGAAGGACGAACGTCCGCAGGTGATGACGATGCGCGTTCCCTCGCTGGCCAGCGTGACCGGCGCACCCGGCAGCGACCGTGCGATGTCGGCGAGCAGTCGACCGGAGACCAAGGTCGTGCCCGGCTCCTCGACGTCGGCGGAGATGAGCACACGCGCGGAGACCTCGTAGTCGAAGCTGCTCAGGGTGAGCCCGTCGGCGGAGGCCGTGAGCACCAGGCCTGCCAGGACCGGCAGCGACGGACGTGACGGAAGGGTGCGTGCCGCCCAGGCGACCGCATCGGCGAGCGTGTCGCGCTCGACTCTGATCTTCACGTGTCTTCCCCTTTGCACTCCATCACCGGCAGGTGAAGGGAGGATTGTTGCATCACTGATGGCTGTTCATGATCGCGAGAGGTAACTAGGAGTAGTCGTCGTCATAGGTCCTGTGGAAACTGTGGATCACCGGCGTTTCCCATGGTCAGCAGGCGCGTCGTCGTCCACGGGGCCTGAGGACGGTGCCGCCCGCACCTGGGGAGGACTGTGGACGATGGAGACCGGTGTCCACAGTGTCCACGGATCGGGTGCGACTCATCCCCAGATGGCGGGACGCCCGTGCCACACCTCGGACGAGTTTTCCACAGGATGTCCACGTGTGGGGACGCCGGAGTGACGGAGGGCACGGTGATGCGGCGGATCATCCGAACAACCTCCGAATCCAGAGTTTTCCACAGGTTTACCCACAACCCCTGTCCACACCTGTGGGAAAGTTGGGGATAGATGGGGCTGAAGTGACGAACGGGGTTTCAGATCTGTCGCGGCTGCGACTTGATACGGCTGGTGAGGTCGCTGACCTGGTTGAACAGGCTGCGCCGCTCGGCCATGAGGTCCTTGATCTTGCGGTTGGCGTGCATGACGGTCGTGTGGTCGCGTCCACCGAAGGCCTGACCGATCTTGGGCAGTGACAGGTCGGTCAGCTCACGGCACAGGTACATGGCGATCTGTCGCGCGGTGACGAGCACCCGCGACCGGCTGGATCCGCAGAGGTCCTCGACGGTCACCCCGAAGTAGGAGGCCGTCGAGGCCATGATCTGGGCGGCGGTGATCTCCGGACCGGAGTCGGAGGGGAAGAGGTCCTTGAGCACCACCTCGGTGATCGACATGTCGACCGGCTGCCGATTGAGCGAGGCGAAGGCGGTCACGCGGATGAGCGCACCCTCGAGCTCCCGGATGTTGCTCGAGACCTTCGAGGCGATGTACTCCAGGACCTCGGGCGGTGCCACCAGGCGCTCCTGGACGCTCTTCTTGCGCAGGATCGCGATACGGGTCTCGAGGTCGGGTGGCTGGACGTCGGTGATGAGGCCCCACTCGAAGCGTGAGCGCATGCGGTCCTCGAAGTCCTGCAGCAGCTTCGGCGGCAGGTCCGAGGTGATGACGATCTGCTTGTTCGCGTTGTGCAGGGTGTTGAAGGTGTGGAAGAACTCTTCCTGCGTCTGGACTTTTCCGCTCAGGAACTGGATGTCATCGACCAGCAGCACGTCGACATCGCGGTACCTGCGCTGGAAGACGGCGGCCTTGTCGTCACGGATGCTGTTGATGAACTCGTTGGTGAACTCCTCGGAGCTGACGTACCGCACGCGCGTGCCCTGGTAGAGGGTGCGGGTGTAGTGCCCGATGGCGTGGAGCAGGTGCGTCTTGCCCAGCCCGGAGCCGCCGTAGATGAACAGCGGGTTGTAGGCCCGCGCCGGCTGCTCGGCCACCGCGACGGCAGCTGCATGGGCGAAGCGGTTGCTCGAGCCGATGACGAAGGTGTCGAAGGTGTACTTGGCGTTGAGCCGGCCCTCCTCGAGCCGCGTGCTCGGCGAGCCGGTGCCCGGGCGGTCGTCGTAGCGCGTCTCGACCTGGGGCGGCGCGGCCTGCTCGCCGCGGGGCGTGGGCAGGTCGCTCGCGTAGGTGGCGTCGGCGACGTCGTCGGTGGCCTCGTCGAGGCCGGGGTCGATCGTGGGATCGACGGTGACGGCGAGGCGGATCTCGCGACCCATCGTGGCCGTGAGCGCCTCGATGACGAGCGGGCGCAGGCGGGTCTCCAGGACATCCTTGGTGAAGTCGTTGGGCGCCGCGACCAGCGCCGTGCCCTCGACGAGTCCGAGTGGACGGGTGAGCGCGACGAACGCGCGCTGCTGCGGGGTGAGCGCCCCCTCCGCGAGGGTCGCCAGCACCTCTGGCCAGACATCTGCCAGTTCGCGGGTCTCGTCCATGGTGTCCCCTTGCTCGGTG
>JAQTXL010000031.1 GCA_028688835.1 Candidatus Nanopelagicales bacterium | reverse complement strand
CCCGGCGCTATGAGGCACGCGGCGGCCAGCCGGGCACCATCCCCGACCTGGCGATCTGGGCGGTGCCCTTCGGCATCGTGGGCGGCCGGCTCTACCACGTCATCACCGACCACCAGCTCTACTTCGGGCCCGGCGGCTCGGGCCTGTCCGGCGCCATCCGCATCTGGGACGGCGGCCTGGGCATCTGGGGCGCCATCGCGCTGGGCGCCGTGGGCGCCTGGATCGGCGCGCGACGCAAGGGCGTGGCCCTGCTGCCCGTGGCCGATGCCATCGCTCCGGGCATCGCCGTGGCGCAGGCCGTCGGGCGACTCGGCAACTGGTTCAACCAGGAGCTCTTCGGCTCGCCCACGGATCTGCCCTGGGGCCTGCGCATCGACCTCGCGCATCGGCCCCCGGGCTTCGAGCAGTACACGACCTTCCACCCGACCTTCCTCTACGAGGCGCTGTGGATGCTCGGCGTGGCAGCCGTGCTCGTCTGGGCCGACCGGCGCTTCACGCTGGGGCACGGCCGGGTGTTCGCGCTCTACATCGCGCTGTACTGCCTGGGCCGCGTCTGGATCGAGGCCCTGCGCATCGATGAGGCCAACCACATCCTGGGGCTGCGCCTGAATGTGTGGACCTCGATCGTGGTCGGCCTCGGCGGGCTGCTGTGGTTCGTGCTCGCCACGCGCCTGCGACCCGGACGCGAGGTCGTGGCGCCGCCGCCCGAGGATTTGCCGGCGTCGTGACGCCCGGTACACTCGTGGCCATTGGGCCAACGTCGTCCCGATAGGTCGGGGCCCCTGCATGGGGTCCTGCACGGCTACGACGAATGGATGGGCAATGTTCAGCAGCGATCTCCCCGCCGCCTCCGGTCTCTATGACCCCGCCTTCGAGCACGACGCCTGCGGTGTCGCCTTCGTGGCGACCCTGACCGGCATCCCCTCGCACGACATCGTGCAGAAGGCCATCACCGCCCTGGAGAACCTCGAGCACCGCGGCGCCACCGGATCCGAGCCCGACAGCGGCGACGGCGCCGGCATCCTGTTCCGCCTGCCCGACGAGTTCTTCCGGGCCGTCGTCGACTTCGGCCTGCCCGAGGCCGGGCACTACGCCGCGGGCATGGCCTACCTGCCGACCGACGCCCAGACCCGCACCGAGACCAAGGCGACCATCGAGGCCATCGCCGCCAGCGAGGGCCTGCAGGTCCTGGGCTGGCGCGCCGTGCCGACCGACCCCTCACTCGTGGGCGCCACCGCGCGCAGCGTCATGCCCGTCTTCGAGCAGCTGTTCGTTGCCGGCCAGAACCCCGCCCTCGGCGGGCTCGAGCTCGAGCGGCTGGCCTTCGCCCTGCGCAAGCGCGCCGAGCGCGACGCCACCGTGTACTTCCCGTCGCTGTCGGCGCGCACGATCGTCTACAAGGGCATGCTCACGACCGGGCAGCTCAAGCCGTTCTACCCCGACCTCACCGACGAGCGCGTGAAGTCGCCGGTCGCCCTCGTGCACTCGCGCTTCTCGACCAACACCTTCCCGTCGTGGCCGCTGGCCCACCCGTACCGCTACATCTCGCACAACGGCGAGATCAACACCGTCCAGGGCAACCGCAACTGGATGCGCGCGCGTGAGGCGATGCTCAAGAGCGACCTCATCCCCGGTGACCTCACCCGGCTGTTCCCGATCTGCACCAGCGGCGCCTCCGACTCCGCCTCCTTCGACGAGGTCCTCGAGCTCATCCACCTCGGCGGCCGCTCGCTGCCGCATGCGGTGCTCATGATGATCCCGGAGGCCTGGGAGAACCACCCGTCGATGGACCCGGCGCGTCGCGCCTTCTACGCCTTCCACTCGACCTTCATGGAGCCCTGGGATGGCCCAGCCAACGTCTGCTTCACCGATGGCAGCATCATCGGCGCGGTCCTGGACCGCAACGGCCTGCGCCCGGGGCGCTACTGGGTCACCGACGACGGCCTCGTCGTGCTGGGCTCCGAGGCCGGCGTGCTCGACCTGGATCCCGCGACGATCGTGCGCAAGGGCCGCCTGCAGCCGGGGCTGATGTTCCTGGTCGACACCGAGGCCGGGCGCATCATCGAGGACGACGAGATCAAGGCCGAGCTCGCTGCCGCGCACCCGTACCAGGAGTGGCTCGACGAGGGCCTGGTGCACCTCGAGGAACTGCCCGAGCGCGAGCACATCGTGCACACCTCCGGCTCGGTCGCGCGTCGCCAGCAGACCTTCGGGTACACCGAGGAGGAGCTCAAGATCATCCTCGACCCGATGGCGCGCAGCGGCGCGGAGGCCCTGGGCTCCATGGGCACCGACACCCCGATCGCCGTGCTGTCGGCGCGTCCGCGGCTGCTCTTCGACTACTTCCACCAGCTGTTCGCACAGGTGACCAACCCGCCGCTGGACGCCATCCGCGAGGAGATCGTGACCTCGCTCTACGGCACCATCGGCTCCGAGGGCAACCTGCTGCAGGCCAGCCCGGCGCACTGCAACCACGTCACGCTGCCGTTCCCGGTGATCGACAACGACGAGCTCGCCAAGATCCTGCACATCAACGACGACGGCGACATGCCGGGCTTCGCCGCAGCCAAGATCGAGGGCCTCTACGACGTCGCCGGCGGGGGAGAGGCACTGGAGAACCGTCTCAAGGAGATCTTCCACGAGGTCGACAGCGTCATCCACGAGGGCCGGCGCTTCATCGTGCTGTCCGACCGCGACAGCGATGCCGATCGTGCCCCGATCCCCACGCTGCTGCTGACCTCGGCCGTGCACCACCACCTCGTGCGCACCAAGGCGCGCACCATGGTCACGCTGATCGTCGAGGCCGGCGATGTGCGCGAGGTGCACCACGCCGCGCTGCTCGTCGGCTACGGCGCGGCCGCCGTGAACCCCTACCTCGCCCTCGAGACCGTCGAGGACATGGTGCGGCGCGGCGTCATGGGCGACATCACGCCCGAGAAGGCCATGCGCAACCTCATCAAGGCGCTGGGCAAGGGCATCCTCAAGGTGATGTCGAAGATGGGCGTCTCGACCGTCGCCTCCTACCGCGGTGCGCAGATCTTCGAGGCGGTCGGCCTCGGTGCCGATCTCGTCGACGCGTACTTCACCGGCACGAGCTCGCGCCTGGGTGGCGTCGGCATCGACGTCATCGCCAAGGAGGTCTCCGACCGCCACGACGTCGCCTTCCCGCCGTCGGGCATCTCGCCGTCGCACCGCACGCTCAACGTGGGCGGCGAGTACCAGTGGCGCCGCGAGGGCGAGCTGCACCTGTTCAACCCCGAGACCGTGTTCCGCCTGCAGCATGCGACGCGCAACAAGCGCTACGACATCTTCAAGCAGTACACGGGCGCGGTGAACGACCAGGCCGAGAAGCTCATGACCATCCGCGGCCTGTTCGAGTTCCGCGACGGCGTGCGCGAGCCCATCGCGATCGACGAGGTCGAGCCGGTCGAGGCCATCGTGCGCCGCTTCTCCACCGGCGCCATGTCCTACGGCTCCATCTCGGCCGAGGCGCACGAGACCCTGGCCATCGCGATGAACCGCATCGGCGCGAAGTCGAACACCGGCGAGGGCGGCGAGGATCCCGAGCGCTTCGTGCCCATGAGCAACGGCGACTCCAAGCGCTCGTCGATCAAGCAGGTGGCATCGGGTCGCTTCGGCGTGACGAGCGAGTACCTCGTCAACTCCGATGACATCCAGATCAAGATGGCCCAGGGCGCCAAGCCCGGCGAGGGCGGCCAGCTGCCCGGCCACAAGGTGTACCCGTGGGTGGCCAGGACGCGGCACTCCACGCCGGGTGTGGGCCTGATCTCACCGCCCCCGCACCACGACATCTACTCCATCGAGGATCTGGCCCAGCTCATCCACGACCTCAAGAACGCCAACCGCTTTGCGCGCGTCCACGTGAAGCTCGTGTCCGAGGTCGGCGTCGGCACGGTCGCTGCCGGCGTGTCCAAGGCGCATGCCGACGTCGTGCTGATCTCGGGCTTCGACGGCGGCACCGGCGCCTCGCCGCTCACCAGCCTCAAGCACGCCGGCACGCCGTGGGAGCTCGGGCTCGCCGAGACGCAGCAGACACTCATGATCAACGGACTGCGCGATCGCATCGTGGTCCAGGCCGACGGCCAGCTCAAGACCGGCCGCGACGTCATCATCGCCGCGCTCCTGGGCGCGGAGGAGTTCGGGTTCGCCACTGCGCCGCTGGTGGTCATGGGCTGCGTGATGATGCGCGTCTGCCATCTCGACACCTGCCCCGTCGGCATCGCCACGCAGAACCCGGTGCTGCGCGAGCGCTTCGGCGGCAAGCCGGAGTTCGTCGAGACCTTCTTCGAGTACATCGCCGAGGAGGTGCGCGAGCTGCTCGCCCAACTGGGCTTCCGGACCCTCGACGAGGCCATCGGCCAGGTCGAGCTGCTCGACACGCGTCGCGCGGTCGACCACTGGAAGGCCGACGGCCTCGACCTCTCGCCGATCCTCACGGTGCCGCGTGTTGCCGAGGGCTCACCGCGCCGCTCGATGATCGAGCAGGACCATGGGCTCGCGGCCGCGCTCGACAACGAGCTCATCGCGCTGTGCCAGCCCGCGATCACGGCAGCAGAGCCCGTGCGGGCCCAGCTGCGCGTGCGCAACGTCAACCGCACGGTGGGCACCATGCTGGGCGCCGAGGTCACCCGCCACCACGGCGGCGCCGGCCTGCCCGACGGCACGATCGACCTGACCTTCCTGGGGTCGGCGGGCCAGTCCTTCGGCGCCTTCGTGCCCAGGGGTGTCACGCTGCGCCTCGAGGGCGACGCCAACGACTATGTGGGCAAGGGCCTGTCCGGCGGCCGCATCGTCGTGCGGCCCGATCGCAGTGCGCCGTTCATCGCGCATGAGCAGATCATCGCGGGCAACGTCATCTGCTACGGCGCGACGGGCGGCGAGGTCTTCCTGCGGGGTCGCGCCGGCGAGCGGTTCTGCGTGCGCAACTCCGGTGCCACCGCCGTGGTCGAGGGCGTGGGCGACCATGCACTCGAGTACATGACCGGCGGACGCGTGGTCATCCTCGGCGCCACCGGCCGCAACCTCGGCGCGGGCATGTCCGGCGGCATCGCGTACGTGCTCGACCTCGATCCGATCCGGGTCAACCCCGAGATGATCGACCTCGACCCCCTCACCTCGACCGACGCCGATGAGCTCCACGCCATCGTGCAGCGGCACTTCGAGGAGACCGACTCGTCGGTGGCGCAGCTGCTGCTCGCCGACTGGGTCACCGCCCTGGGCCGCTTCACCAAGGTGATGCCCAAGGACTACAAGCGCGTCCTGCAGCTGACGCAACAGGCAATCGACGAGGGACTCGATCCGCTCGTCTTCGTGATGGGAGGCGGCCGTGGCTGATCCAAGGGGATTCCTGAGCGTGGGGCGGCAGACGCCGACCCGCAGGCCGGTCGAGGTGCGACTGCTCGACTGGAACGAGGTCTACGAGGACTTCGATGCCGCCAGCCTCGAGCAGCAGGCCAGCCGCTGCATGGACTGCGGCATCCCGTTCTGCCACAACGGCTGCCCGCTGGGCAACCTGATCCCGGAGTGGAACGACCTCGTCTACCGGCAGGACTGGCAGGTGGCGATCGAGCGCCTGCACGCCACGAACAACTTCCCGGAGTTCACCGGGCGACTGTGCCCGGCACCCTGCGAGACCGCCTGCGTGCTGGGCATCAACCAGGACCCGGTGACCATCAAGCAGGTCGAGGTCTCGATCATCGAGCGCGCCTGGGATGAGGGCTGGGTCGCACCGCAGGTGCCCGAGAAGGTCAGCGGCCGCACCGTGGCCGTGGTCGGCTCCGGTCCGTCCGGGCTCGCCGCTGCCCAGCAGCTGGCGCGCGCCGGTCACACCGTCGCCGTCTACGAGCGCGCCGACCGCATCGGCGGCCTGCTGCGCTACGGCATCCCCGAGTTCAAGATGGAGAAGCGGTTCCTCGACCGTCGCCTCGAGCAGATGGAGGAGGAGGGCGTGCGCTTCCGCGCCGGTGTCGAGATCGGCATCGACGTCACCGGACAGGACCTGCGCCGCCGCTACGACGCCGTCGTGCTGGCGATCGGCGCCACCAGGTGGCGCGATCTCGACGTGCCCGGGCGCGAGCTGCGCGGGATCTACCAGGCGATGGAGGTGCTCCCGCTGGCCAATCGCGTGCAGGAGGGCGACCTCGACGCCTCGCCGCTCGATGTCGCCGGCAAGCACGTCGTCATCATCGGCGGCGGCGACACGGGCGCCGACTGCCTGGGCACGTCGCACCGTCAGGGCGCGGCGTCAGTCACCCAGCTCGAGATCCTGCCGACGCCGCCGAGTGATCGCCCAGCCGGGCAGCCGTGGCCGACCTACCCGATGATCTACCGCACCTCGAGTGCGCATGAGGAGGGCGGCGAGCGGCTCTTCGCGGTGTCGACCACCCACTTCGTCGACGACGGCACCGGCCAGGTCCGGGCGCTGGCCCTGGTCGACGTCGAGCCCTTCGAGGGCGGATTCCGCCCGGTCGCCGGGTCCGAGCGCGAGATCCCGGCCGATGTCGTCATGCTCGCGATGGGCTTCGTCGGCCCTGAGGCCGAGGCGATCGTCGAGCAGTTCGGCCTGCACCTGGACCCGCGCGGCAACATCGACCGCGACGCCGACTACGCCACCGAGGTCGAGGGCGTCTTCGTCGCCGGGGATGCCGGGCGCGGGCAGTCGCTCATCGTCTGGGCGATCGCCGAGGGTCGGGCAGCGGCTGCCGCAGTCGACACGTTCCTCACCGGCAGCACGACGCTGCCGGTGCCCATCCCCTCCACGGCCCGGCAGGTGCTCGCCTAGGCCGCAGCGGGATGCTGCAGGTCCGGTCATGACAACGGTTGCAGGCTCGTCGGATAAGGTCAGCCTTATGCGTCGCGCCAAGATCGTTGCCACCATGGGCCCAGCCACCTCCGATCTGGAGTCGCTGCGCTCGCTCGTGGCAGCCGGCATGGACGTGGCCCGGCTCAACCTCTCGCACGGCACGCATGAGCAGCATGCCGAGACCTACGCGCTCATCCGGCAGGCGGCTGACGAGTCGGGCCGCGGCATCGGCATCCTCGCCGACCTCCAGGGCCCCAAGATCCGGCTGGGCAAGTTCGCCTCGGGGCCGGTGCTGCTGCGCGAGGGCGACGAGTTCATCGTGACCACCGAGGACGTCCCCGGTGATGCCGCGATGGTGTCCACCACCTACAAGGGCCTGCCCGGCGACGTGCACCCCGGTGACTTCGTGCTCGTCGATGACGGCCGCATCGCACTCGAGGTGCTGCGAGTCGAGGGGCCGCGGGTGGTCACCACAGTGGTCGAGGGCGGCCGCGTCTCCGACAACAAGGGCTTCAACCTGCCCGGTGCCGCGATGAGCGTGACCGCACTGTCCGAGAAGGACGGCGATGACCTGCGCTGGGCCCTGCGCGCGGGCTGCGACATGATCGCGCTGTCCTTCGTGCGCAGTGCTGCCGATCTCGACGACGTGCTCGCCATCATGCAGGAGGAGGGCATCCGCATCCCGGTGCTCGCCAAGGTCGAGAAGCCCCAGGCGGTCGAGAACCTGCAGGAGATCATCAACGCCTTCGACGGCGTGATGGTCGCGCGCGGCGACCTCGGCGTCGAGCTCCCGCTCGAGCAGGTGCCGCTGGTGCAGAAGCGCGCGATCCACCTGTGCCGCGAGGCCGGCAAGCCCGTCATCGTGGCCACCCAGATGCTCGACAGCATGATCACTGCCAACCGGCCCACGCGCGCCGAGGCCAGCGACGTCGCCAATGCCGTGCTCGACGGCGCCGATGCGCTGATGCTCTCAGGCGAGACGAGCGTCGGTGCGCATCCGTCGATGGTCGTCGAGACGATGGCGCGCATCATCACGCACGTCGAGGCAGAGGCGCTCAACCGCCTGCCTCAGCTCGACGAGCCTCGTGCCGGCTCCACCAACCGCGCGCTCACGCACGCGGCAGTGATGGTGGCCGACGATGTCGGTGCGACGCACCTCATCGCCTTCACCGAGACCGGCCTGTCCGCGCGCCTCATCGCCCGCTGGCGCAGCGAGACCAAGCTGCTGGCCTTCACGCCCAACCAGCGCGTGCGCAGCCAGCTCGCGCTCACCTGGGGAGTCGAGACCTTCCTGGTGTCGCAGGTCGAGCACACCGACGACATGGTCGTGCAGGTCGACAAGGCGCTGCTCGACATCGGCCGCGCGACAGCCGGCGAGCGCGTGGTCATCGTCGCGGGCGTGCCCCCGGGCGTGCCCGGCACGACCAACGGCATGCGCGTGCACCGCATCGGCAGCTCGGGTCGCGGCTCGGGCGTCTAGCCCTTGCGGGTGCGCTTCGGCTTGGCTGCCGGGAGCGCTGCGACCGTGCAGTCCACCAGCTGCTCCAGCCAGTCGGTGTCGCGGAGCCTGGCCCTGGAGATCCTCAGGTGGTCCCTGGCGCCGGGGTACGGCGCACCGCGACCGATGCGCCCGGCGAAGGCGCTGCCGGCATCCGTCACCTTGATGAACACGGTGTTGTCGCAGATGAGCCCGATGATCGTGTCGCCGCAGTAGAGCCCGTACTCGCCGAACATCGGCCTGGCCCGCATGTCGCGCGACGGCAGGCGCTCGAGCACCTGGTCGACGAACGCACGATCAGTGCTCACCGCGGTGGCGGCGGGCCGGGCGCGAAGCGCAGCAGCACGGAGTCCGCGGTGCACTGGAACCGGTACGGCGCGCCACCGGGCACCATGATGCCGTCGTGCGCCCCGAGCTCGGCCAGGAGCACGGAGTCAGCCGCCCAGAAGGTGGCCGCACCCTCGACGACGTACCAGATGGAGTCGCCCGGGTGCGAGTGCAGGCCGTTCTCGCCGCCCTCGGCGCGGTAGCGCGTGATCGACAGCCCGAGCTCGCCGCTGCGGGCCAGGGCCGCGGACTTCCCGGTGATGTCCCCGGTGAAGGCCTGGAAGCCGCCCTCGAGCTCAGCTGTGGTGTCCGAGATCGGCAGGTCCCACGCGACACGGTCGGGGAAATGGCCGTAGAACTTCTCCGTCATCGGGGGATCCTCGCACAGCGCAGGCGGGCGCAGCCATGGCCTGCGACGCGGGCGGGCCGCCGATGCCGGCGAGGTCGACTGACGGTCAGCGCCGCGATAGGGTTGGACCCGTTCGACATCCTTTAAGCCCGTCCTGTGAGGCGGGGAAGGGGGTCCTTGATGGCCGCTGCACGTGCGCACGACCTGCGAACGGTGCTCACGGGCGATGACATCGCCCGGGCAACCCGGCGCATCGCCCATGAGATCGTCGAGAAGGCCAAAGGCGCCTCCGATCTCGTCCTGCTCGGCATCCCCACGCGCGGCGTCTCGCTGGCCCAGCGCATCGGCCTGGCCATCAGCGAGATCGAGGGCATCGAGGTGCCCGTGGGCGCGCTCGACATCACGCTCTACCGCGACGACCTTCGCCTGCAGCCGCCGCGGGCACTGGAGTCCACACTGATCCCCGCCGGCGGCATCGACGGCCGCACAGTCGTGCTGGTCGACGACGTGCTGTTCTCGGGCCGCACGATCCGGGCTGCCCTCGATGCGCTCAATGACGTCGGCCGGCCGGCGGCGGTGCGCCTGGCTGTGCTCGTCGATCGCGGACACCGCGAGCTGCCGATCCGACCCGACTACGTCGGCAAGAACATCCCCACGTCCGGTCTCGAGCAGGTGCACGTGCGCCTGGTCGAGACCGATGGCGCCGACTCGGTCGAGATCTCGTCGGCGCGGGAGGCCTGATGCGGCACCTGCTCTCGGCCGGCGATCTCGATCGCGATGCCGCGCTGCTCATCCTCGATACCGCGGCCGAGATGGCGGCCCTGTCCGACCGTTCGGTCAAGAAGCTGCCGACCCTGCGTGGACGCACCGTGGTGAACCTGTTCTTCGAGGACTCCACGCGCACGCGCATCTCCTTCGAGCTGGCGGCCAAGCGCCTGTCGGCCGATGTCATCAACTTCGCGGCCAAGGGATCCTCGGTGTCCAAGGGCGAGAGCCTCAAGGACACGGCGCTCACGCTGGAGGCCATGGGCGCCGACGCGGTGGTCATCCGCCACTGGGACTCCGGCGCGCCGTATCGCCTGGCGCATGCCGACTGGATCGGTGGATCGGTGGTCAACGCCGGCGACGGCACCCATGAGCACCCCACACAGGCGCTGCTCGACGCGTACACGATGCGCCGGCACCTGCGCGACGGCACGGGGGCGCTCGAAGGCGTGCGCGTGGGCATCGTCGGCGACATCCTGCACAGTCGCGTCGCACGCTCGAACGTGCTGCTGCTGCAGACACTCGGCGCGGAGGTCACGCTCGTGGCCCCACCCACCCTGCTGCCGATCGGCATCGAGCAGTGGCCGTGCGACGTGTCCTACGACATCGATGCGGTGCTGCCGAACGTCGACGCGGTGATGATGCTGCGCGTGCAGGCCGAGCGCATGCAGGACGCGTACTTCCCGACCGCACGCGAGTACAGCCGCCTGTACGGCCTCGACGGCGAGCGCATGCGACTGCTGCCCGAGCACGCGATCGTCATGCATCCGGGCCCGATGAATCGCGGCATGGAGATCTCCGCCGAGGTGGCCGACAGCGCCCGAGCGGTGATGGTCGAGCAGGTCGCCAATGGGGTCAGCGTGCGCATGGCGGTCCTGTACCTGTTACTCGGTGGAGCGAAGGAGTTGGGCGAATGACCGCCTATGTGTTCAGAGGTGTGCGTCCGTACGGCGAGGCAGCGGTCGACATCGTCGTCGTCGATGGCGTGATCACCGAGCTCGCAGCGCCCGGCACCGGTGTCGGTGAAGTCATCGAGGCCGACGGCCTGATCGCCCTGCCGGGGTTCGTCGACCTGCACACCCACCTGCGCGAGCCCGGGCGTGAGGATGCCGAGACGATCGAGTCCGGCTCGCAGGCGGCTGCGCTCGGCGGCTACACGTGCGTGCACGCCATGGCGAACACCGACCCCGTGGCCGACACGGCCGGCGTGGTCGAGCAGGTGTGGCGCATCGGCCGCGAGGTCGGCCTGGTCGATGTGCGGCCCGTGGGTGCCGTCACCGTCAACCTCGACGGGCGCGCGCTCGCCGAGATCGGCGCGATGGCCGGCTCTGCCGCAGCGGTCACGGTCTTCAGCGACGACGGCCGGTGCGTGCACGACGCGCTGCTCATGCGCCGGGCGCTGGAGTACGTCAAGGCCTTCGGAGGTGTCGTCGCCCAGCATGCGCAGGAGCCCCGGCTCACCGAGAACGCGCAGATGAACGAGGGCGTGCTCTCCGGTCGCCTGGGCATGGTGGGCTGGCCCGCCGTCGCCGAGGAGGCGATCATCGCGCGCGATGTGCTGCTCGCCGAGCATGTCGACTCGCGCCTGCATGCCTGCCACGTGTCGACCGCGGGCTCGGTCGAGGTGATCCGCTGGGCCAAGAGCCGCGGCGTCGACGTCACGGCCGAGGTCACCCCGCATCACCTGATCCTCACCGAGGATCTCGTCGAGACGTACGACCCCGTCTACAAGGTCAATCCGCCGCTGCGCCGCACGGAGGACGTCCTCGCCCTGCGTGCCGCACTGGCCGACGGCACCATCGATGCCCTCGCAACCGACCACGCGCCGCACCCGCACGAGCACAAGGACTGCGAGTGGGGTGCCGCAGCGATGGGCATGCTCGGGCTCCAGACCGCCTTCAGCGTGGTCATGGAGACCATGGTGGAGCCCGGCCTGCTCGACTGGCGCGGCGTTGCCGACCGCATGTCCGTGCAGCCGGCGCGCATCGGCGGGGTGGCCACGCAGGGCCAGCCCATCGCCGTCGGCTCGATCGCCAACATCGTCGTCATCGACCCCGATGCGCACTGGACCGTCGTGCCGGCAGCGCTGGCATCGAAGAGCTCGAACACCCCATACGCCGAGCGCACCTTCCCCGGGGTCGTCGTGCACACGATGCACGCCGGTCGACCCACCGTGATCGGCGGGGCGCTGGCGTGATCACAGCACCACAGGCAGGCAGCACATCCCGCATCACCGCACAGGCACCATCGAAGGAGCGCGCATGAGCACCCACGAGCCGGCAGTCCTCGTCCTCGAGGACGGTCGCGTCATGCACGGCGATCGCTACGGCGCAGTGGGCGTCACCTTCGGCGAGGCGGTCTTCTCGACCGGCATGTCCGGCTACCAGGAGACGCTCACCGACCCGTCGTACGACCGTCAGGTCGTGATCATGACGGCGCCCCACATCGGCAACACCGGCGTCAACGACGACGATCCCGAGTCCTCGCGCATCTGGGTCGCCGGCTACGTCGTGCGCGACCCCGCGCGCATCTCCTCGAACTGGCGCGCGACCCGCGACCTGGCGACCGTGCTCGAGGAGCAGGGCATCGTCGGCATCAGCGGCATCGATACCCGGGCACTCACGCGCCACCTGCGCGAGCGCGGCGCGATGCGCGTGGGCATCTTCTCGGGCCCCGAGTCGCAGGTGTCCACTGACGACCTGCTCGCCCAGGTGCTCGCGAGCCCCGGCATGCTCGGCGCCGACCTCACCAGCGAGGTCAGCGCGCAGGAGTCCTACGTGATCCCAGCCGTCGGCGAGCGGCGCTTCAGCGTCGCCGCCGTCGACCTCGGCATCAAGTCGATGACGCCGGTGATGATGGCCGAGCGCGGCATCGAGGTGCACGTGGTGCCGGCGTCGACGACTGCCGACGAGATCCTGGCCCTGCAGCCCGACGGCGTCTTCTTCTCCAACGGTCCCGGTGATCCGGCAACGGCCGATGCCGCGGTCGAGACGATGCAGGCCATGCTCGCCGCTCGCATGCCGGTGTTCGGCATCTGCTTCGGCAACCAGGTGCTCGGACGCGCCCTGGGGCTGGGCACCTACAAGCTGCGCTACGGCCACCGGGGCATCAACCAGCCGGTGCAGGACCTGCGCACCGGCAAGGTCGAGATCACGGCGCACAACCACGGCTTCGCAGTCGACGCTCCGCGCGATGGCGACTTCGACACTCCGTACGGGCGTGCGCAGGTGAGCCACGTGTGCCTGAACGACGACGTCGTCGAGGGCCTGCGCTGCCTCGAGGTGCCGGCGTTCAGCGTGCAGTACCACCCGGAGGCGGCGGCAGGCCCGCATGACTCCGCCTACCTGTTCGACGAATTCATCGCCCTCATGGACGCCAATCGAAAGGTGCGTGCCTGATGCCTCGCCGCAGCGACATCACCTCGGTCATGGTCATCGGCTCAGGGCCGATCGTCATCGGCCAGGCATGCGAGTTCGACTACTCGGGCACGCAGGCCTGCCGAGTGCTGCGCGACGAGGGCATCCGCGTCGTGCTCGTCAACTCCAACCCGGCCACGATCATGACCGACCCGGAGTTCTCCGACGCCACGTACATCGAGCCGATCACGCCCGAGTTCGTCGAGCGCATCATCGCCAAGGAGCGCCCCGATGCGCTCCTGCCGACGCTGGGCGGCCAGACCGCGCTCAACACGGCGATCGCCCTGCACAAGAACGGCGTGCTGGCCAAGTACGGCGTCGAGCTCATCGGTGCCGACGTCGATGCCATCGAGCGCGGCGAGAACCGCGAGCTGTTCAAGCGCATCGTCGCCGACATCGGCGCCGAGAGCGCGCGATCCGTCATCTGCCACTCGCTCCAGGAGTGCCTCGACGCAGTCGACGAGCTCGGCTACCCGATGGTCGTGCGTCCTTCTTTCACCATGGGCGGCGCCGGATCCGGCATGGCCTACAACGAGGACGACCTGCGCCGCATCGCCGGTGCCGGCCTGCAGGCCAGCCCGACCACCGAGATCCTCCTCGAGGAGTCGATCCTGGGCTGGAAGGAGTACGAGCTCGAGCTCATGCGCGACCACCACGACAACGTGGTGGTCGTGTGCTCGATCGAGAACCTCGACCCGATGGGCGTGCACACCGGCGACTCGATCACCGTCGCACCTGCCCTCACGCTCACCGACCGCGAGTACCAGCACATGCGCGACGTCGGCATCGCCATCATCCGTGCGGTCGGCGTCGACACCGGTGGCTGCAACATCCAGTTCGCGGTCAATCCTGACGACGGCCGTCTCATCGTCATCGAGATGAACCCGCGCGTCTCGCGCTCCTCGGCCCTGGCCTCGAAGGCCACCGGCTTCCCGATCGCCAAGATCGCCGCGCGGCTTGCCGTCGGCTACACCCTCGACGAGATCCCCAACGACATCACCAAGGAGACCCCCGCGTCCTTCGAGCCGACGCTGGACTACATCGTCGTCAAGGTCCCGCGCTTCGCCTTCGAGAAGTTCCCCAACGCCGACTCCACGCTGACGACGACCATGAAGAGCGTGGGCGAGGCGATGGCCATCGGCCGCAACTTCACCGAGGCGCTGCAGAAGGCGCTGCGCTCGCTGGAGAAGCAGGAGGCCGTCTTCGCGTGGCCGTCCTCGCGCGACCAGGTCGATATCCCTGGCCTGCTGGCGACCATGGGCCGACCGCACGACGGCCGGCTCTCGCTGGTGCAGCTGGCCCTGTGGGCCGGGGTGTCGCCCGCTCAGGTCTTCGACATCACGAAGATCGATCCGTGGTTCCTCGACCAGATCTGCCTCATCAACGAGATCGCCGATGAGGTCCGCGCTGCCGCGGGACTCGACATCGCGATCCTGCGCCGCGCGAAGCGCCATGGCTTCTCCGACCGGCAGATCGCCCAGCTGCGCGACCTCACCGAGGGCGAGGTGCGCGCGCTGCGCCACCGACTGGCCCTTCGGCCGGTGTATAAGACCGTCGACACCTGCGCAGCGGAGTTCGCCGCGCGCACGCCGTACCACTACTCGGCCTACGACGAGGAGAACGAGGCGCTGCCCAGTGATCGCGAGAAGGTGATCATCCTGGGATCGGGGCCCAACCGCATCGGTCAGGGCATCGAGTTCGACTACTCGTGCGTGCATGCCGCACTCACCCTGCGCGAGGCCGGCTACGAGACCATCATGGTCAACTGCAATCCGGAGACCGTCTCGACCGACTACGACACCTCCGACCGCCTGTACTTCGAGCCGCTGACGCTCGAGGACGTGCTCGAGATCGTGCACGCGGAGTCGCAGGCCGGCACGCTCGCCGGCGTCATCGTGCAGCTCGGCGGGCAGACGCCGCTGGGCCTGGCGCAGGCGCTCAAGGACGAGGGCGTGAAGATCGTCGGCACCTCGCCGGAGTCCATCCACCTGGCCGAGGAGCGGGGCGCCTTCGGTCGCGTGCTGGCCGAGGCCGGGCTCCATGCGCCCCGGCACGGCATGGCCGCGTCCTTCCCCGAGGCTCAGGCCATCGCCGAGGAGGTCGGCTATCCGGTGCTGGTGCGCCCGAGCTACGTGCTCGGCGGCCGCGGCATGGAGATCGTCTACGACGACGCGATGCTGGCCGACTACCTCGAGCGCTCGACCGAGATCAACGCCGAGCACCCGGTGCTCGTCGACCGCTTCCTCGACGACGCCATCGAGATCGACGTCGATGCGCTCTACGACGGTACCGAGCTGTTCCTGGCCGGCGTCATGGAGCACATCGAGGAGGCCGGCATCCACTCCGGCGACTCTGCGTGCGCGCTGCCGCCGATCACCCTCGGCGCCTCGCAGATCGAGCGCATCCGCACCTCCACCGAGGCGATCGCCAAGGGTGTCGGCGTGCTCGGCCTGCTCAACGTGCAGTACGCGCTGGCCTCCGATGTGCTCTACGTCCTCGAGGCCAATCCGCGCGCGTCGCGCACGGTGCCCTTCGTGTCCAAGGCCACCGCGGTGCACGTGGCCAAGGCCGCCGCGCGCGTGATGATGGGCCAGAGCATCGCCTCCCTGCGCGAGCAGGGGCTGCTGCCGGCCTACGGCGACGGCGGCACCCTGCCCGATGGCTGCGCAGTGTCGGTCAAGGAGGCCGTGCTGCCCTTCGGGCGCTTCCAGGGCGTCGACACGGTGCTCGGGCCCGAGATGCGCTCGACCGGCGAGGTCATGGGCATCGACGACACCTTCGGCGTGGCCTTCGCCAAGGCGCAGGACGCGGCCTCAGGAGCCCTGCCGACCTCAGGCACGGTCTTCGTGTCGCTCGCCGACCGCGACAAGCGGGCGGCGATCTTCCCGCTCATGCGTCTGGCCGACCTCGGCTTCTCGATCCTGGCGACGTCCGGCACGGCCGATGTGCTGCGGCGCAACGGCGTTCCCTGCGACGTGATCCGCAAGCAGTACGAGGGTCGCGGCGCTGCGGGGGAGCCGACGACGGTCGACGCGATCATGAACGGCGACATCCAGCTCATCATCAACACCCCGTACGGCGTCGGCCCCCGCCTCGACGGCTACGAGATCCGCACCGCCGCCGTGATGAAGGGGATCCCCTCGATCACGACCGTGCAGGGGCTCGGCGCCGTCGTTCAGGGCATCGACTCGATGCAGCACGAGGAGTCGACCGTGCGCTCGCTCCAGGAGCACGGGAGAGATCTGGATCGGCTACGTGCGCAGCAGCGCGATAGCCTCGGCGCCTCACGTAAGGATGCATAGCCGTGGCCCCACTCCAGCTCACCGGTCAGGTGCTCGACGTGCGTCGCGCGGGCCTGTACACCGTCCTGTCGCTGACCGCACCGGGGCTCGCTGAGCGCACCCGCCCGGGACACTTCCTGAACATCGGCATCGGCGGCGAGGAGTCGGCGCTGCTGCTGCGCCGGTCGTTCGCGATCTACCAGGTGCAGTCGCGCGGTGTCTACGGCGGCTCGGTCGACATCGTCGTCGGCGTGCACGGCAAGGGCACGCAGTGGCTCGTCGACCGCCGCCGCCACGACACGCTCAGCATCGTCGGCCCGCTGGGCCGTCCGTTCACGCTGCCCAAGGAGCCCGCCAACTGCATCCTCGTCGGCGGCGGCTACGGCACGGCGCCGCTGTTCATGCTCGCAGACCAGCTGCGCGAGCGCGGCTGCCGCGTCGATGTCATCGCGGGTGCGGCGACCGAGGAGAAGCTGTTCGGCACCCTGGAGATCAAGCGCGCCGCCTCGACGCTGACCGTCACCACCGACGACGGCTCCATGGGCGTGCACGGTCGTGTCACCGATGTCCTCGACGACGTCATCACGCGCTCGAATGCCGATGTCGTCTATGCCTGCGGCCCGATGGGCATGCTCGCGGCGGTCGCCGAGGTGGCCGCTGCGCGCGGCGTCTACAGCCAGTGCTCGGTCGAGGAGTCCATGGCCTGCGGCGTCGGCGTGTGCATGACCTGCGTGCTCCCGGTCATCGGCGACGACGGCGTCACCCGCATGGTCCGCTCGTGCGTCGAGGGCCCGGTCTTCCGCGGCGATCGCGTGCGCTGGAGCGACGTCGGGACGGTGCCCGCCGACACCCTGGGCGCTCCGACGGGAGGGCACTAGATGTCACGGGCACTGTTCACCTCCGGGCCGCTCGATGCCAGCCTGGCGCTGCCCGCCGTCGACATGGCCACGTCGATCGGCGCCTTCGAGACGCCCGCACCCGTGTTCACGGCCTCGGGATGCGCAGCAGCCGGCAAGGAGCTCGATCAGTTCTTCGACATCACGGCCATCGGCGGCATCGTCACCAAGAGCGTGATGCTCAATGCGCGCTCGGGGCGCGCAACCCCACGCATGGCCGAGACGCCCAGCGGCATGCTCAACTCCATCGGCCTGCAGGGCCCGGGCATCGACGCATTCATCGAGCATGACCTGGCCTGGCTGCGCCAGCGCGGGGCGCGCACGGTCGTGTCCATCGCCGGCGGAAGTGTCGAGGAGTACGGCAAGCTGGCCTCGAAGCTGCGCAGTGTCGAGGGCATCAGCGCGATCGAGGTCAACATCTCCTGCCCCAACGTGGAGGACCGCGGTCAGGTCTTCGCCTGCGACCCCAATGCCGCCTCGAACGTCATCCAGGCCGTGCGTCGCAACGCCGACACGCGCACGCCGATCATCGCCAAGCTCTCGCCCGACGTCACGGACATCGTGACCATCGCGCAGGCGGTCGAGCGTGCCGGCGCCGATGCCCTCGCGGTGATCAACACCACCCTGGGCATGGTCGTCGACCTGGAGACCATGCGCCCGGCGCTGGGCGGCATCACTGGCGGGCTCTCGGGCCCGGCCATCCGGCCCATCGCGGTGCGGTGCGTCTGGCAGATCCACCAGGCGCTGCCCAACCTGCCGATCCTGGGCATGGGCGGCATCCGCAACGGCGAGGACGCGCTGCAGTTCATCCTGGCCGGTGCCAGCGCGGTGTCGGTCGGCACGGTGACCTTCCACGATCCCTCGGCGCCGCTGCGCGTGCAGCAGGAGCTCGAGACCGCCCTCGCGCGGCGCGGATTCACGACCCTGCGCGACGCCATCGGCTACGCCCACCGCGGGCCGGACCTTCCAGAGATCGACGAGGACCACGAGTGAACAAGGCCCCCATCGCCGTCGCCCTCGACGCACCCGACCTAGGGGTGCTGCGCGCCTGGTCGCGCTCGGTCGCGCCGGTCGTCTCCACCCTCAAGGTGGGGCTCGAGGTGTTCTGCCGCGACGGCGCCGAGGCGGTGCATGCCGCGCGCCTGGGCGCCTCCGAGGTGGGCTCGGCCGATGTGCAGATCTTCCTGGACCTCAAGCTGCACGACATCCCGGCCACGGTCGCCGGCGCTGCGCGTGCCGTCGCCGACCTCGAGCCGGCCTTCCTGACCGTGCATGCCTCGGGCGGGGCCGCGATGATCGAGGCCGCGGCCCTCGCGCTGCCCGACACGCGCATCACCGCGGTCACCGTGCTCACGTCGATCGACGACGAGGTGCTCGCGAGCATCGGCATGGAGGGTCCGGCGATCGAGGCGGCGGTGCGGCTGGCGCGCCTGGCCGTCGGCGCAGGCGCCCGTGCCATCGTCTGCTCGCCGCTCGAGGTGGCCGCCATCAGGGCCGCAGTCCCCGCGGACATCACCCTCATCACGCCGGGCGTGCGCCCTGCGGGCGCCGATCTGCACGACCAGAAGCGCGTGGCCACCCCGCAGGACGCCATCGCGGCCGGCGCCGACCTGCTGGTGATCGGGCGCCCGATCA
>JAQTXL010000154.1 GCA_028688835.1 Candidatus Nanopelagicales bacterium | reverse complement strand
CTCGTCGCGCGTGAGGAACTGCGGGCGCATCGCCGCGATCTGCATCGCGGCTCCGCGGGCAGCATCCTCACTGCCGGAGTAAGCGACCATCACGCCGACCTGCGCGGGCAGGTCGGACGCACGCCGGTGCAGGTAGACCGACACCGGCGCCTGCAGGACGGCCACGCGGCCGATCTCCAGTTTCTCGCCGATGACGCCGGCCATCTCGGCGATGGCGTCGCCAGCGGTGCGACCGTCGGCCAGCGTTGCCGCCTTGGCAGCCTCGGTGTCGTTGATCTGGCCGTCGACGACAGCCTGGGCGATGGCATTGGCCAGGGCCAGGAAGTCCTCGTTCTTGGCAACGAAGTCGGTCTCGCACAGGAGCTCGACGAGGGCATTGCCGTTGTTCGCGACCAGGCCGTTGGAGGCCTCACGCTCGGCGCCGCGCTTGGCGGCCTTGGCGGCTCCGGAGACGCGAAGGATCTCGACGGCCTTGTCGAAATCGCCGTCAGCCTCCTCCAGGGCCTTCTTGCACTCCATCATGCCGGCGGCAGTGTGGTCGCGGAGCTTCTTGACGTCGGCGGCAGTGATATTCGCCATGGTGATCGTGGTCCTTCGTTTGCTCGGGGGTCTGGACAGGGGCCAGTCGCTGCCGGCAGGTGCCGGCAGCGACTGGGACGGACTAGGCCTGCGGGGCCTCGGTGGCGGCGGCCTCGACGACAGCGGCCTCGACGACAGCCTCGACCGCGACGGCCTCGGCGGCAGCCTCGGTCGCGCCCTCGGCGCCGGCCAGGAGCTCGCGCTCCCACTCGGCCAGGGGCTCGACGACGGCGTCAGCAGTGCCGGCGGCGCGGTTGGCGCGGGCCATCAGGCCCTCGGCCACGGCATCGGCGATCACACGGGTGAGCAGGGCGACGGAGCGGATCGCGTCGTCGTTGCCCGGGATCGGGTAGTCGACCTCGTCGGGATCGCAGTTGGTGTCGAGGACTGCGATGACCGGGATGCCGAGCTTGTGCGCCTCGCCGACGGCGATGTGCTCCTTCTTGGTGTCGACGACCCACAGTGCGCTGGGGACCTTGCCCATCTCGCGGATGCCGCCCAGGGTCTTGGCCAGCTTGTCCTTCTCACGACGCATCATGAGGAGTTCCTTCTTGGTGAAGCCCGAGCCCGCGACATTGTGCAGGTCCATGTTCTCGAGCTCCTTGAGGCGCGTGATGCGCTTGGAGACCGTCTGGAAGTTCGTGAGCATGCCGCCGAGCCAGCGCTCGTTCACGTAGGGCATGCCGACACGGGTGGCCTGCTCCTGGATCGCGTCGTGACCCTGCTTCTTGGTGCCGACGAACATGATGGTGCCGCCGTGCGCGACGGTCTCCTTCACGTACTCGTAGGCGCGGTCGATGAAGGCCAGCGACTGCTGCAGGTCGATGATGTAGATGCCATTGCGCTCCGTGAGGATGAAGCGCTTCATCTTGGGGTTCCAACGACGGGTCTGATGCCCGAAATGCACACCGCTGTCGAGCAGCTGGCGCATGGTGACTACTGCCATGACGGCACTCCTTCTGTGCGTCATCGCTGACGCATCGGTTCTCGGCCCGAGCCGGTCGGCTCTGGCCCCTGATGACCCACCGCGCGGCACCCGTCGAGACGGGACCGAGCCGCACGTCCTGGCCACTGGGCCAGGCACGGGATCATGCGAATTCCCCACTGCTGGGGTGCCCACAGTCTAGGGCCTGCCGACGGCTGCTGCGTCCACAGGGGATCGGGCCCACGGGAGCGGCCCCTCAGCCGCGCGCCGCCCCTGGCCCAGGCCCCCGGGTGCTCGGATGCTGGCTCCATGACCTGGCTCGCAGCCCTCCTGTCCCTGGCGCAGTGGCTCAGCCCCGTCCCGGGGTCGGCCGTGAGCGCCGGGTACCTCCCGCCCGTCCGGATCGGGGCCCCCGGGCATCGAGGGGTCGACCTCGCGGCGCCGCCGGGCACCCCGGTGTCAGCCATCGGGCCTGGCGTGGTCGCGGTGGCCGGCATCGTGGCCGGCAAGCCCGTGGTCACCATCGTGCACGCCCAGTCCGGCGTGCGGTCGACCTATGAGCCGGTGGTCGCCGCGGTGATCCGCGGGCAGTCAGTGCGCGCGGGCGAGTCGATCGGCGTCCTCGCCTCGGCTGGCGGGCACTGCGGTGGGCACTGCCTGCACCTGGGCATCCGCGACCTGCGGACCGGCGACTACCGCGACCCGGGCACGCTGACGACCCTGCCGCTCGTGGTGCTCAAGCCCGTGTCCCGCGGCTGACGTCACTGCTCCCCCGAGCGCGGATGCGCCTGGTCGAAGGCCTTGCGCAGCCGCTCGACCGACACGTGCGTGTACCGCTGGGTCGTCGCCAGGGAGGCATGGCCCAGGAGCTCCTGCACGGAGCGCAGGTCAGCCCCTCCTTCGAGCACGTGTGTTGCCGCCGAGTGCCGCAGGCCATGCGGTGCCAGGGTGGGCACATGCGCCGCCGTGGTCAGGCGCCCGACCACGGTGCGGGCGGCGCGCGGGTCGAGTCGGTGGCCGCGCACGCCCAGGAACAGCGCACGGCCCGAGTCGCCTGTGGCCAGCTGGTCGCGGGCGGCGCTCCAGGCCTGCAGCGCCGCCTGGGCCGGGATCCCGTAGGGCACCACGCGCTCCTTGCTGCCCTTGCCCATGACCCGGAGCGTGCGCGACTCCCACTGGAGGTCGAGCAGATCCAGGGAGCACAGTTCGGACACGCGGATGCCGGTGCCATAGAGGACCTCGAGGATGGCGCGATCACGCACGGCGACAGCGTCGCCGTCGAGGGCCTGCTGCTCGGCGACGTCCATGACCTGCGCTGCCTCGTCGACCGCCAGGACCGTGGGCAGCCGATGCGGCACCTGCGGGCTCCTGAGCCGCCGGCCGGGGTCGTCAGCGATGAGGCCGCGCGCCTGGCACCACGAGGTGAAGGCACGCACCGAGGCAGCCCGCCTGGCCATGGTGCTGCGGGCATGCCCCGCCTGGTGCTGCTCCCCCAGCCAGCTGCGCAGCAGCGCGAGGTCGATGTCCGCGGGTGCGTCGCAGCCGCGCGCCGAGGCGAATGCCAGGAGCGATGTAACATCGGCGCGGTAGGCGCGGACCGTGTGCTGGCTTCGCGCCCGCTCGAGCGTCAGGTGGCGCGTGAAGCCGTGCAGCGCCTCCTCGAGCGCTGGCGCCAGGGTCGCCGCTTCGTGGTCCACGGGCCCATGGTCGCAAAGATTCACGTGAACGCACCCTCAGACGCGCACCGCACGCCAGGTGTCACCCCGCTGCTCGGCCAGGCCAGCAGCAGTCAGCACGCCGAGGCAGGCCAGTGCTGCACTCGCGGAGAGCCCCGATTCACGGACCACGGCATCGAGGGCGAGTCCAGTGCGCAGCGGGAGCGCGTCGAGCACGAGCCGCTGCCCGTGCGTCAAGGCATCCGTGGGTGCCGCTGGCGGGATCGCCCGGTCGACGTCGCCGTCGCCGTCGCCGATCGCGCCGAGCAGGTCGACGACATCGCCCCACTGCGATGCGAGCACCGCTCGCTGATCGCGGATGAGCTGGTGGCATCCGGCGGACATCGGCGAGGTGACGGGTCCGGGCGCCGCAAGGACCGGCCGGTTGAGCGCGTGTGCGGCATTGGCAGTCGAGGTCGTGCCTGAGCGCAGGGCAGCCTCGATGACCACGGTGCCTCGCGTGAGGGCAGCGATGATGCGGTTGCGGGTCAGGAACCGCTGGCGCCGCGCCGAGGAGCCGGGCGGTGACTCGGAGACGAGCAGGCCCGTGTCGGCGATGCGCGCGATCAGTGCGGCGTGTGCACGCGGATAGGCCACATCGACTCCGGAGGCGAGCACGCAGATGGTCACCCCGCCCGCTGCCAGTGCACCGCGGTGGGCGGCACCGTCGATCCCGTGCGCCCCGCCGGAGACGACGGTCCATCCCGCATCCGCCAGGCTGGCGGTCCAGTCATGCGCGAGTCGTTCGCCGTAGGCGGTCGAGGCCCGGGCCCCGATGACGGCCACCGACTGCAGGGCAGCCAGGCGCAGGTGCGGACCACCGACCACCCAGAGCGCGAACGGGCGCGCGGGGCCGAGGTGGTCGAGCTGACTGGGCCACTCCGGGCTGTCGCGCAGCACGATCCGTGCCTGTGCATCGCGGGCCGCAGCCTGCGCGCGGGCGCGGTCGAAGGCGTCCAGGCGCGCCTGCAGGCCCTGCGCTGGTCCGTCTCCGCGCGCGCCGTCACGGAGGCGCGCGATGACGGCCTCCGGGCCGAGGGAGTCGACCATGCGCCCGATGCGCTCGTCACCGGGTTCCACCACATGAGCCAGGGCCAGCAGCGCGTCGTCCGGCGTCATGCGGGGTCCTCGCCCCGCATGGTCAGCGCTGCGGCCACGTGGTCGACCCCTGGTCGGCGGGCGCCGGCGAGGTCGGCCAGGGTCCACGCAATGCGCACGACGCGATCGCTGCCGCGCGGGTTGAGGCCCGCGCGTTCGGCCTGCTCGAGCAGCGCCAACGCGG
>JAQTXL010000153.1 GCA_028688835.1 Candidatus Nanopelagicales bacterium | reverse complement strand
TCGTCTTCGGCGAGCTGATCGACTGGCGTGGGCACGCCGCCTGGGTGCCCCTCACCCGCGTGGAACTGCTGAGCGGCGATGGCGGGCCCGGCACCGAATTCGTCGCCACCACCGGCATCGGCCCGGCCGCACTGCCCGACACGATGCGCGTCGACGACCTCGACCCAGTGGCGATGACCGTGCACATCACGAAGATCGGGCCGCTGCTGACCGGAACGGTGCATCTCTCGGTCACGAGCACCGGCGATTCGAGCGCACGCCTTGACTGGGTCGAGGACATACGCGTCCCCGGCGTCCCTCAGTTCCTCGCCAAGCCCGTCGCGGCTGCGGCCCGCAGGGGTTTCCAGTCGTCGATCACCCGCATGGCCGCACTCCTCGCATCACGATGATCCCGGAGCGGGACACTCTGCTGTTGCGCGCGCCGGGCCTCGCTGCTGTTGCGCGGTCTGGGGCATCCAGGAGACGTCAGGCAGCGCGATCACTCACCTGCCGCTCACGCGCCATGGAGCCGCCTCGGGGATTTGAACCCCGGACCTACGCATTACGAGTGCGTTGCTCTACCCCTGAGCTAAGGCGGCCTGCACTTGGAGGGGCCGTACGGCAGCCCCCCAAGGGCCTAGCGAGTCTAGCCGAGGCCCTCGGGCGGCCTCACCGCACGTCCGCCGCTGGCCGCCGTGGCTCCGAGCAACGAATGGCGAGGGCCACGGCCGCACGCTCGACCGTGCCCCTCGCGGTCCGCCGGGCTACGTCGTGAGGTCGAAGCGATCCAGCATCATGACCTTGTCCCATGCCGCCACGAAGTCGCGCACGAACTTCTCCTTGGCGTCGGCAGCGGCGTAGACCTCCGCCTGCGCACGCAGTTCGGAGTTGGAACCGAACACGAGGTCGACACGGCTCGCCGTCCACTGCACCGCCCCACTGGTGCGGTCGCGGCCCTCGAAGAGCTGGGCCTGCTCGTCCAGGGGAGCCCACACAGTGCGCATGTCGAGCAGGTTGACGAGGAAGTCGTTCGTCAGCACGCCCGGGCGGTCGGTGAGGACCCCGACCTTGGACTGGGCGGTGTTCGCATCCAAGGCGCGCATTCCCGCGACGAGCACGGTGGTCTCGGGCGCACTCAGCGTGAGCAGTGCTGCTCGCTCGATGAGCAGGTGCTCGGCAGGCAGGGCGAAGCCCTTGGCCAGGTAGTTGCGGAAGCCGTCGAAGGTCGGCTCCAGCACCTCGAAGGATGCCGCATCCGTCATCTCCGCCGTTGCATCTGTGCGGCCGGGGGTGAATGGCACCTCGATCGCCACGCCAGCAGCCTGCGCCGCCTGCTCGATCGCCGCGCAGCCGCCGAGGACGATCAGGTCTGCCAGCGAGATCCGCGTGCCTCCGGCGGCGGAGGCGTTGAAGTCCTGCTGAATGCCCTCCAGTGTCCGCAGCACCGAGGCCAGCTGGGACGGGTCGTTGACCGCCCAGCCGGTCTGCGGCTCGAGCCGTATCCGTGCACCGTTGGCGCCACCGCGCTTGTCGGTGCCACGGAATGTCGCTGCCGAGGCCCACGCCGTGGCGACCAGCTGCGAGACGGTCAGGCCGCAGGTGAGCAGCGTGCGCTTCAGCGCGGCGATGTCAGCCGCGTCGACCAGCGGGTGATCGACGGCCGGTAGCGGGTCCTGCCAGATGAGGTCCTCCCCTGGCACCTCAGATCCCAGGTATCGGGACTTCGGTCCCATGTCGCGATGCAGGAGCTTGAACCAGGCTCGGGCGAAAGCATCCGCGAACTCCGCGGGGTTGTCCTTGAAGCGGCGGGCGATCGGCTCGTAGATCGGGTCGACGCGCATGGCAAGGTCGGCCGTCGTCATCACCGGGGCGTGGCGCTTTGCCGGATCATGCGCATCGGGGACAAGCCCGTCACCGTCGACCGCCCTCCACTGGATGGCGCCTGCCGCGGTCGTCATCTGCTCCCACTCGAATCCGAAGAGCGTCTCGAGGTAGCTGTTGTCCCAGGTGGTCGGCGTCGCAGTCCATGCACCCTCGAACCCACTGGTGATGGTGGAGTCGGCGTCACCGGCGCCCAGGCTGTTCTTCCAGCCCAGGCCCATCTGCTCGATTGGCGCGCCTTCCGGCTCCGGACCCACGTGAGTCGCCGGGTCGCCGGCGCCATGCATCTTGCCGAACGTGTGGCCGCCGGCCACCAGCGCGACGGTCTCCTCGTCGTTCATCGCCATGCGCGCAAACGTGTCGCGGATGTCGCGCGCGGACGCCATCGGATCGGGTGTGCCGTTGGGACCCTGCGGGTTGACGTAGATCAGACCCATCTGGACCGCACCCAGCGGGTTCTCGAGGTGCCGCTCGCCGGTGTAGCGGATGTCGCCGAGCCATTCGGTCTCGGTACCCCAGTAGGTCTCGTCCGGCTCATACACGTCCGCACGACCGCCGGCGAAGCCGAAGGTCTGGAAGCCCATCGACTCCAGCGCAACGTTCCCGGTGAGGATGAGCAGGTCAGCCCAGGAGATGCTCCTGCCGTACTTCTGCTTGATCGGCCACAGCAGACGGCGGGCCTTGTCGAGATTGCCGTTGTCCGGCCAGCTGTTGAGCGGGGCGAATCGCTGCATGCCCGAGCCGCCTCCGCCACGTCCGTCGATGGTGCGGTAGGTGCCAGCGGCATGCCAGGTCATGCGGATGAACAGCGGGCCGTAGTGCCCGTAGTCCGCAGGCCACCAGTTCTGCGAGTCGGTCATCAGCGCGCGCAGGTCGGCCTTCACCGCTGCGAGGTCCAGGCTCGCGAACTCCTTGGCGTAGTCGAAATCCTCGCCCATGGGATCGGCTGCCGGCGGATTGGGGTGCAGGACACGCAGGTTCAACTGGTTGGGCCACCAGTCCTGGTTCTGCGTACCCCCCGTGCTGGAGCCGTGCACGACCGGGCACTTCGCTTCGTCACTCATCGCGACCTCCTCATTGGTTGTCGGTGTCTAGGTTCAGGCGTGGGAATCCACGTGGTGGTTGGGCTGGGTCGAGGCGCACGCGGGGCAGCGCCCCCAGTAGACGACCTCGGCCTCGTCGATCTCGTACCCGCGGTTCTCGGACGGCGTCAGGCACGGCGTGTAGTCGACCGCGCAGTCGACATCGTCGAGGCGTCCGCAGGTGCGGCAGATGAGATGGTGGTGGTTGTCGCTGACGCGATCCTCGAATCGCGACGGCGAGCCCAGCGGCTGGATGCGTCGGATGACGCCGGCTGCGGCGAGGGTGTTGAGCGCGTCGTAGACCGACTGCCGCGAGATCGCGCCGATGTCCTCTCGGGCCTGCTCGGCGACCTCGTCCGCGGTGGCATGCGGATGCCCGGCTACGGCACGCAGGACTGCCAGCCGCTGAGCGGTCACTTGGAGCCCATGCGACCTGAGCAGCTCCTCCGGGGAGGTCATCATGTGTGGATCTTATCTGATATTGGACTTGATACAAGACCTGCGCAGCGCGACTGCTGCCGGCCCTGGGTCCGGGCGTGCCTAGGGTGTCCTGCAGCAGGGCACCCCATCGAGGCCAAGGGAGCGCAGTGAAACCACCCTCGCCCACCGTCTTCTACACCAGTGGCCTGCTGCTGCTCACGGCCTCGACCGGCGTCATCGACGCGGTGTCCTATCTGGCCCTGGACAAGGTGTTCACCGGCAATATGACCGGCAATGTGCTGTTCATCGGCTTCGGCATCATGGGCGTGGCCGGTATCCCGTGGCTCAACAATCTGCTGGCCCTGGCCGGCTTCATGCTCGGCGCCGTGGTCGGCACCCGGGCGGCCCGCCGTTCGATCGTCAGCGGCTTCGCCCACTCAGGCGGGGTGGTGCTCATCACCTCGTTCATCATCATCACGGTCGTCACGGCGTCATGGGCACTGGCGTCAGACCTCACCTCTGCCCAGCAGATCACCATCACGTCGATTCTCGCCGCGCTGATGGGCGCGCAGGTCGCAGCGGTGAAGCCCATCGGCAACGCCGAGATCACCACCATCGTGGTGACGAGCACCATCGCCAACCTCGCGCGCGAGAGCCGCCTTGCCGGTGGCGGCCAGCAGACGCATGTCTGGGCCCAGCGCATCGGCGCGATCGTGGCGATGACCATCGGTGCCGCCCTGGGCGCAGGGCTGATCAGGCTGTCCGGCGGGCCGATGGCCCTCGGCCTGGGGGCCGCTGCGAGCGCGACCGCCGCGACCCTGATCCTGATCGGCGCACGCCGACACTTCCACGTGATCGCGCACGAGCAGGCCTGAGCACCGTCCGTGCGGCGACCATGGGATCGTCGCGTGGACGACTAGAGCATCGGCACCGCGGCGTCGGCGTCGTGGGCCTGCATGTCCTCCTTGGTCATGCGCACGAGCACGACCCAGATGATGCCGGCGACCGCCAGGATTGCGGCACTCCAGATGTAGGCAACACGGAAGCCGTCGACCAGTGCCTCAGGCGTCGGGCCCTGCAGCTGGTTGCTCACGATGTAGGCCGTGGTCGCAGACGCGGCGATGGTGTTGAGGAAGGCCAGGCCGATCGAGCCGCCGATCTGCT
>JAQTXL010000152.1 GCA_028688835.1 Candidatus Nanopelagicales bacterium | reverse complement strand
GGTAGGCATGCACGGTCTGGCGGTACGACGCCACGACGGCGAAGTAGATGAGCACGACACCGGCCGCCACCAGGGGGCCCCACTCATAGAACGACAGCCCGCCCAGCGACAGCACGAGCAGGATCTCCTGCGTGGCGTAGGCATTGGATGAGAGCGCGTCGCTGGCGAAGACCGGGAGCGCGATCTTCTTCGACAGGTAGGTGTCGTGGAGGCGATCGCTTCTCAGGGCACGGCCGACGAACAGGCGCTTGAGACCATCGGAGACTGGCACGTCAAGGGAGCCTACGCGGTGCATGTATCTTCGGATCGTGCACATCGTCATCCTCGGCTGCGGACGCGTCGGTTCACTCCTGGCCCAGCACCTCGACGAGTCCGGCCACTCGGTCGCGATCATCGACCAGGACGCCGGCGCCTTCCGCCGGCTCAATGCCGAATTCAGCGGCCTGACGGTCAAGGGCATCGGCTTCGACCGCGAGACGCTGGAGAATGCGGGCATCACCCGGGCCCAGGCATTCGCGGCCGTCAGCAGTGGCGACAACACGAACATCCTCGCGGCGCGCGTCGCGCGCGAGACCTACGGCGTCGACCGGGTCGTCGCCCGCATCTACGACCCGCGCCGAGCCGAGATCTACGAGCGCCTCGGGATCCCCACGGTGGCGACGGTCGCCTGGACGTCGAGCCAGATCATGCGCCGGGTCCTGCCGCTGGGCAGCGACGAGCTGTTCCGCGACCCGAGCGGCCTGGTGGCCATGGGCGAGGTGTCCGTGGGCGATCGCTGGATCGGGCAGCGCACCACGGACCTCGAGCTGGCGTCCCGCTCGCGCATCTCCTTCATCTCGCGCTACGGCGAGCCCGTGATCCCGAACGTCGAGAGCGTCATCCAGGAGGGCGACCACGTGTACGTCACGTACCACGTCGCCGATGTCGAGCATGTCGAGCGGGTCTTCGCTCAAGGTCCGCAGGAGGCATAGATGCGTGTCGCAATCGCCGGTGCGGGCAAGGTCGGACGCTCGATCGCTCGCGAGCTCATCGCCAGCGGGCACCACGTGCTCCTCATCGACCGCGACTCCGAGCTCGCTCGTCCGGGCGTCGTCGAGGGTGCTGACACGCTGCTCGCCGACGCCTGCGAGATCTCCACGCTCGACAAGGCGCAGCTGGCGCAGTGCCAGGTGATGGTCGCCGCCACGGGTGATGACAAGGTCAATCTCGTGGTGAGCCTGCTGGCCAAGACCGAGTACGGCGTGCCGCGCGTGGTGGCGCGCGTGAACCACCCCAAGAACGAGTGGATGTTCGACGACAGCTGGGGTGTCGATGTCGCGGTGTCGACGCCGCGCATGCTCTCGGCCCTCGTCGAGGAGGCCGTGAGCGTCGGGGATCTCGTGCGCCTGTTCACCTTCCGTCAGGGCGAGGCCAACCTGGTCGAGATCACCCTGTCGTCCGACTCCCCCGTGTCCGGCCAGCGCGTCGGCGACCAGCCGTGGCCGCCCGACACCGCCCTCGTGGCGATCGTGCGCGGCCAGCGCGTGATCACGCCCTCGCCCGACGATCCGCTCGTGCCGGGCGATGAGCTGCTGTTCGTCGCCTCACCCGATCAGGAGCCCGAGCTCCAGCGGATGCTCGGTCATCTCTGACGAGCACCTGTCAGCCGCCTCACTGCTCGGCTGAGGCCCGCATCGCCCGGTAGGTGGGCTCCAGGATGCGGTAGGTGAAGTAGGCAGCGGCCAGGAACAGCGGCCAGCCCATCACCACCTTGACGATCCCCAGTGCCGTGACCGCATCCGCGGCGTACAGCGGGAGCTGGACCACGAGGCGCCCGAGGAAGAGCGCCACCCAGATCCAGGACGCAGCGGCCAGGGCGCGGCGGCGCGGCGGATCGGCGCGCCAGGACGACCCCTGTCCGGTGAGGAACCCCAGAGCGACGCCGAGCAGCGGCCAGCGCACCAGGATCGAGACCAGGAACACCGTGCCGTAGGCAAGGTTCGTGAGCAGTCCGGGCAGGTAGAAGTCGCCCGCGTTGCCGGTGAATCGCGCGAATGCGGCCGAGATGAGCAGGCCCGCGAAGCCGGCCCCGATCTGGATCAGTGACGCGCGGCGCACCGCGCGCCAGATGGCGATGACGAGTCCGGCCGCGACGGCGGCGACCAGTGACCGGCCGAGGTTCTGTCCGGTGACGACATACGAGACCACGAAGACGACCGTCGGGAGGCCGGAGTCGATGACGCCCCGCCAGCCGCCGATGGCCCGCTCGAGGAGCAGCGTCTCGGCCCGGATGTCCTCGACGGTCTCGAGCTCGACGGCGTCGTGCTCCGGCTCCTCGGGCTCGGGAGCCCTGGACTCGTCCATCAATGCAGCGGCTTCAGCTCGTAGCGCGGGTTGTAGATGGAATTGCGACCGTTCGTCGTCGTGAGGCGACCCGTCACCACCAGTCGGCGTCCGGCGATGATGCCCGGGATCGTGCGTCGGCCGAGCCAGATGACTGCTGTGGACCCTGACCCGTCGTAGAGCTCGATCTCGAAGGCTGGCGCTTCAGTGGCTGGCAGCAGGGTGACATAGCGGACCGTGCCCGTGACGCTCACGAGATCACCCGCGTGGCACTGGCCGATCTCCTGGCAGCGTGAACGGTCCAGGCTCAGCTCGGCGCGCAGCTCGTCGGCCTCGGTCTCGGCGCGCGTGCGACGGAAGCTTGCCCAGCGGGTGCGGCCGCTCATCAGCGGATCTCGGTGATCTCGGGGCCGCGCTCAGGTGGGCGCAGGGGGTCGGGGCCGGGCTCCACGGGCTCATCGGCGGAGGCCGGAGCCTCGGGCAGGTGCAGGGCCAGCGGATTGCCCACGGGCATCGCCTCGCCACCGCGGACCACGACGAGCTGGCGCACCGCGTCCTCGAGCAGCGTCGCTGCATCGCTGGGCCGTGATGCAGCACCCAGGAACACGGCACGCATGAACCAGCGCGGCCCATCGATGCCCACGAAGCGGGCCGGCTGCAGTCCCTGCTCGCCGGGCACCTGGGCCCGCAGCTCGGGGCCGAAGGGTCCGTTGGCCTCCTCGACGAGGCCGCCCGCCTGGTTGACCGAGGAGGCGATCTGCTGGCGCGCGTCGTCCCAGAGCCCGCCGGACCGCGGGGCCGCGAAGACCTGGATCTGCACGCCGGAGTCCTCGGTGGCCAGGGTCACCAGCGCCACGGCCCCTGTGGACTCGTCGACCTGCACCTGCACATCGACACCAGGGATGGCAGCGATCAGGAGCCCACCCAGGTCGAGCCGCTCGGTGTCGTCCCAGACGATCTCGGACTCATCCCACGGGCCTGCTGCCCGCACTTCAGCGCTCACGACTCCACCGTAGTCGCACCCACGCCGGTCGACCCGAAGCCACCCTGCCCGCGCAGGGACCCAGGGAGCTCGGACACCTCGATCAGCGTCGCGCGGGCGACCTCGGCCACCACGAGCTGCGCGATCCGGTCCCCGCGTTCGAGCACGATGGCATCGGTCGGATCGTGGTTGACCAGGATCACACCGATCTCGCCTCGGTAGCCGGCGTCGATGATGCCCGGCGCATTGACCATGCCCAGGCCGCGCCTGAGGGCCAGCCCGCTGCGCGGGTGGACGTAGGCCGCATAGCCGTCCGGCAGGGCGATCGCGATGCCGGTGGGCACCAGGCTGCGCTCCCCCGGTCGCAGCACGACGCGCACGCGCGCGTGCAGGTCGAGCGCCGCATCCCCGGGGTGCTCAGAGGCAGGCAGCGGGAGCTCAGGGTCCAGCCGCTGGATGAGCACGGGCACGGTCATGGCGAGGGACTCTACTGGCCCGCGCATAGGCTGGGGCTCATGCACTACCGCGAGCGACTGCTGCCCCAGTGGTGGGTGTACCTCTTCCTCGCCTCGCTCGTCGCCATGCTCAGCATCGCGTACGGCGCTGCGATCAGCGCGGTCGTGGGCTGGGCGATGTTCGCGGTCATCGCGGGTCTGGCCTGCATCGGCATCACCACCAGCGCGCCTGTGATCGAGGTGACCGATGTGCTGCGCGTCGACCAGGCACGGCTGCCGCTGGACGCCATCGGCAAGGTCGACGTGCTCGACCAGGCGCAGACCCGGGCCGCACGCTCCAGCCGTGAGCACGCCCTCGACTTCGTGCTCGTGAAGCTGTGGTCGAGCACCAGTGCGATCGCACTCGAAGTGACCGATGACGCCGACCCGCACACCGGGTGGCTCATCAGCACCCGCCACCCCGCAGCGCTCAAGGAAGCCATCGAGCGCGGGCAGCAGGCCACTGGCGACAGTGCGCGCGCATCTGACACAGTGTGAGCATGAGCGAGCCAGTTGCGCCCGAGGGCGACACCGAACCCAGTGCGGCCATGCACCTCATCGCACCCATCGCGGCTATCGGCGCGACCATGGTGATGCGCAAGGTGCTGAGCGTCGGCTATGCCCGCAGCACCGGTGGGCCGGCACCTGATCCCCGCGACCCGCGGGTCTCGTTCGGGCGTGCCCTCGCGTGGGCGATCATCACCGCCGCCACTGCGGCAGCCGTCGAGACCGTGGTCTACCGCGTGATGAACCGCGGCACGCACGAGTCCGACTAGCGGCTCACGAGCAGTC
>JAQTXL010000151.1:2019-4675 GCA_028688835.1 Candidatus Nanopelagicales bacterium | reverse complement strand
CGGCGACCGAGCCGGTCGCGAAGGTGGCGCCCGTGACGCCATCCTCGACCCAGCCGAGGTTGCCCGGGGTGTCGGAGACCACGACCGGCGTCCTGCAGGCCATCGCCTGCAGCAGGGTCACCGACGTGCCGTCGACCTCGGAGGCACTGACGTAGACCGCTGCCGAGCGCAGCCACGGAGCCAGCGCGGCCTCCTCGATGGTGCCGATGAACCGCACGCGGTCGGCGATGCCGAGCGCGGACGCCCTGGCCTGCAGCGATGCGGTGAGGGTGCCGCTGTGCCCGACGACGAGCAGCAGGTCGGGCTCGCCGGCGGCGACCTCAGCGAACCCGTCGATGATGTCGCCGACGCGATAGAGCGCCTCATGCGCGCGCAGCGACAGCACCAGACGGGCCTCGGGGTCGATGCCCACGGCGGTGCGTTCGATCGTCGGGCCCTCGGGCGTGAACAGCCCCAGGTCGATGCCCCAGGGGATGAAGGCGATGGCTGCTGGGTCGACACCGGCGCTGACGGCGATGTCTCGCGTGGCCACCGAGTCGATCACCAGCCCATGGGCGCGGTCGAGCCAGTGCACGTCGCCCGCGCGCAGCAGCTCGTGCAGGTCGAAGCCCCACGACAGGCCGATGATCCTGGCCTTCGGCAGCTGCTCGACGAGCGTCCGCGTGATCGTCGTGAGCGGTCCGGCGAGCACGGGGATGCCGGGGCCGGCGAGGGCACCGACGACCTCAGCGAGCGTCCCGGGCTCGGCATCGCGTCCGAGCACCACGATGCGGGGGCGATGGCCGAGGTCTCGCAGCGCCTGCGTCCAGCGCTCGTCGTGGATCCCCCACGTCGCGCTGACGTAGACGCAGTCGAAGTCCGGCATCAGCCCTGGAGATCCGACCAGTGCAGCTCCTGGCCGAAGACCAGGTCCGCGGCCAGCGTGCGTCCCACGACCGCAGCGAACTCGTGCGCCGGGATCGCATCGAGCGGCGCAGGGCGCAGCACCTCGATGTCGTCGACGGTGATGACGCTGCCGGCAGTCAGCGGGCGCGCCGCGCGCACGCATCGTCGCTGCAGCACCACGGTCTGCTGCTCATTGGGCTCGACCTGCTTGACGCCGGTGCCGAGCGCTGCCTCGAGCATGCGTGTGTCATCCACCATCGCGCGCCAGGAGACCGGGTCGAGGGAGAACCCATGATCTGGCCCGACACGCGTCGTGTCATCGGTGAAGTGCTTCTCGACCACGCGTGCGCCGAGCGCGACCGCACCGAGCACCGTGACGTGGCCGGGCGTGTGGTCGGACAGTCCGAGGGTGACGCCCGGATACAGCGAGGCGAACTGCGTGAGCACGCGCAGGTTGACGTACTTGATGTTCTCGATGGAGCCCGTGTAGTTGGTGTTGCACTGCATGAGCACGATCGGCACGCCGGCGCGCACCAGGAGCTCCATGGCCCGGGCGACGTCGTCTGGCGAGGCCGCGCCCGCGGCGATGAGCACCGGCTTGCCGAGGTCGGCGATCACCTGCAGCTCCTCGAGCCAGTTGATGTCGCCGGAGCCGACCTTGAAGGCGTTGAGGTACGGATCGAGGTGGGCGACCGCCTCGAGGTCGTACGGCGCGGACATGAACTCGATGCCGATGGCGCGCGCGTGCTCGGCGAGCACAGAGGTCCACTCCCATGACACCGCGGCATCGTCGTAGACCTCGAACACCGACTTGCTCCAGCTGGCCTGGTGGTCCTGCTGGCCGCCGAGCGCCTTGAAGCCGTAGTCGGACACGATGTGCGCCGCGCGGAAGTGCTGGAACTTGGCGCAGTCGGCCCCGGCCTCCTTGGCCAGGGTCATGAGCGCCAGGGCGCGATCGAGATCGCCGTCGTGGTTGGCGGCGATGTCGGCGATGAAGTACGTCGGCTGGTCGGGACCGACGACGCGGTCGCCAAGCTGGAACGTGTGCACGCGGACCTCCGGGTGTGGGGATGCGGGCAATCGTACGGACGCCGGCCTCCCGGGGGCCGCGGCCACGGTCAGCCCGCCCCGGATTCGTTCGTAGAATGCGCGGATGAGACGACGGGCGTGGTGGCTGCTCCCGATCGCCTTCTTCATCATGTGCGCCGGCTGGGCCGTGACCTCGCCGGTCGGCTCGGCGCCTGACGACGACTACCACCTCAGCTCGATCTGGTGCGGCCTGGGCGAGCGCGCGGGAGCCTGCGAGATCGACCCGGCAGTGCCGAACACCCGCAAGGTGCCCCGCAACGTGGTCGACGCGTCCGACTGCTTCCGGTTCGAGAGCGACATCACCGCCCGGTGCCAGTGGTCGACCAGGAACGACACCACGATGATCTGGACCGAGCGCGTCAACGACATCCAGGGCCTGTACCCGCCCGTGTACTACAAGGCGATGTCGCTGTTCGTGGGCCCCAAGCTCGAGCGCTCCGTTGTGGCGATGCGACTGGCCAATGCGCTCATCGCCGCACTCCTGCTGGCCGCCATGATGCGCCTGACCCCCAAGGGCATCTCCTCCGCCGCCGCGCTCGCGATCCCGGCCACCTTCGTGCCGCTGGGCATCTTCGTCGTCGCATCGACCAACCCGAGCTCGTGGACGGTGATGGGCATCGCCGGGTTCTGGGCCTTCGCGCTGGCCTGGCTGCAGCACAGCCCGCCCCCACCGGATCCCGGG
>JAQTXL010000151.1:0-1919 GCA_028688835.1 Candidatus Nanopelagicales bacterium | reverse complement strand
TGCCCCTCATCCCGGTGAACATCGTGACCGCGATCGCGACCTGCATCTGGATCATCGGGCTGTTCCTGTGGGCGCGCACGGCGCTCGATCGCCAGGCTTCGCACTAGCCGTGGACTACCGTTGCTCCCCATGACGGCGAAGCACACGCTCGTGGCCATCCCGGCCTGGAACGAGCGGGACTCCATCGCCGATGTCATCGCCAAGGTCCAGGAGCACCGTCCCGACGCCGACATCCTCGTGGTCAACGACGGGTCGACCGACGACACCGCGAGGGTCGCCCTCGATGCCGGTGCAGCCGTGGTCTCCCTGCCGTTCAACGTCGGCGTCGGCGGGGCCATGCGCACCGCCTTCCTGTATGCCAAGCGCGAGGGCTACTCCGCACTGGTGCAGGTCGATGCCGACGGCCAGCATGATCCGGCGGACCTCGATCGCGTCCTCGACGGCCTCGCCGACGCCGATGTCGTGGTCGGCACGCGCTTCCACCCGAACTCGATGTACTTCGTGGGCGGGCCGCGGCGCTGGGCGATGGTGCTGCTCTCGAAGTCGCTCAGCCGCATGAACCGCCACACGATCTCCGACCCGACGTCGGGATTCCGCAGTGCCGGGCCCCGCGCCATCGACCTGTTCGCCGTGGAGTACCCGGCCGACTACCTCGGTGACACCGTGGGCTCCCTGGCGATCGCCATCCGGCACGGCCTCACGATCCACGAGACCCCCGTCACGATGTACTTCCGCCAGGCCGGGCGCCCGAGCAAGAACGCGGTCTGGTCGGCGCTCTACCTGGGCCGCGCGACCCTGGCCATCATCGCCACGACCGCCAAGTCGAAGAAGACCCCGAGGAGCGACGTCGCATGACCGCCAATGTGCTGGCGGGCCTCACCGCGATCGTCACCTTCGTCTTCGTGTTCAGCCTCCTGCGTCGCGGCGCACTGCGCGAGAAGTACGCGGTGCTCTGGCTGTTCTTCTCGGGTGCGGCCCTGTTCTTCGCCGTCGTGCCCGGTGCGCTCGACTGGGTCTCGTCCACCGTCGGTGTCGCGACGCCGGTCAACCTGCTCTTCTTCGTCACGGTCGTGCTGCTGGTGCTCGTGAGCGTGCAGCTGAGCTACGAGCTGAGCCGCCACGAGATGCGCATCCGCCGCCTCGCCGAGGAGGTGGCCCTCCTGCAGGAGGAGATCGAGCAGCTGCGGGAGCACCGTGATCAGTGAGCCAGTCCTGATCATGGCCTTCAACCGGCCAGATCACCTGCGCATCCTGCTCATGCGGCTGCGCGAGGTGCAGCCCACGAAGGTGTACGTGTCGATCGACGGCCCTCGGGCCTCGCGCCCAGGCGAGGCCGACCAGGTGATGGCCTGCCGCGCACTCGTGGCCGGCATCGACTGGCCCTGCGAGGTCCTCACCAACTACCAGGACGACAACCTGGGCTGCGGCCTGGGCGTCTCCACGGCGATCAGCTGGTTCTTCAGCCACGAGGAGCGCGGGATCATCCTCGAGGACGACATCATCCCCGACCCGTCCTTCTTCCCCTTCTGCACCGAGCTGCTCGATCGCTACGAGCACGACGAGCGCGTCTTCGCGATCTCCGGCTGCAACTTCGTGCCACCGCAGGAGCAGGGCCACCCCGAGCACGCGTACCGCTTCTCGCAGGTCCCGCACATCTGGGGCTGGGCAACATGGCGCCGCTCATGGCAGCAGCACCAGCTCGACATCGCCGGCTGGCGCCACCAGCTGCCACCCACGCGGCTCTGGGCGCGCGCCGGCCACTCACTTCCGGCGTCGGTCTACTGGGCCAGCACCTTCGAGCTGCTCGCGCGCAAGGAGGTCGACACCTGGGACGGCCAGCTCGTGCTCGCCAGCATGGTGTCGCGCCAGTTCACTGCGACGAGCAATGTGAACCTCATCGAGAACATCGGCTTCGGCGA
>JAQTXL010000150.1 GCA_028688835.1 Candidatus Nanopelagicales bacterium | reverse complement strand
GCTCTGCTCGGTGGACTCGATGGCGAAGCTGATCGCCAGCACGTCGTCCTCGTAGCGCTGCGAGACGGTGTAGCCGGCCTCCTTGAACGTGTTGATCATGCGTCGGTTGCTCGGCAGGACCTCGGCGATGAATCGGGTGATGCCGCGATCGCGACCGGCCGCGGCCAAGTGCTCGAGGAAGACCGAGCCCAGGCCCTTGCCCTGGTACTCGTCGCGGATATTGAAGGCGATCTCGGCATCGGTGTCGCTGACGCGGTCATAGCGACCCACGCCCACGATCTCGTCGTTCACGACCGCGACCAACGCGACGCGGTCGGAGTAGTCGACGGTCGTGAAGTGCGCGAGCTCGCGCTCGGAGAGCTCGGGCTTCGAAGTGAAGAAGCGGAAGTAGATGGTCTCCGGCGACAGGCTCTGGTGGAACTCCTGGAGCCGCGGCGCATCCTGGGGCAGGATCGGGCGCAGGTGCACCGGCCGCCCATTGGAGAGCACGACATCGGCTTCCCACTCGACCGGGTAGATCGGCGCTGCGATCACCTCGTCCATGGCTCCATTGTGGTCGATGATCGCACCCAGCTGCGCATAGAGCCGAAGGCGCGACTCGCCGCTGCCCCCGCGCCGGATGGAGCGCGGCAGCCGCTACGGTCAGTCGTCTGCATTCGGAAGGGCTCAGGTCATGGCACGTCGCACATCCCGCAGCACCCCGCCCGGGGAGGGCCGGATCGTCGATGTCGACGTCGCCGCGGAGATGCAGTCCTCGTTCCTCGAGTACGCCTACTCGGTCATCTACTCGCGGGCCCTGCCCGATGCCCGCGACGGGCTCAAGCCGGTGCAGCGGCGCATCCTGTTCCAGATGGGGCAGATGGGCCTGCGGCCCGATCGCGGGCACGTGAAGAGCGCCCGGGTGGTCGGCGAGGTCATGGGTCGCCTGCACCCGCACGGCGACTCGGCCATCTACGACGCGCTCGTGCGCATGGCCCAGCCGTTCTCCCTGCGCCTGCCGCTCATCGACGGGCACGGGAACTTCGGCTCGCCGGACGACGGGCCCGCCGCCATGCGCTACACCGAGGCCCGGCTCGCCGACGCGGCCATGGCCATGACGGCGACCATCGACGAGGAGACCGTCGACTTCACGGCGAACTACGACGGACGCGAGACCGAGCCCGTCGTCCTGCCCGCGGCGATCCCCAACCTGCTCGTCAACGGCGCGTCGGGCATCGCAGTGGGCATGGCCACCAATCTCGTGCCGCACAACCTCGCCGAGGTCATCGGCGCCGCCCGCCACCTGCTCGCCAGCCCCGATGCCGGCCTCGAGGCGATCATGCGGTTCATCCCCGGACCCGACCTCCCCGGTGGCGGCGTCATCGTGGGCCTCGAAGGCGTGCGTGAGGCGTATGCCACAGGTCGCGGCAGTTTCAAGGTGCGTGCACGCACGCGCATCGAGCAGGTGAGCCCTCGTCGCCAGGGCATCGTCGTCACCGAGCTGCCGCTGAACATCGGCCCCGAGCGCGTGATCGAGCGCATGAAGGACCTCGTCCAGTCCAAGAAGCTGCAGGGCATCGCCGACGTCGCCGACCTCAGCGACGGGGACTCGGGCCTGCATCTGGTCATCGAGCTCAAGAACGGCTTCAATCCCGAGGCGGTGCTGGAGCAACTGTTCAAGCTGACGCCGATGGAGGACCAGGTCAGTGTCAACGCGGTGGCGCTGGTCAACGGCGAGCCGCGCACCCTCGGCCTGCTCGAGCTGCTGCAGGTGTTCCTGGACCATCGCCTCGACGTCGTGCGGCGACGCAGTGTGTACCGCCGTCGCCGAGCGGCCGAGCGCCTGCACCTCGTCGAGGGCCTGCTCATCGCCATCATCGACATCGACGAGGTGATCCAGCTCATCCGAGAGTCCGACGATGCCGGCATCGCTCGCGATCGCCTCATGCAGGTGTTCGATCTCAGTCTCGAGCAGACCAACTACATCCTCGACATGCCGCTGCGTCGACTCACGCGCTTCTCGCGCATCGAGCTCGAGACGGAGGCCGAGGGCCTGCGCGCCACCATCGCTGACCTGACGCGCATCCTCGACGACGAGCAGGTGCTGCGCTCCCTGGTGTCGGAGGAGCTGCAGTCCGCCGCCCATGAGCACGCGACCCCGCGACGCACGCTGCTCATGGAGAGTGCCTCGGTGCCGGCCGCGGCCAGCGTTCCGCTCGAGGTCGACGACGAGCCGTGCGTGGTCCTGCTCTCGAGCACCGGCCTGCTGGCACGCACAGCCCCGATGCTCGCTGCCCCAGACTCCACCGGCCAGCGCGCCCAGCACGATGTGGTGATCAGCGCCTGCGCAGCCACGACGCGCGGCGAGATCGGCATCGTCACCTCCGCCGGTCGCCTCATGCGCCTGTCCGTCCTGGAGCTGCCGAGCATGCCCCCGGTGCACGGCTCCCCGGCCCTGAGCGCCGGCGCTCCCGTCGGCGCCTTCCTCGACCTGCCGCACGGCGAGCAGGCCCTGGCCATCACGGCCCTCGACGAGACGGGCGGACTCGTGCTGGTGACCGCCTCAGGCAAGGTCAAGCGCGTCGTGCCCGAGTCCCTGGCCCGTCCGTCCTGGGAGGTCATCCGCCTGGATGAGGGCGACCGGGTCGTGGCGGCGGCACGCCTCGACGAGGCAGCCGCCGAGCACCACGACATCGCCATCATCGCCAGCGACGCCCAGGTCCTGCACTTCCCGGCGACGTCGGTGCGACCGACCGGTCGCACTGCCGGAGGCATGGCCGGGATCAAGCTGTCCGCCGGTGCTCAGGTCGTGGGCGGCGGCATCGTCGACCGCACGCGCCCTGCCGTGCTCGTGACCGTCGCCGGCTCGTCGGCTGCGCTTCCCGGCACCGAGGCCGGCACGGTCAAGGTGACCGACTTCGCCGAGGTGCCGGCCAAGGGCCGTGGCACCGGCGGGGTGCGCAGCCACAGGTTCCGCTCCGGCGAGGACACACTGCTGCTCGGCTGGGCCGGGGCCGGCCCGGCACGCGCCGCCAGCGCCTCCGGCGTGCCGGTCGAACTGCCGTCGGCGATGGCCCGGCGCGATGTCACGGGGACACCGGGTAGCCTGCCGATCGCCGCCCTTGGAGGAGATCTGTGAGCCTGACCTGCACCGCTGCCTCGCGCGAGGCCGATGAGCCGCTCGCAGGCACCGCTCCCGTCGCCACCTGCTACGTCATCATCGAGCAGCCCGGCGCCTGGGGGCGCGAGGCACTGCTCGACAGCCACTTCCCGCGCGACCTGGGCCAGCGACTGCTCGAGCTCACCAACGGCACGCAGGTGAAGATCCTGCTGGCCCGACATCCCGATCGCCTCGAGCGCGACGGCCTGGCGGAGCGCAACGTCTGGATCGCGCACACCGCGCCAGGACACCGGGGCATGCGCCATGGCGTCATCGAGAGCCCCGAGCTCCTGGCCGACTGGGACTTCGCCGCCATCGCCCAGGGCAGCCTGCCACCCATCGGTCATATCCAGCGGCGGCCGCTGACCTTCGTGTGCACGCACGGCTCTCGCGATGCCTGCTGCGCCACCATCGGCCGCCCGGTCTACGAGGCCGTGCTCGCATCCGTGCCCGACAATGAGCGCTCGCTCGTCTGGGAGGTCAGCCACATCGGCGGTCACCGCTTCGCGCCCACGATCCTGTCCCTGCCGGCAGCCCTCGTGCACGGACGCCTCGACGCCGCCGAGGCGATCGCGATGCGCGCCGAGGCCGCCGAGGGCCGCGTGCATCTCGATGGCTTCCGCGGTCGCAGCGGCTACCCCGCTCCCCTGCAGGTCGCGGGCATCGCGGTGCGCCGCGCCTTCGACATCCGCGACACCGATGGCGTCGATGTGCTGCGCGTCGTCAACGGGCGCGCGGTCCCGGCACCGCTGAGCATCGTATTCATCGACGACCACATGGAGACCGAGGTGCGCCACGATGACGGTCGCACCTGGCGCGTGCACGTCCAGCGCACGCAGCTGCCGGGCATGCGCGCCGAGTCGTGCGGCAAGGCCCCGGAGCCGGTCTTCACCTGGACCGTGCGCGACATCGACCAGACGGCCGACTGGCGCTAGCCGCCCTGCGCGATCGCCAGCAGCTCGTCGCGATCGGCGATGGTCACGCGCTCGATCCCTGCATCGGCGCCCCGAGCTCGCTCGGCTGCATCGATGGCCCGCCAGCCGGCAGTGGTCACCACGGTGACCCCGCGCGAGGCCAGCAGTGCATCGATATCACCCGACGGCTCGTGCAGGAGTCCTGCATCGGCGTCAGCCAGCAGCGAGGCGACGGATGCGATCGCGTCCTTCTTGTTGGTGCCGATGATGCCCGAGGGGCCGCGCTTGACCCAGCCCGCGGTGTAGAGCCCCGGCTCGACCCGGCCATCGGTGTGCACCACGATGCCGCGGCCGTCATCGAACGGGACACCCGGAAGCCCGAGCCCGCGGTAGCCGATGCTGCGGACGATGAGCTCCGTGGGCACCTCGAAGGTCTCGCCGGTGCCGACCAGCGCGCCGGACTGGTCGAAACGGGTCCGCTCGATGACCATCGACGTCGCTGCCTCATCGCCCTGCACTGCGACCGGACGCGTGAAGAAGTGCACGTGCAGGCGCCGGCCCGATGCCTCGGGCCGCTCCTGCCAACCGCGCACGGTGTCGACATTGCGCGTCACGGCACGCTCGTCGGTGGCCCAGGCCGCCTCCTGGTCGAGACCGG
>JAQTXL010000149.1 GCA_028688835.1 Candidatus Nanopelagicales bacterium | reverse complement strand
CGTACGGCGGGAAGGCCGTGTCGTGCTCGCGCACGAGCGCCGCGAGCTCGGCAGCGCCGTCGTAGGTGCGCACGTGCCCGCCGAACACCTCGTCGAGCCCGCGCGCCGGATCGGAGATCACGCGCGTACCGGTGGCAGTGGCATCGAAGAGGCGGTTGGACAGGAACCCGAGCTCGGCCATCTGCGGATGGTGGTCGTTGAGCACCACCTGCGCACGGGCGTAGGCGGCAGGCAGTGACGCATTGGCCAGGAACTCGCCGCCGATGCGCTCAGGCGCGACAAACTCCTGCCAGCCCACGCCGTAGAGTGATAAGTCGATGCCGGCGTCGATCGCATCGCGCACGATGGGCCGGAACACCCCCCGAGTAGACCCCACGAACAGCACGCGGTCGCCGGAGTCGGGCGCACCTGCACCCGGGGTGAAGCGCGCTGGATTGGTGGCCTGCAGCAGCGGCACCGGTGCGATGAAGCCTGGCTCCCAGTGGCGGCTCGCGGCGAAGACACCGTCGTACGCCATGGCCTCGGGCTCGGTCACGAGCTCCGGGTGCGAGATGACCCACAGCAGCCAGGTGGTCGACTCGTTGATACGGCGCGGCCTGACCTCGGCCAGCCCGCGCAGGACGAGCACGACGTCGTCCTCCTCGCGGTCGAGGGAGTGCGCACCCTTGCGCGAGGCCACGCGCGCGTCCTGGCCCAGGGCCTGCAGCGACGCGACGAGATCGCGCGCGAACCACGTGTCGCCCCACTGCTCGCCCGCGGGCCCTGCCGGCGCCGAGGTCAGCACGGTCCAGCGCGGGCGACGGCGCCGGAACAGCCTCATGGCCGACCGGCCCCGCGCAGGAAGCCCAGGCCCCAGGCCAGGTGCATCGTGGCGTAGACGATCGGCAGGCTCAGGGCCGACCGCAGTGGCAGCCGCGGTGGGCTGAGCGCGCTCATGAGCGATGCCCCAAGGTTGCCGAGGAGGTAGCCCACGGGCATCGCGAAGCCGAGCAGCGCCAGCCACGTCAGTGACGTGACGACACCGATGACTCCGGCGACGACGCCGATGATGATGGCCAGCACCGCAACCGGTGCGGCGAGGTAGCGCAGCGAGATCGTGTCGGGGTGGCGCCGCGCGACCTCACGCCGCCAGCGGCCGTAGTCGTGGTACTGGCGGGCCAGCGCCGGCACGTCGGGCCGAGGTCGGTACTCGACCTGCATGCCGGGCGTGAACCACACCACGCCGCCGGTCTGCCGGATGCGCAGGTTCATCTCCCAGTCCTGGGCGCGCTCCATAGTCTCGTCGTAGCCCTGCACCCGGGCGAGCGCCGTTGCGCGGAAGCAGCCCAGGTAGACCGTCAGCGCCGGGCCGGGCTCGCCGCCGACATGGAAGGAGGCGCCGCCGACGCCGAATCTCGAGGTCATCGCGCGCGCCACCGCGCACTCGAACGGTGTCGAGCCGGTTGCCGCCATGATGCCGCCGACGTTGTCGGCCCCGGTCTCCTGCAGCGCGGCCACGCCGGTCGCCACATAGTCGCGCGGGATCATCGCGTGGCCGTCGACGCGCACGACGACCTCGCCGCTGGCGCGTGCGATGGCCGCGTTGAGGGCCGCTGGGGTGCGCCCGGTCGGGTTGTCGACGACGAGCACATTGCCATGGCTGCTCGCCAGCGCGTCGGCGACCTCGCGCGTGCGGTCCTTCGACGGGCCGACGGCCATCACGACCTCGAGCTCGCCGGGGTAGTCCTGGTCGAGGATCTGCAGCACCGCATCACCCAGGTGCCGCTCCTCGTTCAGCACCGGCATGATGACGCTCACGCGCGGCAGGGCGGGCAGTGGCGCCTGGGTCATGCAAGGGTCCCGAAGACCTCATGCTCGATGCGTCCGTCATAGGTGCGAGCGGTCTTGGTCAGGAAGTGCTCCTCGTTCGGCGTGGCCGTGTGGCCCTCGCCGCGTCGCTCATAGAGGTAGCCGAGCCCGTGGGTGCGGTAGATCGCGCCGCCCGAGTCGCGCACCTGCTCGATGAGGGCACGGTCGACCGACTTGGGCACCGGGCGCCAGCCGCCGACGGCATCGAGATCGGCGCGCGCGATCATCATGGTGCCCCCGGCCACGAACGACTCGTAGCTCTCGGCTGCGTACTCGGGCCGGAAGGCGGTGGTGCCCACCGACTCGATGTGGATCCAGTCGAGCGCCTTGCCCACGAGCGTGGCGCCGGAGTACATGCGCGCCACCACGAGATCCCAGACGTGCTCGGGGCCGTAGAAGTCGTCGTCGTCCATCTTCGTGATGATCTCGCCGTCGGCGCGCTGGCTCAGCTGCTGCAGCGCGGTGCCGAACGGCACGTCTGCGTCGATGCGCACGACGGCCAGGTCGTGCGCGATGGGCGCGAAGCGCGACTCGTCGACGTCGACCCCGTGCAGCCCCAGGACGATCTGCAGCCTGGGGTAGCGCAGCCGTGCGAGCTGCTGCACCGCATGGTCGATGAAGCGCTCGCGATGCGTGAGCAGCACGACCGACACCGTCGGCCAGGCATCGAGCGCTGCAGCCGGGGTCGAGGCTCGCAGGGCGTGGCGCCGCGCATGCACCGAAGCGACCTGCCAGCCCAGATCGTCGTCAGGGAAGTCGCCTGCGCGCACGAGGACGCCGCAGGCCTCCAGCTGCCTGCGCCAGCGATCGGGCACATCGGTGGCAGCCTGGACGCCGCCGATCGCCAGGAGCGCCTGAACGTCAGCCGCCAGGAGGTCGCCCTCGGCCTTAAGCTGCACGCCCGCGCCCTCGATGACGAGTGCCCCCGCCTGCAGTGAGCCGACGGCGATCGCGGTGCTGCCGGTCGAGCGACGCCCGACGGGGCGGTGCACCAGCGGGTTGACATGCACCTCGTGCTCGACGCCGTCGACGAGCCAGCCGGGCAGGTCGGCATTGACGATGACGGTGCGTGTGCGCTCGATGGAGTCGACCGAGACCTCCGACGAGGCGATGAGCGTGTCGCAGCGACGCAGGTGGGCGTGGGCGCGGTCGGTCGGCTGCACGGCATCGTCGAGGTCGGCGACCAGCGACGCCGCGCGCGCCGGCAGTCCGGGCGCGAAGCTCAGGCGCGGCCCGATGCCGAGCCGCAGACTCGGCGCGAGCATGCGCGCGGCGGCGGCCAGCAGCAGGCCCGGGTCGGTCGCCTCAGCCGCCACGAGCTCGAGCAGGATCCCCTTGCCGAAGCCGTGCAGCCAGACCGACGCGAGCCCGCCGAGGCGCGGCTGGCCGGACCAGCCCTTGGGCGGGGCCCAGTGCTTGAGCCGGACGTCGATGCGCGTGATCGGGGGGCCGCCCACGACCATGACGGCCAGGGCCTGGATGCCCTCGACGTCCTGGGCCTTCACCAGCCACGACGCCGGCTTGAGCTTGATCGTGACGCCCGGGGGCAGGCCCGGGATCGGCCCACGACGGATCCTGCGGCCCTGGGCCTTGTCGATCGACTGCGGATTGCTCACAGTCGCCAGCGTAGACGGGCGGGGCCCCTGGCACTCGATAGCCTTGCGGCATGACCTTGCGCCTCTCCGTGATCGGCACCGGCTACCTTGGCGCGACCCATGCGGCGTGCATGGCCGAGCTCGGGTTCGAGGTCATCGGTGTCGACGTCGACCCGCAGAAGATCGCCATCCTGCAGCGCGGCGAGGTGCCCTTCTACGAGCCCGGCCTCGACGAGGTCCTGGCGCGCAACATCGCCGCCGGGCGGCTGCGCTTCACCACGTCCATCGAGGAGGCCGCCGCCTTCGCTGACATCCACTTCACCTGCGTCGGCACCTCGCAGCTCGCCGGTGCCCAGCGTGCCGACATGAGCCAGGTCTTCGGTTCGATCGAGGCCCTGGCCCCCCACCTTCGTCCCGGCGCACTCGTCGTGGGCAAGTCGACGGTGCCCGTGGGCACCGCGAGCCTCATCGCCGACCGCCTCGCGCAGGTGGCCGCCCCTGGCGTCGAGATCGCCTGGAACCCCGAGTTCCTGCGCGAGGGCTTCGCCGTCGAGGACACCCTGCGCCCTGACCGCCTCGTCGTCGGTGTGCGCAGCCAGCGCGCCGAGGACCTCCTGCGCGAGGTCTACGCCCCGCTGCTCGAGCTCGGCACCCCGTTCCTGGTCACCGACTTCGCCACCGCCGAGCTCGTCAAGGTCGCGGCCAACTCCTTCCTGGCCACAAAGATCTCCTTCATCAACGCCATGGCCGAGGTGTGCGAGGCGGCCGGCGCCGATGTCGCGCAGCTCGCGCAGGCCATCGGCTACGACCCGCGCATCGGCCATCGCTTCCTGTCCGCCGGCGTCGGGTTCGGCGGCGGCTGCCTGCCCAAGGACATCCGCGCCTTCATGGCTCGCGCCGGCGAGCTTGGGGCCGAGGAGGCGCTCACCTTCCTGCGCGAGGTCGACCAGATCAACCTGCGTCGTCGCTCGCACACGGTCAACCTGGCGCTGGCGACCCTCGACGGCAGCTTCACCGGCAAGGCCGTGACGATGCTCGGCGCGGCCTTCAAGCCCAACAGCGACGATGTGCGCGACTCACCGGCGCTCGACATCGCCGTGTCGATCAGCAACTCCGGTGCGCGGGTGAAGGTGCACGACCCCAAGGCCCTGGCCAATGCCGCGCGCGTCTACCCCAACCTCGACTACGAGGACGACGCCATGGCCGCCCTGGCAGGAACCGACCTCATCATCCACGTCACCGAGTGGAGCGAGTACCGCGATCTCGATCCGCATGCAGTGGCTGCGGTCGTGCGCTCACGCCACATCATCGACGGGCGCAACACCCTCGATCCGCAGGCCTGGCG
>JAQTXL010000148.1 GCA_028688835.1 Candidatus Nanopelagicales bacterium | reverse complement strand
GGCCACTGCTCGTACATCGCGAGCATGCGGCGCTGCAGCGCATCCCAGTCGTGCGTCGCGTCGATGGTGAGGTCGAAGTCGGTCTGGCTGCCGCCGGTGTCGTAGTTGAGCACGGGGATCCCGCGCGCCTCAGCCGCGGCTGCCGCAGCGCGGTCGTGCAGGAAGCGGCCGTTGTAGACGATGAGCGCGGTGATCCCGCGCTGGTCGATCAGCTCGAGTGTCTGGTCGTACACGTACGCATACGAGCGCGCGGTCGCCTCGACCCAGCGCCTTGGCCACAGGAAGTCGTCGGTGACGGGAGTCTTGGTGTCGGGGTGCACCTGCAGGATCGCGCGCCCGACTGCGGTGCCGCGGTAGGTCATGGCACGGATGCTCGTGCGGTTGAGCACGGGAGGGAGCGTGATCGGTGCCCGCGGGCGCCAGCGCCGGATGAGCGGCTCGGCGAAGGCCTCGGCTGGCACGCCGAAGGCGCGCAGGGCCTGCTCGACGCGGGTGTCGCGGGCCGGCGAGCGCAGCAGGCGGCTGACCTGACGGCTCGTGGTCCAGCCGACGTCATGCAGCGGGGTGCGCCCGGCCCAGAAGGCGAAGGTGACCGCCGCACCGACGTCGCGCAGGCACAGTGAGATGTCGGCGAGCGCAGCCTGGGCGAAGTCCCAGTGGTTGAAGGAGCTCAGCAGGATGCTGCTGCGCTGCTCGGGCGTGAGCACCGACGCCAGGTAGTCAGCGACGGACGGGTGCTCGGCCCTCAGCTGCGTCACGGCACTGGGGGCATCGGTCATGATGCGCCAAGGCTACTTGAGCGTCGATTCGTAGACCGCGGCAGTTTCACGGGCTGATCGCCCCCACGAGAACTGGGTGGCCCGCGCGACTCCAGCCGCTCCCAGCCGCGCTGCCTCGTGGTCGTCGTCGAGGATCGTCCGCATGATGGCGGTGAGCTCGCCTGCGTGCCCGGGCTCGAAGTAGGCGGCGGCCTCGCCCCCGACCTCGGGCAGCGAGGTGGCGCGGGCGAGCACGGTCGGCGTGCCGCAGGCCATCGCCTCGAGCGCCGGCAGCCCGAACCCCTCGAACCGCGAGGGGAACACGCACATGCGCGCGTTGCCGTAGGCAGCGCTCATCTCCGCGTCTGGCACGGTGCGCTGCTGCACGCGTGACTGCAGTGCGAGCTCGCGGATGAGCGACGTCTCGGCTCGCGTGAACCGGCCACCGCCGATGAACAGCAGGGTGAGGTCGGGGTAGTCGCGGGCGAGCGCACTGAAGGCGCGCAGCAGCACTGCGGCGTCCTTGTACTGGCTGCGGTTGCCGACGAAGAGCACGTAGTCGGCCGGGAGATCGGCCCAGCGGGGCGCACCCGGCGTGAAGACGGGATCCACTCCATGGTGGACGACCGTGATCGGCGCGGTGACCGAGGGGTAGGTGCGCAGCAGGTCGTCGCGCGTTGCCGCCGACACGCAGATCACGTGATCGGCGAGCTCGACGTAGCGATGCTTGCGCGTGATGAAGTCGAGGCGCCGCCGCGTCTTGGGCATGCGCTCGGGGATCATGTCGTGGATCGTGACCACGCGCTTGGCCTTCGGGTACCCGGCAAGGCCATGCGGAAGGTAGAACGTGTTGTGCACGACGTCGACGTGCACGCCCGGGCGACGACGCGTGAAGTACCGTGCCAGCGCCTGATACGTGCTGCCGGCCTCCTGCACCTGCAGTGCTGCAGTCACCTCGGCATTGTCGAGGATGTACCGGTTGACGATCGGTGCCCGCAGCGGCTCGAGCTCGACGCCCAGCGACGGGTCCTGCACGTACTGCCTGGCCAGCTCGGAGAACATCCGCGAGATGCCGCCGTACGCCTGGATCGCGAAGATCTGCTCGTCGAAGGCCAGTTGCACTTGCCGATTCTATTGGCCCTGGCTCGCGCGGGAGGGTTCTACACTTCGGGACCGGCAGGGAGGTCGACATCAGCACATCACATGTGAGGCGCGTGGTCATCCTTCCGGTCAACGGCTACATCAACCGGATCCAGGCCGTGGCCAGCGCAGCAGTGCTCGCCTCGGAGCTCGGCAGTGAGCTGATCGTCTGCTGGGAGGTGGAGGACGTCGCCGGATCACCGGCCAGCGAGGTGTTCAGTCCGGAGTTCTGCGCAGCGTGGGTGCGCGATCGCAGTGCGATCGAGACGCAGCTGGGCATCAGCCTCAGCAGCCTGCCGCGCTATCTGCACGTCGACCCCGAGCACCGACTCGTCAGCCTCGCCGGCAACGACCGCGGCGAGCAGCACTTCATGGCCGAGCTCGCCCAGACGATCGACACCCACCCGGAGTGCGACACCCTCGTGCTCATCGCAGGCGGCAACTTCAGCCTGCTCGACCGCGCCGACGGCTCGCCGGTCACGCCGCAGCAGGCCATCGAGCAGCGCGGCGCCTGGTACCGCGCCTGCGCGTTCAACCCCATGATCGAGGCCGCAGCCGAGCAGGCATGCGCGCAGCACCGCCCGTTCTCCGCCCTGCACCTGCGCTACACCGATCGCGCGCACCAGGCCCCATCGCAGCAGTCGATCCGCGCTGCACTGCAGGCGCTGCGCCAGCGGGCGAGCAGTGACGCGCTGTTCGTGGCCAGTGACACCAGCGCCTCGCGCGACCGCTGGATGCAGGAGTCGCGGGCGATGGGCTTCGAGCCCTGGACGCTCGAGCACGCGCCCGTCGATCGTGCCGAGTCGACGAGCGCGCACGCTGCACTGATCGACTGGCGCATCCTGGGATCCAGTGAGGCGACGGTGTACTTCGCGTCGTCGTCCTTCGCGCACGAGGCGGCTGTCGCGAGCGGAAACCTCGACGCGTGCATCGCGCTCCAGCCCGATCCGGTCAACGCGCTGTCGGCCAAGGCCCGTGAGCTCGGTCGCGCCCTCGTCACCTATCCGCGTCGACACGGCTGGCTCGGCTGAGCGCCCTGCTCCATCAGGGCTGGAAGCCGTCCTGCAGGCTCGTGCCGCGCATGACGACCGAGCCCTCCAGCTGCGCGGTGCACAGCGGGTAGACCGCCCAGCACTGGTCGGTCGGGATCGGGAATCGCACCGCGAGGCCGCCGGCGAGCTGCATCGTCCGCGTCGCAGGCTCGGGGATCGGCGCCAGCGCGACGGTCGTGTGCAGTGCGCCGATGCCGACCTCGTGCGCCTCCGTGCCGGCGCCGGGGTGCAGGCGCATGACACTCGAGTAGCCGACAACTGTGAGCACCACTGCGGCCGAGCCGATGAGCACCACTGGCGTCGCCAGCCTCGTGAGTGCCGTGGTGCGCGGGGATCGCGACAGCACGAAGAGCGCGCAGCCGAGCGGGATCACGCCGAGGCTGAACACCGGGCCCCACGCGAAGCGGAAGGAGGGCGGGGTCAGCAGGAACCACACGAGTGTCGTGGCGGCACTGGGTGCCACCGCGAGGGCGATGACCCGCAGCCGCAGGCCACCGGTGCGCGAGGCCAGGACCAGTGCCACGGCTGCGGTGCCGAGCAGCAGCACCAGCACGTAGGTCTCCCACTGCGCGGGCAGGCGTGCGAGCCAGGCCGGGATCCAGTCCCACCCGGTGGCCGCCTCCCACAGGCGCTGCGGATCGCGCGCGGCACCGAGGGTCGCGGCGCGGTTTGATGCCGGATTCGGCACTCGCCAGGCGACGTCGAAGGCATGGATCGACAGCGGGTACTGCAGCCATCCGCTGAGCAGGAAGTCGCGTGCGGACTGCACGAGGGCGATGAGCACGGCGATGCCGGCGGCCAGGCCCCAGATCAGGCGACCGGGCACCCGTGCCTCCGGCGCGGCTCCCGACGACCCGCGGCGCTCGTGCAGGTGGCGCAGGACGAGTGCGATGACGAGTGATACGACGAACACGGCCATGATCGGCCGCAGGCTGACGAGCACCACGCCGAGCACGAAGGCCGTGGTCGCATTGCGTGCGCGATCGGCCTCGTGCCACAGCGCATCGACGAGGTACGCATTGCAGACGAGCGTGAGTGCGAGCACGCAGGAGTCGGACGTCGGGCTCGTGACCCAGTAGTCGGAGAAGGTCACCATGGGTACCAGCGCGACCACAGCACCGACGAGCAGCACGTACGCGCCGGGAGTGCGCCTGCCGCGGGTCCAGCGGATGGCCAGGTCGAGCATCAGCAGCAGCAGGATGAAGCCATTGGCCAGCCGGAAGCCCTGCCCGTCCCATGGGCCATTGCCGAGGAAGGCTGCGAACGGGAACAGCGAGTTGTCGTAGCCGAAGGGGAAGTACAGGTTCGCCAGCCCGGGGATGGTGGCGTAGTCGCCGGCGTACGCGACTGCGCCCAGGTGGTAGAGCCCGGAGTCGTAGTTGGTCACCGGGCCGAGCGCGGCGACTGCGAGATACAGGGTCGCGGCAGCGAGCGCCACGAGCAGCAGCACGCCGCCGGGCGTGAGCGGCAGGTGCCGCGACGGCTGCAGTGCGCGGGTCCGCCGCCAGCGCATGAGCGAGCAGGCGCCGAGGACGACGACGGCTGCCGCCATGAGCCAGGCCGCCGCGGCACTGCGCAGTGGCTCGATGAGGTTGACGGCGAGCACCGCGAGCAGCGCCAGGGCCAGGCCCCACCACAGCGAGGTGCGCAGCAGGGGCCAGCGACCGTCACTCGAGCCCGCCATGCTCGCGGGACCGAAGCCCAACGCCACCACCGCGGCGGTGAGCACCGTCCAGGTCAGCAGTACGAGGAGCGCTCCATGCATCAGTCGAGAGTCGAGCGGAAGTACTCGATGGTGGTGGCCAGGCCGTCAGCCAGGGCGATGGTGGGCTCCCAGCCGAGC
>JAQTXL010000147.1 GCA_028688835.1 Candidatus Nanopelagicales bacterium | reverse complement strand
GGTGATGACGCCCATCGCCGAGAAGCTCATCATGATCATGTTGAGCACGCTCTTGGAGCGCACCATCCCGCCGTAGAAGAGCGCGAGTCCGGGTGTCATGAGCAGCACCAGTGCGGCCGACGTCATCACCCAGGCGGTGTCAGCGCCGTTGATCGACTCCATGGATCTCCTTCGGTGGTGCTCGGTACGAGGGCGGGCGGCAGTGAGGCCGGGCGTCAGTCGCTGTCGGTTCGCTGCCGGATGATGATCGGGTCGGCGTCACGGAAGCGCGAGTTCGCGTACAGCTGGTTGCCGTCCTGCACGGTGAACCCGGTGAGCGAGGGCTTCACGCCGTCGAGCACGGTCGTGCAGGGCGACTCGAGCAGCAGTGCCCACTCGCGCTGCAGCAGGGTCTCCTGGAGCATCCCCTCGACATAGCGGTTGTGCGTGCCGACCGCCAGGAACCGCACGCGCTGCTCGATCAGCTCGAGGTTCGGCAGGATCACGTCGAGCTCGCGGCCCTGCAGGTCGATGTGCAGCAGGTCGGTGGCGTCGTCGCCGGCCAGCAGCGTCTCGAGCGTGACCGTCGGGACGTCGACGTGATCGAAGAACGCACCGCGGTAGTCCATGTGCGCCTGCGTGTCGGTGCTGACGGCGCCGCCCATGTCGTCATCGGTGAGCACCGGGAACTGGAGCGTGGTCTCCTCGGTCCAGCAGGCGGCCTGCACGACCTTGAGCTCGGCCTCGGACGCGGGCAGGCGCATGCGGATGTCGGCGCTGGGTCCGGCGATCCGGTCGACGCTCATCGCGTTGTCGTGGCCGTGCTGCACGGCCCAGCCGGCCCGCAGGTCATCGGCCTCGACCGCGATGCCGATCGCGCGCTTGCCGTGGCGCTGGGCGAGTTTCACGCCCATGACCGCCCACGGCGCCCAGCCGGCCCCGACCTCGACGATCCGGTAGGTCTCGCGCGCGTTGTGCAGGGACAGGCCCAGGGCGACGTACTCCTCGGCCTCCGAGCGGTAGCCGTCCGTGGGCACGGGGAGCCGGTCGGTGGTCGTGCCCGCCAGCTCCTGCGGAGCCCAGGGGAGCATGGTGATGCGCGTGCGGATCCCCGCCCAGTCGACCCGGAAGACGTCCTCATGCGCGGGCTTGTCATCGACGCGCAGGCGCTGGAGGACATCGACGACGATCTCAGGGGTCACGGGCAGGTGCAGGCCATTGCCGAACATTGCCGCGGGCACGGAGCTGGGCTCGCGTGTCGCGGCCTGGTCTGCCCCCCGGTTCCGGGGCCATCGCACCGCGGAACCGTAGCCGATGCACGTGCGCCGTGTCGCCACAACCCGGACTTTGCGAGAATGCGGCAGTGGCCCCTCGCAATCTCGTCAACATCGAAGCAGTCGCGAAGGCCTACGGCGAGCGTCCGCTGCTTGCGGGCGTCTCGCTGGGTGTCGGCGTCGGCGAGCGCATCGCCGTCGTCGGGCGCAATGGGGCGGGCAAGAGCACGCTGCTGCACGTGCTGCGCGGACTCGAGCCCGTCGATGCCGGGCGCGTCACGATCGGCTCCGACGTGCATGTCGAGCTGGTCTCGCAGATCGACACCCCCGACCCGGATGCAACGGTGGCCAGCGTCGTGGTGCCCGATCGACCGGTGCACGAGTGGGCAGGTGAGGCTCGCGTGCGCGAGGTGCTCACGGGGCTGCTCGGCGGCTTCAACGACGAGCTGCTCAACGTGCGCGTGGCGTCGATGTCGGGCGGCGAGCGCCGTCGCGTGCAGCTGGCCAGGGCCCTCATCACCGACTGCGATCTCCTGCTGCTCGACGAGCCCACCAACCATCTCGATGTCGATGTCATCGCCTGGCTCGTCGACCACCTGAAGTCACGCCCGCGTCTTGCCGTCGTCGTGGTCACCCACGATCGCTGGTTCCTCGACGCTGTCTGCGAGCGCACCTGGGAGGTCGTGCTCGGCAAGGTCGAGGAGTACGACGGCGGGTACTCGGCCTATGTGCTCGCCAAGGCCGAGCGCGACCGCCAGGCCTCCTCGTCGGAGGCCCGCCGCCGCAACCTGCTGCGCAAGGAGCTGGCCTGGCTGCGTCGCGGCGCCCCGGCCCGCACCTCCAAGCCCAAGTTCCGCATCGACGCCGCCAATGAGCTGATCGAGGGCGAGCCGGCCCCGCGCGACTCGACCGAGCTGCTCGCCTTCGCCGGTGCCCGCCTGGGCAAGTCGGTGTTCGAGCTCAAGGACGTCACCATGGACGTCGCCGGGCGCACGCTGCTCGACCACGTGCACCTCAACATCGGCCCGGGCGATCGCATCGGCCTGCTCGGCGCCAATGGCGCGGGCAAGACGTCGCTCATCCGGGTGCTGCTCGGCGAGCTGGCCCCGGCGCGGGGCAGGCTCGTCACCGGCGTGACCGTGAAGCCGGCCTACCTGTCGCAGCACCTCGAGGAGCTCAACCCCGCATGGCGCGTGCTCGAGGCCGTCGAGAAGGTGGCCTCGCGAGTGGAGCTCGGCAAGGGACGCGAGCTGTCGGCCTCGCAGCTGTGCGAGCGGCTCGGATTCGGCGCCGACGGCCAGTGGACCCCGGTCGGCGACCTCTCGGGCGGCGAGCGCCGCAGGCTGCAGCTCACCCGACTGCTCATGGGCGGGCCGAACGTGCTCGTGCTCGATGAGCCGACGAACGACTTCGACGTCGAGACGCTGACGGCGCTCGAGGACCTCCTCGACAGCTTCGCCGGCACACTCATCGTCATCTCCCATGACCGCTACTTCCTCGAGCGCGTGTGCGATGACACCTTCGCGCTGCTCGGCGACAGTGCCGTCACGCACCTCACCGGCGGTGTCGACGAGTTCATCGAGCGCCGCCGCGCACGCCGCCAGCAGCCCGCGGTGTCGATCGCGCCGGTGGCACCGAGCGCAGGCGCCCTGAGCGCTGCCGAGCGCCGAGTGATCGAGAAGGACATCGCGCGGATCGAGCGATCCCTGGGGCGCCTTGACGAGCTCGAGGCGACGATCCACGGGCGCATGGCCGAGGAGGCCTCCGACCATGCACTCCTGCACGACCTCAACGTGCAGCTGCAGGACATCGCCCGCAAGCGCGACGGCCTGGAGGCCGAGTGGCTCATCGCGGCCGAGTCCTTGAGCTGACCTGCGCCACTAGACTCGGGCCGTGAATCTTCCTACGCGTCGCCTGGGCGACCTCACTGTGACCTCCGTCGGCGTCGGCTGCATGCCCATGTCCTTCCCGGCGATGCTCGAGAAGCGCGACCAGGCCATCGCCACGCTGCATCGCGCCCTCGACCTGGGGGTCACGCTCATCGACACCGCGAACATCTACGCGCCGTCGTCGTCGACGATCGGGCACAACGAGACGCTCGTGGCCGAGGCGCTGCGCACCTACACCGGTGCCGCCGACCTCGGTGCCGTCGTGGTCGCGACGAAGGGCGGCATCACGCGCGGCTCCGGTGGCACCTACGGCTCCGACTCCAGCCCCGATGCCCTGCGCGCAGCCTGCGAGAAGAGCCTGGCCTGCCTCGGCGTCTCGCAGATCCAGCTGTACCAGCACCACCGCCCGGACCCCGACCTCCCGTACGCCGACCAGATCCGCGCACTGCTGGCGCTCAAGGAGGCCGGGCTGGTCGCGCGCATCGGCCTGTCCAACGCCAGTGATGAGCAGATCGACATCGCCATCGGCATCCTCGGCGGTCCGCAGGACGGCGGCGTCGTCTCGGTGCAGAACCAGTACTCGCCCAAGTTCCGGGCCAACCGGGCAGCGCTCGACCGCTGCACCGAGCTCGGCATCGCCTATCTGCCGTGGTCGCCACTGGGCGGCGCCTCGCAGGCCAGCGAGGTCGGGTCGCGCTACGTCGAGTTCGCAGAGGTCGCCGCAGAGGTCGGCGCGACGGCCCAGGAGGTCACGCTCGCGTGGCTGCTCAAGCTGTCGCCTGTGGTCATCAACATCCCCGGCGCGACTCGTCCGGCGACCATCGACTCGATCGTGAAGTCCGCGACCCTCGAACTCAGCGACCAGCAGCAGGCCCGGCTTGATGCCACGGTGCCTGAGACTGCCTAGTTCCCAGGCGGTCCTGTCATGCATGAAGCGCGCGAGGGTGAGCACCGGGTCCTGATCGTCGGGGCCGGCTTCGGCGGGCTGCGCTGCGCGCGCGAGCTCGCCAAGGCCCCGGGTGTGCACGTGACCCTCATCGACCGCAACCCGTACCAGCTCTTCGCCCCGCTGCTCTACCAGGTGGCGACCGGCGGGCTCTCCGAGGACGACATCGCCTACTCGGTGCGCGGGGCGATCCCGGGTGTCGACTTCCGGCGCGGCGATGTCGTGCGCATCGACCCCGAGCGCCGCACCCTGCGGCTCGAGGATGGTGCCGTGCTGCCGTGGGATGAGCTCGTGCTGGCGACGGGCAGCACCGGGACGACCTTCGGCGTTCCCGGCGTCGAGGAGTTCGCCCTGCAGATGAAGACCATGGGCCAGGCCCGCGAGATCCGCAATCGCCTCCTCAACACCTACGAGGAGATCGAGAACGGCCACCGCCCCAAGGAGCACCTGCGCGTCGTCGTCGTCGGCGGCGGGCCGACGGGCGTCGAGGTCACCGGCGCGGTGGCCGAGCTGCAGAAGTCGATCCGGCGCGAGTTCCCCGATCTCGCCGATGCGGCCTCCGTCACGCTGGTCGAGGCCGGCCCGCGGCTGCTGCCGTCCTTCACCGAGAAGTCGAGTGCGCGCGCCAAGGCCGAGCTCGAGCACCTGGGCGCCCGCGTGCTCGTCGACGCCGCAGTCGACCGCATGTACCCCAACGACGTGCACCTCAAGTCGGGGGAGGTGCTCACGGCCGGCACCATCGTCTGGGCTGCCGGGGTCGCCGCGCA
>JAQTXL010000146.1 GCA_028688835.1 Candidatus Nanopelagicales bacterium | reverse complement strand
GACCTCAAGGCCGAGGGCTTCGGTCCCGGCGTGAACGGCCCCTTCATCGTGGCGGTCAAGCTGCCCAAGGCCAACGACGTCGCGGCCTACGCCGCTGCCGTCAAGGGGCTGGAGTCCGCCGAGGGCGTGGCCAGCACGCTGCCGAACGCATCGATGCTGCCTGCAGTGCTCGCCAACCCCGATGTCTTCGGGCCTGACGGCACGATCGGCACGATCGTGGTCACCCCCACCACCGCTCCGCAGGACCAGGCGACCACCGACCTGCTCAACCGCCTGCGCACCGACGTGAACCCGGCGATCGCGCAGGCAACTGGCGCGCAGCTCTATGTCGGCGGCACCCAGGCCATCACCAGCGACTTCACGACCGTGCTGACCCAGGCGCTGCCGGTGTTCCTGCTGCTCGTGGTCGGGCTGGGCTTCCTGGCGCTGATGCTGCTGTTCCACTCGGTGGTGGTGCCGCTCACCGCGGCCATCACGAGCCTGCTCAGCTTCGCGGCGGCCACCGGCATCACGGTCGCGATCTTCCAGTGGGGCTGGCTGGCCGACCTCATCGGGCTGTCGGGCACGGGGCCGATCTTCCCGTTCCTGCCCATCATGGTGTTCGCGATCCTGTTCGGGCTCTCGATGGACTACCAGGTATTCCTCGTCTCGCGCATGCAGGAGGAGTGGAACCGCACTGGCGACAACGCCGTGGCGATCCGTCGCGGCCTGGCCGGTTCGGGTCGCGTCGTGGTCATCGCTGCAGCGATCATGTCGATCGTGTTCGGCTCGTTCATCGCCGACACGAACTCCATGATCAAGCTCTTCGGTGTCGCGCTGGCGTCAGCCGTGCTCATCGACGCCTTCATCATCCGGCTCGTGTTCGTGCCCGCCCTGATGTCGATGCTCGGCAAGGCCAACTGGTGGCTGCCGGGCTGGCTGGACCGCGTGCTCCCCAAGGTGCACATCGAGCCCGGCGAGGACGAGATCACCGACGATGAGCCTGTGGCCGCTGTGCATTCATGAGCACTGAGGGCGGCACGTCTGAGCGTCCTGCTCGGGGAGGGCTCATCCTCCTGGCGCTGATCACCGGCGCCATCGTGGCCAACATCAACCTGTCGGTCGCCAATGTGGCGCTGCCGACCATCGGCGTCGACCTGTCCGCCTCGCAGGACCAGCTCGACTCGATCGCCGAGGCCTTCGCCCTGGGGCTGGCCGCCTCAGTGCTGTACCTGGGTGCCGTGGGCGACCGCTACGGCCGCAAGCGGCTGTTCGTGCTGGGCGCTGTGCTCACGATCCCGACGGCCTTCATGTCGGCCTGGGCGCCCAATGCCGACTTCCTGGCGCTCGCGCGCCTGGCATCGGGGTTCGCCGCCGCCCTGCTGTTCCCGACCACGCTGTCGCTGATCTCGGCCCTGTTCCGGGGTGGTGCACGCGTGCAGGCGATCGCGCTGTGGTCCGGGCTGGGCGCTGGCGTGGCCGCGCTCGGCCCGCTCATCGGCGGGTGGCTGCTCGAGTACTTCTGGTGGGGCTCGGTCTTCCTCATCTCGGTGCCCCTCGCGGTCTTCGCGCTGGTGATCGGCATCATCGTGATCCCCAACCGCCTGCCGCGCGACACCGGTCCGGTCGATCACGTCGGCGGCGTGTCCTCGGTCATCGCGGTGGGCGGCCTGGTCATGCTCATCCAGCAGGCGCACAACGGCCTCGACACGCAGTGGCTGGTCACCCTCGCGATCACCGTGCTCGCCTTCATCGTCTTCTTCTGGGAGCAGGGGCGGGCCAAGCGCCCGCTCGTGTCGCTGCCGCTGGCCCGGGCGCGCACCTTCTGGGTGGCGTTCGTCGGCGGCGCGATCACCTTCGGCGCGCTCATCGGAGCCATGTTCATCGGGCAGCAGTTCGTCCAGAACGTGCTGGGCTACGACACGCTCGAGGCGGCGGCGGTCTCGCTGCCGTCGGCGATCTGCGCTGCCGTGTTCGGTGCGGTCGCCGGGCGCATCATCATCAGGCGCGGCGGGAGGTTCACCCTGAGCCTTGGCCTGGCATCGGTGGCCGTGGCCTTCGCCATCATGCTCGTGACCTGGCACGAGGGCGTCTCGCTGGCCTGGATCCTCGTGTCCTATGCCTTCGTGGGCGCGGGTGTCGGCCTGGCCGCCACTCCCGCATCACGGGCGCTCATGAGCTCGGTGCCTGAGAGCCATGCTGGCATGGGCTCGGCCTTCCTCGACCTCACCCGCGACTTCGGTGGCGCGGTGCTCCAGGCCGTGCTCGGAGGGATGCTGGCCGCGCAGTACCTCAAGCAGATGAACGCCGACATCACCGGGCTCAACCCGGCGCAGGCCTCGCAGGTGACCAGCGCGATCGCCGATCAGCTGACCTCGTCCTTCGGCGGCGCCGAGCACGTGGCCAGCCAGTTCCCGCCGGCGATCGGCGACCAGATCATCCAGGCGGCCTCGCAGGCCTTCACTGACGGCAAGAGCGCGGCCATGGCGATGGCGCTCCTGCTGTCCATCGCGGGCCTGCTGCTCGTGGCCTGGCGCTTCCCGGGCAAGACAGCCGAGGAGGCGTACTACGCCAAGGTCGCCGGGGAGCGCTGATCAGGTGACGGCCGGTGCCCGCGAGGCAGCGCTCGGCGCCGGGCTCGGCTTGGGCAGCAGCACTGCCGGCGTCTGCTTGTTGAGCAGCACGACCCACTGCTGGCCCGGCTTGAACGGCATCGGCGATCCATCGGCCATCGTGAAGGTGGTGCCGTCGGCTGCCGTCGGCCGGCTCCAGCGCACCTGGTACGACCGTCCGTCGCGCAGGACGGTCGCAGTGCCGGCGCCGATGGTCTGTGCATGCGGCGTGTTGCCGCCGCCCTTGTCGAAGTAGGCCGAGGCCGTCTGCGTGACGTTCTGGATGATCACGGTCGATGCTGACTGGCCGTCGGCATCCTCCTCGGCGCGTGCCGGCACTCCGTTCATGCGCACCCGGTACTGCCCGGTCGCGGGATCGTAGGTGAACTCCGCCGAGGCCTCGCTCCAGCGCATCGTCGCGCCGGTGTTCACCGTGCCGCCGGTCGGTGCCTCGGCCGCGAAGGTCCAGCCCAGGTCGCGATCGAGCGAGACGCCGGTGCCGAAGGCCAGGGCTGCAGGGCCGTCGAGGAACAGGTTGTACGGCGCGCGCCGGGTGCGATCGCGCGCATAGTTCGCAGCGTCCTTGTTCGGCGACACATCGACGACGGTCGAGGCGTTGATGGCCGGCCACATCTTGCGCTGGACTCCGGAGAAGGCGAAGGCCGGGCTGCCGAACTGCGCAGTGAGGTCGATGTCGGTGATGCGTGCGGAGCGCATCGGGCCGATGCGGGCGGGGACGGTGCTGGAGTACACGGCGGCGATGCGCGTGATCCCGTACTCGACCTCCTCCAGGTACACGATGTCGGCCTCCTTGAGGCCGGCATGCGGCTGGGCATTGCGGGTGTTGTCGAGCTTGACGATGAGCACCGGCGAGGGCGTGGGCTGCGGCAGGCCGGTGAACGGCGAGGTGGCCACCTCCTGGACCGCTTCCGGGGCCTGGTCGCCCGCGGACACCGGTGCGCTGGTCGCCGACGAGCATGCAACGAGGGCGAGCAGGGACACGGCGGTGCCGAGGATCCCGAGTGCGCGCATGGGTCCACGCTACGTCACGGACCCACCGATTCCGTGCAGCCACAGGCACGATGACTTAACCCAGCCATTGCCTTGGCCGCATGGGTCACGAATGTGCACCGGGCAGGCTCCACCCATGAGCACAAGCCGAAGCAGTGAGCGCACCTACCGCCCCATCTCCCTGCAGCAGCGACTGGTCTCGGCCGGCCTTGCTGCCGGTGTGTTCGTCGGCATCGGCGGCCTCATGGCCACGCGCATGGCCGACACGGTCGCGACGACCGCTGCGGCTGCCACCACGAGTGCTGGCTCCTCGACAGCCGCCGCCGCCGTCTCGTACCAGGTGAGCGCAGCCGGCGCGAAGGCGAGCACTGCGACCAGGAAGTCGACGACCGCAGCCAAGAAGACATCAGCCAAGAAGACCGCGAGTGCGAAGCAGGCGAGCGCGTCGACCACGGTCGTGCATGCGACCACGAAGGCCAGCAAGGGCGGATGATGATGGCGCCCGACACGGGTGCCATCACCCTCGGTCGCGCGTGAAGCGCGATCCCGGATGCGTCGCGACTAGCGCAGGACGATCGTCTTCGAGTCACCCTTGTCGAAGGCGACATCCTCGAGGTCGACATCGCCGCTGACCTTGTAGGACACATGCTGATTGCGCATCGAGGAGCCGAACCAGCCCCCGGTGCTCCCGGCGATCGCGCTGTCGAGGACATCCCAGAGCATGCTGCTGGCCTGCGGGTCCTCCTGGGCCGAGAACGGCTGGAAGGTGATGACGAAGGGGATCGTCCGCGTCTCCTCTGCCTCGAGGCTGAAGGCCGTCTCGTCGAGGAACGCGCCGAGCTCGACCGTCCGCGTCTGGGTGACCCACTGGTCGTCATGGCGCTTCGTGGTCGAGTTGTAGTGGGACTGGCGCTCGTCCCACGTGAAGATGCGCTCGAGCTTGGCCTCCACGTCCACGACCTTCTGCGCGCCCTTGGCTGTCAGGACGATCTCACCGGCGAGCTGGCCGCTGCTCGCGTCGATCGACGACGGGACCTTGAGCTCATACGAGATCGTCCCGACGCCAAGGCCCTTCTTGATCTTGCTGAAGATGGACATCGGTCCGTGCCTCCCTGGTCGACGGCTGGTGGGGCTGCGGACACCCTCGCGGATGCCCGCAGTCGCGTCAAACGCAGACGCTAGGCGCGGATGAGGATCTCACCGTGCAGGATGCTGATCCAGCCGTCCGGGTGTGCTGCCCACTGTCGCCAGCCCTCGGCCAGGTC
>JAQTXL010000145.1 GCA_028688835.1 Candidatus Nanopelagicales bacterium | reverse complement strand
CACGGCTGGCCCGAGCGCCTGCGCCGCGCGGCCCTCGACGGCTCGCGTGCTGCCGGCCACGATCTCGATGCGGTGATGGCCCTGTTCGACACCGCCCAGCGGGCGCAGCAGCGCACGCGGGGATTCGTCGGCGTGCGCACCTTCCTGCTCTCGCTGCAGGACCAGCACATCCCCGCCGAGGCGGTGGCCGACCGGGGCATCCAGGGCGACGTCGTGCGCGTGCTCACGGCGCATCGGGCCAAGGGCCAGGAGTGGGATGCCGTGTGGATCCTCGGGCTGCAGGAGGGCGTCTGGCCCGACCTGCGCCCGCGCGGCAGCGTCCTGGAGGCCGATCGACTCACCGCCGCCGGGGTGGGCCCGGCGGTCAGCGCAGCAGCGCTGCTGGCCGAGGAGCGCCGGCTGCTCTACGTCGCGATCACCCGCGCCCGGCGCCTGTGCGTGCTCACCACCGTGCGCACTGCCGACGACTCCGGCCCGCAGCCCAGCCGCTTCCTGGCCGAGCTCGGGCTCGAGCTCCACAGTGCCGAGGCGCGCACCGGCACGCCCGCGTCGCTGCCGGCCCTGGTGGCCCGGCTGCGCCGCATGGCCGTCGACCCGCAGGCCTCGTCGGCGCTGCAGGCGGCGGCGGTCCAGCGGCTGGCCGCGCTCGCGCGCGAGCGCGACGCGCTCGGCGCACCGCTGGTGCCCGCACTCGAGGAGCACCGGTGGTGGGGGCTGGCCGAACCCACCCAGCGCGATGCCCCTGTCCGGCCCGACGATGCGCCGATCGGCCTGTCCGGCAGCGCGGTCGAGGGCCTGCTCGCCTGCCCGCTGCGCCGCTTCCTCGAGCGCGACGCGCACGCCGATGTCGCGCGCGGGGAGGCGACCAAGTTCGGCAGCGTGGTGCATGCCGTCGCAGAGTTCGTCGCCAAGGGCGAGATCGCCGATGACCTCGATGAGGCCGATGCGTGGGTCAGCCGGGTGTGGCGCGATCTGCGCTTCGAGGCGCCGTGGCAGGGGGCCAGCGAGCGCGAGCTCGCACGCGAGGCGCTCGCGCGGTTCCTTGCCTACCACCGGGCCCGGGCCCGTGAGCTCAAGGCCACCGAGCAGCTGCAGAGCGTGCTGCTCGACGTGCCGACGCCCGACGGCGGCACCGAGCAGGTGCGGCTCACCGGCAAGCTCGATCGCATCGAGGTCGATGCCGAGGGCCGCGAGGTCGCGGTCGACCTCAAGAACATGAAGCGCCCGCCATCAGGCACCGAGATCCCGACCCATGCGCAGCTGGGCGTCTACCAGCTGCTGCTGCGGGCCGGCGGCGCCGAGGTCGGCGGCGCGGCGCTCGTGCAGCTGCGCAAGGGTGCGGCCGGGCATCCCGACGAGCCGGTCGTCCAGTTCCAGGCGCCGCTCGAGGCCGAGCACCCCACCTGGATCGAGCTCGAGCTCGGCGCGGCCGCCCAGCTGCTGCGCGAGGAGCGCTTCGAGGCGCGCACGAGCAGGTCCTGCACCTTCTGCAGCTACCAGTCCGCCTGTCCCGCGCAGGCCCGGGGCCGTCAGGTGCTGCCATGACCGCCGCGATCACCCGGGTCCAGCTCGATCGTGTGCTGGGCTTCGCGGTCAGCGACGAGCAGTGGCAGATCATCAGCGCCCCGCTCGAGCCGTCCGTGGTCGTCGCCGGCGCCGGATCCGGCAAGACCACCTCGATGGCCGCGCGCGTGGCCTGGCTCGTGGGCAGCGATCTCGTCACGGCCGATCGCGTGCTCGGTCTCACCTTCACCAACAAGGCGGCCGCCTCGCTGGGCGCTACGATGCGCGGCACGCTGCGTGCACTGAGCGCCGCAGGCCACCTGCCACCGGCCCCCGACGACTCGGCCGACGACGAGGCCGATGCCGAGCCTCAGGTGCAGACCTACAACGCCTTCGCGGCCCGGATCCTGCGCGATCACGGCATCCGCATCGGCCGGGAGCCGGGTGCTCGTGTGCTCACCGACGGTGCCCGGCAGCAGCTGGCCTTCCGCGTCGTGTGCTCCACGACCCTGCCCCTCGACGCCCTCGACAAGGGCCCCGACGGCATCACGGTCGACCTCCTGGCCCTCGACGACCAGTGCAGCGAGCTCGGCATCGAGCCGCTCGCGCTCGTCGACTGGGACGACGGCCTCGTGCACGCCATGAACGCCATCGAGCGATCCGAGCGGCTGCAGAACAACGGGCAGCAGCTGCGCGCCACGGCACAGAAGCGACGCCTGCTCGCGCGCCTGGTCGTCGAATGGCGCGCCGCCAAGGAGCGGCACGACGTCCTCGACTACACCGACCAGACGCGGCTGGCCCTGGAGCTCGTGCGTCGCTTCCCCGACGTGGCGGCCACCCTGCGCGCCCAGCATGCGGCAGTGCTCCTCGACGAGTACCAGGACACCTCCATCGCGCAGCGCCAGCTGCTGCAGGCGCTGTTCGCCGACGGCCATGCGGTCACTGCGGTGGGCGATCCCTGCCAGGCCATCTACGGCTGGCGCGGGGCCAGCGTCGACAACATCGAGCAGTTCCCGCAGCACTTCCCGGCCGTCCGGCAGGGCGCAGCCGTGCCGGCGGCGCGCTACACCCTGAGCGCCAACCGTCGGTCGGGGCCCAACATCCTGGCCGTCGCCAATGCCCTGTCCGCCGATCTGCGCCAGCGCCATGCCGGCATCGAGGAGCTCACCTGGGCCGACACCGGCAAGGGCCCCGGCGACGTTGCCGTCGGCCTGTTCGAGCACGTCGCGCAGGAGCGCGACTGGATCGTCGCGCGCATCCGCGAGCTCGGCGCCGACCCGCGCATCGCGTGGGGGCAGATCGCCATCCTGGCCACCACCGGCAGGGAGCTGGCCCAGTTCGATGCGGCCCTGCAGGGGGTGGGCGTGCCGACCCAGCTGCACGGCGCCGCCGGCCTGCTGAGCCAGCCGATCGTCGTCGAGGTGCGCAGCATGCTCGAGGCGGTCGCCGACCCGGTCGCCAATCCCGCCGTCGTCCGGCTGCTCACGGGCCCGCGCTGGGCCCTGGGCCCCCGCGACCTGGCCGGGCTCGGGGCGCGAGCCGCCGAGCTCGCGGGCACCGAACGCCGACCTGAGGCGCACACCGTCGCCGATGCCCTCGACGACGCCGTGGCCGGCGCCGATCCGGTCGAGATGACCTCGCTCAGCGACGCGATCCTGGATCCCGGCGATCCCGCGAGGTTCTCACCCCAGGCCCTCGCGCGCCTGACCTCCTTCGGCGCTGAGCTGCGCCAGCTGCGCCGGCATGCCAGCGAGCCGCTGGTCGAGTTCCTCGGCCGGGTAGTGCGCAGCACGGGCCTCGACGTCGAGCTCGCGCTGGCCCCCGCGCAGCAGCGCCTGGCCTGGCTGACCTTCGTCGAGTTCGCCGCCGAGTTCACCGACCTCGACGGCCGCTCCTCGCTCGGTGCCTTCCTGCGGCGCCTGCGCGACGCCGAGCGCTTCGACATCGACCTCAGCATCGACGTCGTGCAGCGCACCGATGCGGTGCAGCTCATGACCGTGCACAAGGCCAAGGGCCTGGAGTTCCCGCACGTGTTCGTGCCCGGCTTCGTCGACGGCGCCTTCCCCGGCGGCCCGGCGCGCGGGCAGTGGCCCGGCACTGCAAGTGCGGTGCCCTGGCACGTCCGGCCCGATGCCACCGACGACCTGCGCAGCTATCCCGTGCTCGACCGCAGCCCGAAGGCCACCGAGTTCACGGCCTACCAGGGCGTCCTGCAGGAGCTGCAGCACGCCGACCACCAGCGCCTTGCCTACGTCGCGCTCACGCGCGCCGAGCGCACGCTGGTCGTCACCGGCCACTGGTGGGGGCCGACGCAGCAGCGCCGCCGCGAGCCGGGGGCCTTCCTCGAGCAGGTGCGCACCACCTGCCTCGACGGAGCCGGCGTGATCGCCCACTGGCACCCCGAGCCAGACGCCGAGGTGCGCGACAACCCGTTCCTCGAGCACGAGGGTGGCGTGCCCTGGCCCGCTCCGGTCGAGTCGCGCACCGTCGTCCGCGATCTGCATGCACGCATCCAGCAGCCCGCGTCCGAGGAGCCCCTCGGGCTGACCGACGACGAGACCCGGCAGCTGGCCGACCTCGACGATGCCGCGGCTGCACTCCTTGCTGAAGCCCGCAGGCTGCGTGCACCGGTCGTCCAGGTCGCACTCCCGAGCTCGATCTCGGCCAGCGTGCTCATGCGCGCGATGCGCGACCCCGAGGGGCTCGCTGCCGACCTCGCGCGCCCGATGCCGGCGCCCAGCAGTGCGGCATCCGCGCGCGGCACCGCGTTCCATGCCTGGGTCGAGACCCAGTACGGCCAGCAGTCGCTGCTCGACCCCGACGACCTCCCGGGTGCCAGTGACCACGACATCGTCAGCGATGCCGACCTCGACGAACTCAGGGAGGCCTTCGCCGCAACGGCCTTCGCGGCGATGACGCCGGTCGCCGTCGAGCAGTCCTTCGCCATCGTGCTCGGGGGCCGGGTCGTGCGCGGGCGCATTGACGCGGTGTTCGCAGTCGGCGATCGCTTCGACGTCATCGACTGGAAGACCGGCAGCGCGGCATCGGCCGACCCGCTGCAGCTGGCGCTGTACCGGCTGGCATGGTCGCGCATCGCCCAGGTGCCGCTCGACGCGATCGACGCCGGGTTCCTGCTCGTGCGCACCGGTGAGGTGCTGCGTCCCGACCTGCCGGAGCTGGCGGCGCTCAGCGCGGTCACGCAGGGCGCGGAGGCTCCTCGCTGACGACGATCGGCTCAGCTGCATCGGCCGGCCCGGCGACCGCCGCGATCGCGGCCCCGGCCTCCTCGGTCGGCTTGGGTCGCGTGCCGATCAGCTTGCGCATCCACTCGCGTGCCGGCTCCTCGATGAACTTCCACATGAGCCAGGCGATGAGCAGTGCGCCGACCACCAGGCCGATCACCC
>JAQTXL010000030.1 GCA_028688835.1 Candidatus Nanopelagicales bacterium | reverse complement strand
TTCATCATCGAGGAGCCCATGGCCGCCGCGATCGGCGCCGGCCTGCCCGTCCATGAGCCCACGGGCAACATGGTCGTCGACATCGGCGGCGGCACCTCCGAGGTCGCCGTGATCTCGCTCGGCGGCATCGTCACGAGCCTGTCCGTGCGCGTCGGCGGCGATGAGCTCGACAACGCGATCATCCAGTACGTCAAGCGCGAGTACTCGCTCATGCTCGGCGAGCGCACCGCCGAGGAGATCAAGGTCGCCATCGGCTCGGCCTTCCCGATGCCCGACGAGCCGCACGCCGAGATCCGCGGACGCGATCTCGTCACCGGCCTGCCCCGCACCATCGTGGTCTCCGCCGAGGAGATCCGTCGCGCCATCGACGAGCCCGTCAACGCCATCGTGGCCGCCGTGAAGGCCACCCTCGACCGGACCCCGCCCGAGCTCTCCGGCGACATCATGGACCGCGGCATCGTGCTCACCGGCGGCGGCGCCCTGCTGCGCGGCCTCGACGAGCGCCTGCGCCACGAGACGGGCATGCCGATCCTCATCGCCGACCGCCCGCTCGACTGCGTGGCCCTGGGGTCGGGCAAGTGCGTCGAGGAGTTCGACGCCCTGCAGGCGGTCCTCGTCTCCGAGCCGCGGCGATAGGGCCGCTGGTCCCCGAGGCCCACCGGACACCTCCATGCTGCAGCGTCGCGCGCGAGTGGTCGTCGCGATCCTTGTCGTCATCACCCTGACCTTCGCGATCCTCGACCTGCGCGGCGGCAAGGGACCCTTCGCCACCTTCCGGTCCGTCGTGGGCACCGCGGTCGGCAGCATCGAGAGCGTCGGCGCCGCGATCTTCTCTCCCGTGCTCGCCGTGGGCAGCTGGTGGGGCACCTGGGGCGACCAGCGCGACCAGATCGCGGCCCTGCAGGCGCAGAACAAGGCCCTGAGCGATCTGGTGCGGCGCTCGGCCGAGGACCGCGCCCGCGCCGACGCCCTCGACGGACTGCTCAAGGTGGCCGGCGCCGGGCGGTACCGCATCACCCCGGCCGAGGTCATCGCCGTCGGGCCTGAGCAGGAGTTCAGCTGGACGGTGACCATCGACATCGGCACCCAGGACGGCATCGAGCGCGACATGTCCGTGATCAACGCCGACGGCCTGGTCGGGCGCGTGTCGGCCGTGCACCGCACGACCTCGACGGTGGTGCTCATCGTCGACCCCTCGGTCTCGGTCGGCGCCCGCATCGCCGGCAGCGAGGAGGTCGGCATCCTGTCGGGCACCGGCGACCAGAACTCCCTGGAGTTCCAGATGCTCAACCCGCTGGCCAAGGTCGATGTGGGCCAGGCGATCGTCACCTTCGGCTCCAAGAACGGCAAGCCCTATGCCCCCGGGATCCCGATCGGCGAGGTCACCGAGGTGCGCGGCACGGCCGGGCAGCTCACCCGCGTGGCGGCGATCCGGCCCTTCGCCGACCTGACCGCCCTCACGATCGTCGGCGTCGTCGTGCGTCCGCCGCGCACCGATCCGCGCGACTCGGTGCTCCCGGCACGGCCGGCGACCGAGCCCTCGGCCACCCCGACGCCCACCGCCAGCCCGTCCTCGAGCGCCGAGCTGCTCGAGGCGACCCCGCAGCCGTCGCCGAGGGCCTCCTGATGTGGCTGCGCCAGCTCCTCATCCTGACGGTGACCCTGCTCATCGCCATCACCACGCAGAACGCATTCCTGAGCCGCCTTGGGCTGCCGGGCGCCACCCCTGACCTCGTGCTGGTGTCGGTGATCGCCGTCGCCATGGCCTACGGCGCGTCAATGGGCATGATCTACGGCTTCGCCGCGGGCATCCTGCTCGACTTCGCGCCCTCGACCGCAGGGGTCATCGGCGTCAACGCGCTGCTCTTCATGGCGGCCGCCCTGGCAGCCGCGCGCGCGGTCGATCCGCGCGATCGCACCGTGCCGATCATGATCGCCCTGGTCGCGGGCATCACGGCGGGTGTGATCCTGGCCCGAGGCGTCCTGGACTCGGTGCTCGGGCACCCGACGGTCGTCTGGGGGTCCATGGCTGAGCTGCTGCTCACCGGCGCGCTCTACAGCGCCATCCTGGCCCCGATCGTCGTGATGCCACTGGGTTTGGTGGTGAAGAAGTTCACTCCTGAGGTGGCTGTGTGAGCGTCCTGGATTGGACGCGGGGAACCCCGGTGGGTTCGAATGAGTCTGAAGTCCGGAGATCCCCTTCGTCCCGAGTCAGGAGTGCAGCGTGCGTGATCGCTCGATGCTGCGCCTGACGGTGCTCGGCGTCCTGGTGCTCTCGCTCGTCATCACGCTGTTCGCCCGCCTGCTCTACCTGCAGGTGCTCAGCGGTGACTACTACCGCAATGCCAGCGAGAACAACACGGTGCGCGAGATCGTCCAGCCGGCCGTGCGCGGGCTGATCCTCGACCAGGCCGGGCGCCCGATCGTGTCCAACCGCACCACGCTCGAGGTCACCGTCGACCGGGTGACCCTGCAGCGGGCCAAGGACAAGGGCGTGGCCGTCATCAACCGCCTGGCCCTGCTGCTCAACGTGTCCGCGGAGTCCATCACCGACCGGCTCAAGACCTGCGGCACCGAGGGGGCCAAGCCGCCGCCCGTGTGCTGGAACGGCTCGACCTACCAACCGGTGCCGATCGCCAACGGCATCGACACCCAGACCGCGATCAACATCATGGAGCGCCGCACCGACTTCCCGGGCATCACCGCGCAGCTGCACGCCAACCGCATCTACCCAGCGCCGTTCGGGGTCAATGCCGCCCACATCCTGGGCTATCTCGGCCCGGTGACGGAGTCGCAGCTGCAGGACCAGGCCGACTCGGCGGCAGTCGACCGCCTGCGCCGCACCGACGTCGTCGGGCGCACCGGCCTCGAGGCCCAGTACGACACGGTGCTGCGCGGCAAGCCCGAGGTGACGACCCTGGGCATCGACACGCGCGGGCGGGTGACGAACACGCTCGACTTCGCTGAGGCGACCCCGGGCGACTACCTCGTGAGCACCCTCGATGCGCGCCTGCAGTCGGTGGTCGAGCAGCAGCTCGTCGCCGCGGTCCAGCGCGCGCGCAGCCAGGGCTATCCGGGCAAGTCGGGGGCCGCGGTCGTGGTCGATGTGCGCAACGGCAACATCCTGGCCATGGCGAGCTACCCCACCTACGACCCGGCCATCTGGGTCGGCGGCGTGACCAAGCGCCAGTACGCGCAGCTCAAGAACTCCTCCGCGCTGTCCTCCAACGCCATCCAGGGCATCTTCGCGCCCGGCTCGACCTACAAGGTCATCAGCACGGCGGCGGCGGCCAAGGACAGGTTCAACCTGCGCAGCCTGTATGACTGCCCGAACCAGTACAAGGCCGGCAACCAGACCTTCCGCAACTTCGAGTCGGGCAGCTTCGGTGCCATCTCGCTGGCCCGCGCCCTCGAGGTCTCGTGCAACACGGTGTTCTACGGCATCGCCGACCGCATGTGGAAGCAGGGCGGCGGGCTCGACGCCGACCGCACCGCACCGGATCCCATCGCGGCGATGGCCAGGTCCTTCGGGCTGGGCACCCGCACGGGCATCGACCTGCCGGGCGAGTCCGCCGGGCGCGTGTCCAGCCGCCTGTTCAAGGCCGAGAACTGGGATGCCAAGAAGGACACCTGGTGCGCCAATGCGCTCGACGGGTACTCCGAGACGCGCAAGACCAACCCCAAGCTCGCGGACTTCTTCACCGCGCTCGACAAGGAGAACTGCGCCGACGGCTTCCGGTGGCGCGAGGGTGATGCGCTGAATGCCGCCATCGGCCAGGGCGACACCGGCGTCACGCCGCTGCAGATGGCGATGGTCTACGCCGCGATCGCCAACGGCGGCACGGTCTACGAGCCGCGGGTGGTCAAGGGGGTCATCGGACCCGAGGGCAAGGTCGTCGAGCAGTTCGCGCCGGTCGTGAAGTCGAAGGTCGATGTCCCCAAGGCCGGCCTGTCGTTCCTGCGCTCGGCGCTGCCCGGCGTGACGACCCGGGGCACTGCCGAGACCCCGTTCCAGGGGTTCCCGCTCGCACAGATCCCCGTTGCGTCCAAGACCGGTTCGGCCCAGGTGACGGGCAACAAGGTGTCGACCTCGTGGTTCGCCTCCTATGCGCCGGCGAACAACCCCAAGTACGCGATCGTCATGATGGTGACCGAGGGCGGCACCGGCTCGAAGACGTCCGGCCCGAGCGTGCGCAAGATCTATGAGGCGCTCTTCGGCGTGAGCGGCCGCAGCGTCAATCCGGCGCGCAGCGTGCTCGTCGGCGGCACGCCGAGCCCGACGCTGCCGAAGGTGCGATCCGACGGCACGCCCGTGTCGCCGAAGGGCAAGCAGTCAGGGGTGCGCGGATGAGCATGTTCCCGGCAACCGGCTCCACCGACACCAGGCTCCTGCCCTCGCGCCGCGGAGGCGACTACTGGCGCGACCTCGACTGGGTCCTGCTCGCTGCCGCACTCGCGGCCACGATCTTCGGCTCGATGCTCGTCTGGTCGGCCAGCCGCGCCGACCTCGCCTCGCCCTCCGACCCGCAGTCCTACCTCAAGAAGCACCTCATCAACGTGGTGCTCGGCCTCGTACTCGGCTTCATCGCCTCGCGCATCGACTATCGCTGGCTGCGCGCCTACACGCCGATCATCTACGCGATCTCGGTGTTCTCGCTGCTGCTCGTGTTCATCCCGAACCTGGGCACCAAGATCGCAGGAGCACGGGCCTGGATCCAGCTCCCGGGCGGGTTCACGATCCAGCCGTCGGAGTTCGTGAAGGTCGCCGTCATCCTGATGATGGCCGTGATCCTGGCGGAGAAGGACCGGGCCGATGAGGAGCCGCGCAGCAAGGACGTGCTGCTCTCGCTGGGCGTGGCCGTGCTGCCGCTGCTCATCATCCTCGTGCAGAACGACACCGGCAGCGTGCTCATCCTGGGATCGGTGGCCCTGGCGATCATCGCCGTGAGCGGGGCGCGCAACACCTGGGTCATCGGCCTGCTCGTCGGGGCCGCCGTGAGCATCCTGCTCGCGATCCAGCTCGGCCTGCTCAAGCAGTACCAGGTCGACCGGCTCACGTCGTTCCTGAACCCCACGGCCGATGCCGGCAGCATCGCGTACAACTCGAACCAGGCGCGCATCGCCATCGGCGGCGGCGGGCTGCTGGGCTACGGCATCTTCAACGGCCCGCAGACCCAGGGCGGCTTCGTCCCGGTGAACGAGAGCGACTTCATCTTCACCGTCGCCGGCGAGGAGTTCGGCTTCGTCGGGGCCGGCCTGCTCATCGTCCTCATGGGCATCGTGCTGTGGCGGGCGATCATGATCGCCATGCGCGCCGACGACATGTACGGCCGCCTCGTCGCGACCGGCATCGTTGCCTGGCTGGCCTTCCAGACCTTCGAGAACATCGGCATGACCCTGGGCATCATGCCGATCACCGGCGTCCCGCTGCCGTTCGTGTCGGCCGGAGGCACGTCGATGATGGCCGTCTGGATCGCCATCGGACTCCTCGAGAACGTCCGCCTGCACAGCCAGCAGCAGCTGCCCTAGTCGCCGGGCACGTAGACTTCGCAGGTGACAACCGCAGCCGAGCGCGCCCAGGGCGCGACGATCTTCACCGAGATCGAGGCACTGCTGCCACTGGTCTCCAAGCCCATCCAGTACGTCGGCGGTGAGCTCAACGCCGTCGTCAAGCCCTGGGATTCCGTCGATGTCCGGTGGGTGCTCATGTACCCCGACGCCTACGAGGTCGGGGCCCCGAACCAAGGCGTGCAGATCCTCTACGAGGTGATCAACGAGCTACCCAATGCGCTCGCTGAGCGCACGTACTCGATCTGGCCCGACCTCGAGGGCCACATGCGGGCAGCCGGCGTGCCGCAGTTCACCGTCGACGCGCATCGCGCCGTCGGCGACTTCGACCTCTTCGGCGTCTCGTTCTCCACCGAGCTCGGCTACACGAACATGCTCACCGCGATCGACCTCGCAGGCATCCCCGTGCTGGCCGTCGAGCGCACGATCGACCACCCGATCGTGATCGCGGGCGGCCATGCCGCCTTCAACCCCGAGCCCATCGCCGACTTCATCGACGCCGCGGTCATCGGTGACGGCGAGGAGGCCGTGCTGCGCATCACCGCGCTGGTGCAGCAGTGGAAGGACGAGGCCCGGCCGGGCGGCCGCGAGGGCCTCCTGCTCGCGCTCGCGACCTCGGGCGTGGCCTATGTCCCGTCGTTCTACGACGTCACCTACCTGCCCGACGGCCGCATCCAGCGCGTGGCGCCCAACCGCCCCGACGTGCCGTGGCGCGTCGCCAAGCACACGCTGATGGACCTCGACTCGTGGCCGTACCCCAAGAACCCGCTCGTGCCGCTGGCCGAGACCGTGCACGAGCGCATGAGCGTCGAGATCTTCCGCGGCTGCACGCGCGGCTGCCGGTTCTGCCAGGCGGGGATGATCACGCGCCCGGTCCGCGAGCGCAGCATGAGCACCATCGCCGAGATGATCGACAACGGCCTGTGCAAGACCGGCTACAACGAGGTCGGCCTGCTGTCGCTCTCCAGCGCCGACCACTCCGAGATCGCCGAGATGTCCAAGGCGCTGGCCGACCGCTACGCCGAGTCGCAGACCTCTCTGTCCCTGCCGAGCACGCGCGTCGACGCCTTCAATGTCGACCTCGCCAACGAGCTCTCGCGCAACGGCCGTCGCAGCGGGCTCACCTTCGCTCCCGAGGGCGGCAGCGAGCGCATGCGCCAGGTGATCAACAAGCAGGTCACCGAGGAGGACCTCATCCGCACAGTCTCGACCGCCTATGCGGCCGGATGGCGCCAGGTGAAGCTCTACTTCATGTGCGGGCTGCCCACCGAGACCGACGACGACGTGCTGCAGATCGCGCAGCTGGCCCGCGAGGTGATCCGCGCCGGGCGCGAGGTCACCGGGTCGCGCGACATCCGCTGCACGATCTCGATCGGTGGCTTCATCCCCAAGCCGCACACCCCGTTCCAGTGGGCCGCGCAGCTCGATCACGAGGCCACCGACGCGCGGCTGCAGAAGCTCAAGGAGGCCATCCGCAACGATCGACAGTTCGGCAAGGCGATCGGCATGCGCTACCACGACGGCAAGCCGGGCATCATCGAGGGCCTGCTCTCGCGCGGCGATCGTCGCGTGGGTCGCGTGATCCTCGAGGCCTGGCGCCAGGGCGCGCGCTTCGACGGCTGGAGCGAGCACTTCTCGTTCACGCGCTGGATGTCGGCTGCCGAGCTCGCACTGGCCGACCAGCCCGTCGACGTCGCCTGGTACACCACGCGCGAGCGCCAGCAGAACGAGGTGCTCCCGTGGGACCACCTCGACTCCGGCCTGGACTCCGAGTGGCTCTGGGACGACTGGCAGGCCGCGATCGCCGAGACCGGCGTCGGCGACTGCCGCTGGACTCCCTGCAGCGACTGCGGGGTCTGCGACCAGATGGGCACCGACATCCAGGTCGGGCCCACCGGTGTCACCGAGCTGCCGATGCCCATCTTGCGCACCAGCGTGGTGGGCTAGGTGGCCCGTCAGGCTCCTGTCCGCGATGTCGCCCCGACGGTGCAGCGGCTGCGACTGCGCTACGCCAAGCGCGGTCGCCTGCGCTTCTCGTCGCATCGTGACTTCCAGCGGGCCTTCGAGCGCGCCCTGCGCCGGGCAGGCGTGCCCATCGCGTTCAGCGCCGGGTTCTCCCCGCACCCCAAGGTGTCGTACACCAACGCCGCGCCGACCGGCACCGCGAGCGAGGCCGAGTACATCGAGATCGGCGTGACGGTCGCCTGCGACACCGAGCGCGTGCGTGCTGCGCTCGACGAGGCGCTGCCGCCCGGGCTCGACGTGCTCGATGTCGTGGTCGCCAGCACCAGCGACTTCGCCGCCCGGCTCGAGGCGAGCATCTGGCAGGTGGAGTTCCCCGGGCTCAGCCTCCACGTCGTGCAGCAGGCGCTCGACGCCTTCCTCGCCGAGTCCGAGGTGCTGGTCGAGCGCCTCATGAAGCAGGGCAAGCGCACCTTCGATGCGCGGGCCGCGGTGGTCTGGGCGCGCGTCGAGGAGGTCGACGCGGCCGCGGGGGTCGCGGAGTGTGCGATACTCACGGTGGTTGTCCGGCACAGCACGCCCGCCGTACGACCTGACGATGTTCTTGCCGCGCTGCGGCTTGTGGCTGACCTCGTGCCGCCCACCCCTCCCAGGGTGACTCGGCTGGCGCAGGGGCCGCTTGCCCCCGATGGCCAAGGCGTGGGAGACCCCCTCGCACTTGATCGCGGTTAGCGGGAGCCGGAACTCCATGGCTTTGTGCATGGCCCACGGGCACATGCACCTGACTGGCGGATGCTGTCCGCCACCGAAGGAGGGTCGACCCCATGGTCGACAACGAGCACGACGAGACCACCCCCACCCAGACCGCTGCCACCGCAGCTCGCTCCCGTCGCCGGGCTGCCAGCCGCCCGGCCGGCCCGCCCGTCGCCGTCGAGGGTGAGGCCCCGCAGGATCAGGCCGCAGCCACGCCGGCAGCCGACGCCCCCGTGACCAAGCCCAAGGCCGTGCGCGCCCCGCGCCGCACGAAGAAGGCCGACGCCGAGGCGCAGGCCGCTGCCGAGCCGGCAGTCGAGGCACCCGTTGAGGCTGCAGCCGAGCCTGAGGTCGACGCCCCGGCGGCTGCCCCCACGCGTTCGCGTCGCGCCCCGATCAAGGCGGCCTTCGTGGCGCCGGTGTTCATGGCGCCCGAGCCGGTCGCCGGCGACGAGGAGGCAGCCGATGACGACGCTGCCGAGCCGCCCGTGAAGAAGGCCCCTGCCCGCCGCCGCAAGGCCAAGGTCGAGGACGAGGCCGCCGTCGAGGCGACCGATGACGACGACGCCGAGGCCAGCGCCGCAGACAGCGATGCCGACGATGAGGGCGAGGACGGCCAGCCGCGTCGCCGTCGCCGACGTGGCGGCCGCGGCCGTCGCCGCCGTGGTGGCGATGCCGACGGTGATGCCGAGGGCGAGTCCACCGACGACGCCGAGGACACCGGCGATGACGCCGATGCCGTCGAGGGCGAGACCGAGGAGCAGGCCGCCTCACGGCGCCGTCGCCGTCGTCGCCGTCGTGGCAATGATGATCTCGAGCCCTCGCCCGATGACCCGCCGAACACGGTCGTCAAGGTGCGCGAGCCGCGCGGCCGCGGCGGCAATGACGATGTCTCCTCGATGCGCGGATCCACGCGCCTGGAGGCCAAGAAGCAGCGCCGTCGCGAGGGCCGTGAAGCCGGTCGCCGTCGCCCGCCGATCCTGACCGAATCCGAGTTCCTGGCGCGGCGCGAGTCCGTCGAGCGCGTCATGGTCGTGCGACAGAACGGCGATCGCACCCAGATCGCCGTGCTCGAGGACGGCGTCCTGGTCGAGCACTACGTCACGCGCGGGTCCTCGGGCTCGCTCGTCGGCAACGTCTACCTCGGACGCGTGCAGAACGTGCTCCCGAGCATGGAGGCCGCCTTCGTCGACATCGGCCGCGGCCGCAACGCCGTGCTCTACGCCGGCGAGGTCAACTGGGATGCTGCTGGCCTCGACGGCCAGCCCAAGCGCATCGAGTTCGCCCTCAAGTCGGGCGATCCCGTGCTCGTGCAGGTCACCAAGGATCCCGTCGGCCAGAAGGGCGCCCGGCTCACCAGCCAGATCTCGCTGCCCGGCCGCTTCCTGGTCTATGTGCCCGACGGCTCCATGACCGGCATCAGCCGCAAGCTCCCCGACACCGAGCGCTCGCGCCTCAAGAGCATCCTCAAGCGGGTGCTGCCCGACGAGGCCGGCGTCATCGTGCGCACGGCCGCCGAGGGGGCCCCGGAGGAGTCGCTCGTGCAGGACGTCGAGCGCCTGAAGTCGCAGTGGGAGGGCATCACGGCGCGCGCCAAGGGCGCAACGCCGCCGACCCTGCTCTACGGCGAGCCCGACCTGGCCATCAAGGTCGTGCGCGACATCTTCAACGAGGACGTCAACCGCATGGTCGTCTCCGGCGCCGAGGCCTGGCAGCAGCTCGAGGAGTACGTCACCTCGGTCGCACCCGACCTCGCCGACCGGCTCGTGCACCATGTCGGCAGCAGCGACGTCTTCACCGAGTACCGCGTCGACGAGCAGCTGGCCAAGGCGCTCGACCGCAAGGTCTGGCTGCCATCGGGCGGCTCGCTCGTCATCGACCGCACCGAGGCGATGACCGTCGTCGACGTCAACACCGGCAAGTTCACCGGCAAGGGCGGCAACCTCGAGCAGACCGTCACGAGCAACAACCTCGAGGCCGCTGAGGAGATCGTGCGCCAGCTTCGCCTGCGCGACATCGGTGGCATCATCGTCGTCGACTTCATCGACATGGTGCTCGAGAGCAACCGCGACCTCGTGCTGCGCCGGCTCGTCGAGTGCCTGGGCCGCGATCGCACCAAGCACCAGGTCGCCGAGGTCACCAGCCTTGGCCTGGTGCAGATGACGCGCAAGCGCATCGGCTCAGGGCTCATCGAGTCCTTCTCCACGCCCTGCGAGGTCTGCAACGGCCGGGGCATCAAGGTCAACCTGCACGAGCACGACCACCTCGAGTCGCCCAAGCACCGTCGTCCCGCCAATGCGGTCGACCCTGCGGATGTGGCCGCGCGTGCGCTGCTCGCGTCCGATGAGGCAGTCGACGACGATGCCGCCGAGGTCGAGCTCGACCTCGAGCTCGACGCCGACGACCTGGCCACCGAGGACATCGACGTCGACGACGTCGACGCCGACGACGACGTCGATGACGACGCCGAGTCGGTCATCGAGGCCGAGGAGGCCGAGGCGCTCATTGCCGAGATTTCCGAGATCGCACTGGGTAGCGTCGCCGCAGGCGACAGCGACGAAGTGACGCTGGCGGTCACCACGGAGGAGTAGCGCATGGACGAGCCCGACCTGCTCATCACCGATCACGGTCCGGTTCGCCACCTGACGCTCAACCGCCCGCACCGGCTCAACGCCTTCACGGCCGAGGCCTACTTCGGTCTTGCCGAGGCGCTGGCGCAGGCGGCCGCCGACGAGGCGGTCGAGCAGGTGCTGCTCTCCGGCGCCGGCCGCGGCTACTGCGCCGGGGTCGATCTCTACGCGCTCGGTGAGTCCGAGGGCGATGCGTTCAGTCGCGGGATCACGACCGTGGTGCTGGCGCTGGCCAACTTCCCCAAGCCGATCGTCGCGGCGGTGCACGGTGCCATCGTGGGCTTCGGCGCCACGATGCTGCTGCACGTCGACATCGTCATCACGGCAGACGACGCCCGCTGGCGCTTCCCGTTCAGCGAGCTGGGCACCGCGCCCGAGGCCGGGAGCTCCTTCATGCTCCAGAAGATCGTGGGGGAGCGGCGGGCCGCCGAGCTCCTGCTGACCTCACGATGGGTGAGCGGGGTCGAGGCCGCACAGATCGGCCTGGCCACCGAGTCGGTGCCCGCCGACCAGGTGCTCGAGCGTGCGCAGGCGATCCTCGACCAGATGGCCGGACTGCACGCCCCCGCCGAACGCGGCGCCAAGGCGCTGCTGCGGCGCGGGTGGGCCCAGGAGATCGCCGATGCGATCGTTCGCGAGACCCAGGCCGCCGGGGAGATCAGCCGGGAGATCGGCGGTCCCGGGTTCGCCCGCGCACCGCGGCAGTGAGCTGAACGCTGCGATTTGTGCAAACTTGCACTGACTGCAACAATAGCGATATGTCCGTCTCGTCCGCTGGCCTGCGCGCCCGCAAGCGCCAGGACACGCACGCCCGGCTCGAGGAGGCCGCCGTGGCGCTCGTGCTGCGCGACGGGCTCGAGCAGACGACCATCCAGGCCATCTGCGAGCGGGCCGACGTCTCCCCGCGCACCTTCTTCAACTACTTCGACTGCAAGGACAGCGCGATCCTGGGCATGCAGCAGCCCGCGCTCCTCGACGAGCACGCGCAGGAGTTCCTGCGCGACGTCGTGCACGCCGACGCCATCACCGCGGTCCTCGCGCTCCTGCAGTCGATGTTCGACCTGCGCAGCGCAAGGCCGCAGATCCGCGAGGACCGCCTCGAGCTCATCCGGCGCCACCCGCAGCTCCTGGTGAACCAGCTGGCCAAGGTCACCCAGGCCCATGGGCAGGTGGCCCAGGCCGTGCAGGTCCTCCTGCGGCGCGACCCGCGCTTCGCCGGTCACTCCGACGCCGACCTGGCCGATCTTGCCGAGTTCACCCTCGGCTCCTGCGTGGTGGCCCTGCGCATCGCCACCCGCGAGGTCGTCGCAGCGCCCGACGACCTCGACAGCGACCACATCCAGCAGCGGGCCCACTGGCTCGTGCAGCAACTCGTCAAGGAGATCGACGCATGACCGACACCGCACCGACCCAGGCCGGCACCGAGCCGCAGGATCGTCGACATGTGCTGCTGGTGTTCGCCGGCCTCATGGTCGCGATGCTGCTGGCCTCCCTCGACCAGATGATCTTCGGCACGGCGCTGCCCACGATCGTGGGCGAGCTCAACGGGGTCGACCACATGCTCTGGGTCACGACCGCCTACATCCTGGCCTCGACCATCGTGCTGCCCGTCTACGGCAAGCTCGGTGACCAGATCGGCCGCAAGGGCCTGTTCATCTTCGCGATCGCCGTGTTCATCGCCGGCTCGATCATCGGCGGCTTCGCCGACAGCATGACCTGGCTCATCGCCGGACGCACGGTGCAGGGCCTGGGCGGCGGCGGCCTCATGGTGCTGGCGATGGCGATCATCGCCGACGTCGTGCCGGCCCGCGAGCGCGGCCGCTACATGGGCATCATGGGCGGCGTCTTCGCGCTCTCCTCGGTCGCCGGGCCGCTGCTCGGCGGCTGGTTCACCGACAGCATCGGCTGGCGCTGGGCCTTCTGGATGAATATCCCGCTGGGCATCCTCGCGATCGTCTCCGCGGTGGCCTTCCTGCACCTGCCCAAGCCCGCACGCGGCCGGCTCGACCTCGACATCGCGGGCATGCTGCTCATCGCCGTCGCCTCCACCTGCGTGGTCCTGACGGCCACCTGGGGCGGCAGCACCTACGCCTGGGCCTCACCGGTCATCATCGGCCTGATCATCGGGGCGGTGCTCACGATCACCGCCTTCTTCTTCGTCGAGCTGCGCGCGGCTGAGCCGATCATGCCGCCGAGCCTGTTCCGCGAGCGCAACTTCACGCTCACGACCGCGGCCGGGCTCATCATCGGCACGGCGATGTTCGGCGCGATGGCCTACATGCCCACCTACCTGCAGATGGTCACCGGCGCCAACGCCACCCAGGCGGGGCTGCTCATGATCCCGATGATGTTCGGGCTGCTCGTCACCTCGATCGGCTCGGGCCAGCTCGTGAGCCGCACGGGCCGCTACAAGTGGCTGCCGATCGTGGGCACCCTCATCGCCGCGCTGTCGCTGTTCCTGCTCTCCACGATGACGCCGACCCTTGCCGTGCCGGTCATCTGCGGCTACCTCATGCTGCTGGGCATCGGCCTGGGCATGGGCATGCAGATCCTGGTCCTCATCGTGCAGAACACCTTCCCGATCGAGCAGGTGGGCACCGCGACCGCAGCCAACAACTACTTCCGGCAGATCGGCGCCTCCCTGGGCTCGGCGATCGTCGGCAGCCTGTTCGTGGCCCGGCTCGCCGACAACCTGACCTCGACCCTGCCGGTGACCGACGGGGCCGGCTCGTCGAACTCCTTCACCCCGGCCCTCGTACAGGCGCTTCCGGCGCCCGTGCGCGACATCATCGTCACGGCCTACAACGACGCCCTCACCCCGGTCTTCCTCCTCATGGTGCCGCTCATCCTGGTCGCCGTGGTGCTGCTCGCCTTCGTCGACGAGGTCCCGTTGTCGACCACCATCAAGCGCGAGGCGCTGCCGGAGTCCATGGAGATCGACGGCATGACGAACATGTACCTCGGCGAGATCGTCGACGACGACGCCCCGCTCGAGGAGGGCAGCCGCGCCGGAGGCTGAGGCCCCCGGGCGGCGCCGTCCCCCATGGGGAGGGGCCGGTTTGACCCGTTGGGGGCAGGTCCGTACGCTTAGGGGCCGGACATTCTTCGTCCGCAGGTGCGCGCCAGGTTCGGGGCGCCCAGAATTACGAGGCAGGAGTACGTGGTGTACGCGATTGTGCGCGCTGGCGGCCGTCAGGAGAAGGTCGCAGTTGGCGACGTTGTGGTGCTCGACCGGGTCGCCGGTGCACCGGGCACGTCCGTTGCCCTGCCCTGCCTGCTCATCGTCGACGGCACCACGGTGACCACCGACACGGCCGCGTTGGCCCAGGTCAAGGTCTCGGCCGAGATCATCGAGCACAAGCGCGGGCCGAAGATCGACATCCTCAAGTACAAGAACAAGACCGGCTACCGCCGCCGCCAGGGCCACCGCCAGGAGCTCACCGCGGTCAAGGTCACCGACATCTCGACCGGGAAGTGAACTGATGGCACATAAGAAAGGTGCATCCAGCACCCGCAACGGCCGTGACTCGAACTCGCAGCGCCTCGGCGTGAAGCGGTTCGGCGGCCAGGAGGTCAACGCCGGCGAGATCATCGTGCGCCAGCGCGGCACCCACTTCCACCCGGGCGACAACGTCGGTCGCGGCAAGGACGACACCCTGTTCGCGCTCTCCGCGGGCCGCGTGGAGTTCGGTTCGCATCGCGGTCGCCGCGTGGTGAACATCCTCGCTGAGTAGCACGCTGCGCGCAGCACAGACCTGAAACGAGGCGAGCAACAGCTCGCCTCGTTTGTCTTTGGCCCCTCGGGGCCACGTACGTAAGGATCACCTATGGCCACCTTCGTCGATCGCGTGCAGCTGTACGCGCAGGCGGGCGACGGCGGCAACGGCTGCGCCTCGGTGCTCCGCGAGAAGTTCAAGCCCCTCGGCGGCCCTGACGGCGGCAACGGCGGCAAGGGCGGCGACATCATCCTCGAGGTCGACCCGCAGGTCACCACGCTGCTCGAGTACCACCACCGCCCGCACCAGAAGGCCTCGAGCGGGCGCCCGGGCCATGGCAACAACCGCCACGGTGCGCAGGGCGACACCATCACGCTCAAGGTGCCCTCGGGCACCGTGGTGACCTCGCGCAGCGGCGCGATCCTGGCCGATCTCGTGGGCGCCGGCATGACCTACGTGCTCGCGCAGGGCGGCCGCGGCGGCCTGGGCAACGCCGCGCTGGCCAGCCCGCGCCGCAAGGCCCCTGGCTTCGCCCTGCTGGGCGAGCCCGGCGAGTACCGCGAGGTGGTCCTCGAGCTCAAGACCGTCGCCGACGTCGCGCTCGTGGGCTTCCCGAGCGCGGGCAAGTCGAGCCTCATCGCCGCGCTCAGCGCGGCGCGCCCGAAGATCGCCGACTACCCCTTCACCACGCTCGTGCCGAATCTCGGCGTCGTGACCGCAGGCGACACCGTCTTCACCGTCGCCGACGTGCCCGGCCTGATTCCCGGTGCCAGCCAGGGCAAGGGCCTGGGCCTGGAGTTCCTGCGCCACGTCGAGCGCTGCAGCGTGCTCGTGCACGTGCTCGACACCGCCACGATGGAGCCCGGTCGCGACCCGCTCGACGACCTCGATGCGATCGAGCACGAGCTCGCGCTCTACGGGGGCCTGGCCGACCGGCCTCGCATCGTCGCCATGAACAAGATCGACATCCCCGACGGACGCACCATGGCCGAGCTCATCCGCCCTGCCCTCATCGGCCGCGGCTACCAGGTCCTCGAGGTCTCGGCCGCCACCCACGAGGGCCTGCGCGAGCTGACCTTCGCGATGGCCTCACTGGTCGCCAAGGCCCGCGCAGCAGTGGTCCATGAGATCGCCCCTCGCGTCGTCATCAGCCCCCGCGCGGTCAACGAGGAGGCCTTCACGGTCGCCCGCGAGGAGGACGGCTTCCGCGTGCGCGGCGAGCGTCCCGAGCGCTGGGTGCGCCAGACCGACTTCAGCAATGACGAGGCCGTGGGCTACCTCGGCGACCGCCTGGCCCGGCTGGGCGTCGAGGAGGAGCTCATCGCGCAGGGCGCCCGCCCGGGTGTCGCCGTCATGATCGGCGACGAGGAGAACGCGGTCGTGTTCGACTGGCATCCCTCGATCCAGGCCAACACCCGTTCCGAGGCCTCGCCGCGCGGCACCGACGTGCGTGTGTTCCTCGGGGAACGCCAGAGCAACGAGGACAATGGGGTCTATGACGACTGAGGTGCGCAGCGCGATCGCCGAAGCGATGCGCATCGTCGTCAAGGTGGGTTCCTCCTCGCTCACCCTGCGCGGCGGCGGGATCGACGACGAGGCGATCAGCGCCCTGGTCGCGCAGCTGGCGGCGCGTCGCGCGCGGGGCCACCAGGTGGTGCTCGTCTCGAGCGGCTCCATCGCCACCGGCTTCCCGGTGCTCGGCCTGACCCAGCGTCCCCGCGACCTCGCCACCCAGCAGGCCTCGGCCAGCGTGGGGCAGGGCATGCTCATCGCCCGCTACACCAGCGCCTTCGCCGAGCACGGCCTGACCGTCGGGCAGGTGCTGCTCACGGCCGACGACGTCACCCGTCGCGCGCACTACCGCAACGCCCAGCGCACGCTCTTCCGGCTGCTCGAGCTCGGCGTCGTGCCGATCGTCAATGAGAACGACACCGTGGCCACCAACGAGATCCGCGTGGGCGACAACGACCGACTGGCGGCGCTGGTGGCGCACGTGGTCCAGGCGCAGGCGCTGATCCTGCTCTCCGACGTCGACGGCCTCTACGACGGACCTCCGTCCAAGGGCGGGGCAACCCTCATCACCTCGGTGGCGTCCGACGACGACCTGCGCGATCTCACCATCGGCGGCACGGGCGAGGCAGGCGTGGGCCTGGGCGGCATGTCCTCCAAGGTCGAGGCGGCCCGCATCGCCTCCTCCGCAGGCATCCCCGTGCTGCTGACCTCGGCCTCCCGCGCGGCGCAGGCCCTCGCCACTGCCGACGTCGGCACGGCCTTCGCTCCCACGGGCTCGCGCACGTCCACGCGCCTGCTGTGGCTCAAGCACGCGACCACGGGCAACGGGCGCCTGCACCTCGACGCCGGCGCCGCGCTGGCGATCACCAGGCGCGGATCCTCGCTGCTGCCCGCGGGCATCACCTCGGTCGAGGGCATCTTCGCTGCGGGCGATCCGGTCGATCTCGTCGACGACACCGGCCGCGCAGTCGCGCGCGGGCTCGTGAACTTCGACTCCCCCGAGCTGCCGGGGCTGCTCGGGCGCTCGACCAAGGAGCTGGCCAAGGAGCTCGGGCCCGCCTATGAGCGCGAGGTCGTGCATCGCGACGATCTCGTGCTCCTGCGGGGCTCTGCCAGCGCTCGTTAGGCTTGCCGCATGACTGACGAACGCGAGCAGGTGCTGGAGGTCGGTCGGCGTGGTCGCGAGGCCGCGCGCAGCATCCGGCAGCTGACCCGGAACCAGAAGGACGCCGCCCTCCTCGCGATCGCCGACGCCCTCGATGCCGAGTGCGCGCGCATCGTCACCGCGAACGACACCGATGTCGCACGAGCACGCGAGGCCGGCACCGCCGCGGGCATGATCGACCGCCTGACCCTCGACGCCGAGCGCGTCGCCGCCATCGCCGAGGCCCTGCGCGAGGTCGCGGCGCTGCCCGACCCGATCGGCGAGGTGGTGCGCGGGTACACGCTGCCCAACGGCCTGCAGATCCGCCAGGTGCGGGTGCCCATGGGCGTGGTCGGCATGATCTACGAGGCCCGGCCCAATGTCACGGTCGATGCCGCCGGCCTGTGCCTCAAGAGCGGCAACGTCGCGCTGCTGCGCGGCTCGTCGTCGGCCGCCACGACGAATGCAGCGCTGGTCGAGATCATGCGCGAGGCGCTGGTGTCGCAGGGCATCACGGCCGATGCGATCCAGCTCGTCCCGGGGCTCACGCACGAGTCCACGCGGCACCTCATGACCGCCCGAGGCCTGGTCGACGTGCTCGTGCCGCGCGGTGGTGCAGCGCTCATCCAGAACGTCGTCGAGCACTCGACCGTGCCCGTGATCGAGACCGGCGTGGGCAACTGCCACGTCTATGTCGACAAGGACGCCGACCTGGCCAAGGCCGTCGAGATCGTGATCAACAGCAAGGTCCAGCGCCCCAGCGTGTGCAATGCCGCCGAGACCCTGCTCGTGCACCGCGACATCGCTGCGCAGTTCCTGCCCATGGTCGCGTCCGCGCTGCACCAGTGCGGCGTCACCCTGCACGCCGACGCGCGCACCACCGAGCTCGCCGGTGCATCCGGCATCGCGATCGAGCCGGTCACCGATGACGACTGGGCCGTCGAGTACATGTCCCTCGATCTCGCCGCGGGCGTGGTCGACTCGGTCGATGCGGCAATCGCGCACATCCAGCGGTGGTCGACCGGCCACACCGAGGCCATCGTCACCGACAGCCAGTCCGCGGCGGCCGCCTTCATCGCCGGGGTCGATTCGGCCGCCGTGATGGTCAACGCCTCGACCCTCTTCACCGACGGCGGGGAGTTCGGCTTCGGTGCCGAGATCGGCATCTCCACGCAGAAGCTGCACGCCCGTGGCCCGATGGGCCTGGCCGAGCTCACCACCACCACCTACATCGTCACCGGGGACGGTCACGTTCGCGGCTGACCAGTCGCTACAGTGGTGCCGCTAGCCGTCAATGGAAGGATTGAGTCATGGGTCTGGTCAACGCCGCTGTCACGCTCGCGAGTGAGGCGCCCATCGACAACCCCGCCGTCTCAGCCTGGTGGTTCGGGGCCTTCACCCTGGGTGCGCTCGTTGTCGGCCTGGTCGTCGTCATGATGCTCAAGGTCGGCCGCTAGGCCTGATGAGCAGCCGGCGCCTGGGCGTCTTCGGGGGCACCTTCGATCCTGTGCACTCGGGGCACCTCGTGGCCGCCGTCTCCGTGCGTCGGGCCCTGGAGCTCGACGAGGTCGTCTTCGTGCCCACCGGTCACTCGTGGCACAAGGTGCCCGGCCCGCAGGCCCCCGCCCTCGACCGGCTCGCCATGGTGCAGCTCGCCGTGGCCGACTACGAGGGCTTCGCCACCTCGACGGTCGACATCGACCGACTCGGACCCACGTACACCGTCGACACCCTCACCGACCTGCAGCACGCCTGGCCCGAGGAGCATCCCGATGAGGAGGCCGCATGGTTCTTCATCACCGGTGCCGATGCGCTCGCCGACGTGCAGCACTGGCGTGATCCTGAGGGCATCATCGCCCGAGCGCAGCTCGTCGGGGTCTCCCGGCCGGGTCACATGATCAGCACCGCCCCGCTGCTCGTGGGCCACTCGACCATCGTCGAGGTGGCGACGCCGGACATCTCCTCGTCGCAGGTGCGCGAGCGGGTCAGCGCCGGCGAGTCGATCGAGGGGCTCGTGCCCACCGTCGTCGCCGAGTACATCGCCGAGCACGGGCTCTATCGCGACCGCCCTGTGGCCACCTGATGGAGGCGCAGTCGCATCGTCGGCGCTGGATGGTGCTGGGCGTGGTCGTGGTGGTCGTCGCGATCGGCGCAGTGCTCTCCAGTGCGCTGACGCAGGGTGGCACCCCTGCCGCGGTCCCGTCGGCCTCGGCCACGCCGAGCGCAAGCGGGGCACCGGTCAAGCCGTCACCCAAGGCGCAGCGCACCCTGCTGCTGCAGGTGCGCGACGACGACCGCCGCATCATCTACTCCAACCTCCTCGCGACCAGCTACGGCGCCATCGAGGGGGCGCGCATGTCACTGCCGTCGGACCTGCTCGTGCCCGTCCCGGCCTGGACCACCCTGCGCTTCACGGGTGATGCCAATGACACGCTCCAGAGCCAGCACGCGGTCGAGCAGCTGCTCGGGGTCGACGTCGACATCTCGCTGGTGCTCGACCGCCTGGCCCTCACCGGCCTGTACGACGCGACCCTCGAGCCGGCCCTGGCCGCAAAGGCCAAGGCCTCGACCGATATCGACACCTGGATCAACCGTGCGCTCGCGAACTTCCCGGCCCAGACCGAGGACGCCGGCCAGCTGCTGCTGAGCCTTGGTCACATGGCCCGGTCGAGTGCCTCGAACGCCGACCTCGTCGACCTGCTCATCGCGCTGCGCAAGGACGCGCGCGCCGAACTGCTGACGCCGGTCAAGCTGCCGGTGCAGCCGGTGCGTGCAGGCGCCGCCATCAGCGTCGAGCGTGCAGCCGCCGACGCGACCATGCAGCAGCACTTCGCGCGCACGATGCTGACCCCGGGCCAGGCGTCGACGCCGCGCGTGCTCCTGGTGCCGGCCGGCGCCTCGGCCACCCAGCTGGCCCAGGCGACCCAGGCCCTCCTCGACGCCGGCATGACCGTCATCCCCGGTGCGGTCGGCGCGCCGCTGGAGGCCACGCGCATCTCCGTGCCCGACACGCTCCTGTCGGCGCGGATCGGCACCCAGATCGCCAACGCGCTGGGCTTCCTGACCGAGGAGGTCAAGCACGTGGCCGGCAACCCGGTCGATGCCCGGGTCTTGCTGGGACCCGACTACTCGCCGCTGTGAGAGGCTTGCGCCCTGCAGCAACCGTTCTGAGAGGACAGCTTTGACCGCGACGAGTGAGGCCACCGCCCTGGCCATCGAGGCAGCCCTGGCCGCCTCCGACAAGCTGGCCCAGGACATCGTCGCGATCGACGTGAGCGAGCACCTGGTGATCACCGACGTGTTCGTGCTCGCCTCGGCGGCCAATGAGCCGCAGGTCAAGGCCATCGTCGACGCCGTGCAGGAGCGACTGCTGAAGCTCGGGGCCAAGCCGCTGCGCCGTGAAGGCGAGCAGCAGGCGCGCTGGGTGCTGCTCGACTACGGCGACATCGTCGTGCACGTGCAGATCGCTGAGGAGCGCATCCACTACGCCATCGAGCGGCTCTGGAAGGACTGCCCGGTCATCGCGCTGCCCGAAGAGGTCAACCGCCCGCGGCAGATCGCGGGAGCGGCTGAGTGAGCGATGCCCGCCGGATCGTGTTCTGGCGGCACGGCAGGACAGACTGGAACGCCGCTGGCCGCTTCCAGGGCCAGTCCGACGTCATGCTCGACGAGACCGGCATCGCCCAGGCCGCCGCTGCCGCCATCGAACTGGCCCGGCTGGAGCCGGCAGCCATCCTCTCCTCGGACCTCACCCGAGCCGTCGACACGGCTCGACCCCTGGCCGAGTCGACCGGGCTCGACGTCGTGCTCGACGCGGGGCTGCGCGAGACCTTCGTGGGCGTCTGGGAGGGCATGCACCGCTCCGACATCGAGCGCGAGCACACCGAGGACCTCCAGAACTGGATCGGCGGCACCAATGTGCGGCCCGGGCTGCACGGCGAGACGCGCACCGAGGTCGCCGAGCGCGTGCGCACTGCGGTCGACCGCGGGCTCACGCTGATCGAGCCCGGGCAGACGCTCGTGTGCGTCACGCACGGCGCAGCTGCCATGTCGGGCATCGCCTCGCTGCTCGACCTGCCGCTCGAGCACTGGCCCATCTTCTGGGTCATGCCCAACTGCTCGTGGTCGATCGTGGTCGAGTCCGAGCCCTTCGTGCGGGCGCCCTGGCGCCTGCAGGAGTACGGCGCCAAGGCGCCCGGACGCTGACTGCAGGGGGAGGGGCAGGCGGTCGA
>JAQTXL010000029.1 GCA_028688835.1 Candidatus Nanopelagicales bacterium | reverse complement strand
CGATCTGGGCGTAGGCGTCACTGGGGATGACATTGGCCTTGTAGCCGGCATCCAGCACCGTGGGGTTCGCGGTGTTCTGCATGGTGGCCCCGACCAGGTAGGCCAGCGTGCCCAGTCGCTCGACGAGCGCCTCCCCCTGCAGGTCGCTGACATCCAGGCCGGTGGCCTCGGACAGCTCGTCCAGGAATCGCTGCACCGTAGGCGTCCGGTGCACGGGCCACGTGTGCTGGCCGATACGTGTGACGGCAGCGGCGAGGGCCGTGATGGCATTGTCCGGGTGCAGCATCGAGCCGTGCCCGGCTCGAGCCGCGGCGTGCAGGCGAAGCCACGTGAAGCCCTTCTCGGCCGTCTGCACGGGATACAGCCGCAGGTCGTCATGGATGGTGACGCTGAAGCCGCCGACCTCGCTGATGGCCTGGGTGACGCCCGCGAACAGGTCGGCACGATGCTCGACCAGCCAGTTGGAGCCGTGCACCGAGCCGGCCTCCTCGTCTGGCAGGAAGGCGAAGACCATGTCGCGCCTGGGCCGAACGCCTGAGCGGCCCCAGTCGCGCATGACGGCCAGCATCATGGCGTCCATGTTCTTCATGTCGACCGCACCGCGGCCCCAGATGAATCCCTCATCGATGACGCCGCCCAGCGGCGGATGCGACCAGTCGCTGCCCAGCGCTGGGACGACGTCGAGGTGCCCGTGCACGAGCAGGGCGCTGGCATTGGGGTCGGTGCCGGGGATCCGCAGGACGACCGCCCGTCGCGGATCGCTGCTCGTGACCACGATCTCCGGGTCCCAGCCGGCCTCGCGCAGCCGTTCGGCGCAGTAGTCGGCTGCCGCCGCCTCCCCAACCGTCTCGGTCGACTCGCCGTAGTTGCTCGTGTCGATCCGGATGAGTTCCTGCGTCAGCGTCACGACATCGGAGTCCATGGCCTCATCATCCACGCTCCGGGCGCCTGACCCGGTATGCCGAGCCATCGCGGTCTGGGTATAGTTCACCGGTCACATCCCACGTCCGGGTGGCGGAATAGGCAGACGCGCTAGCTTGAGGTGCTAGTTCCCTTTACGGGGAATGGGGGTTCAAGTCCCCCCTCGGACACCAACGTCTTTCGAGGCGCTGCAGCACCCGTCACGATCCTGACGCGAGCGCCCCAGCATGACCCTGCTCAGCACCGCACGTCGCTCCTACGATGTGCCCATGGAGATGTCCGTCCAGGTGACCATCGACAGCGCGCATCCGCACCGCCAGGCCGACTGGTGGGCCGAGCTCCTGGGCTGGAGCGTCGAGCCCCAGGACGCCGCCTTCATCCGACGCATGGTCGACGAGGGCCAGGCGACCGTCGAGGAGACCGCCGAGCACGACGGCCGGCTCGTGTGGCGCGCCGGCGCCGCGATCAACGCCCCCGAGCACATCCGCGCGCCCAGGATCCTGTTCGTTGAGGTCCCCGAGGACAAGACGGTGAAGAATCGCGTCCACCTCGACCTGCGACCGGCTGCTGAAGACGCGGAAGCGGCCCGTGCCCGCGCCATGGAGCTCGGGGCCGTGCCGATCGGCAGCGGGCAGCAGGGGCCGCACGCCTGGACCGTCTTCAGCGACCTCGAGGGCAACGAGTTCTGCCTCTAGTGCTCGGCGGTCGGCGAGACTCGTCCGTGCCCCACGAGGCGCTGACGCCCTAGTAGCGATCCAGTCCCGCGCGGTCGGCCAGGTTCCTGGCCACAGGAGTGAGCACGATGATCACGGCCATCGTCGCCACCACCGCGATGAGCGTGGCCCCGAGCCGCACCTCGGCGGTGTGCAGCACCGAGCCATCCGAGCCGACGAACAGGATGATCGCTGCGGTGAGGAACGCCGCGTACTGCCAGTAGGGCCGACCCAGGATCATCGCTGCCGTGGCCGTGACCATGCACGCCGCGCCGAGGATGCCCAGCACCATGCTGCTCGTGGTCAGCAGGCCGATCGCGACGGCGAGCACGAAGCCGAGCAGCGTGCCGGCTGATCGTTCGATCGCCTTGCGCATGCCGTCCTTGAGATAGGGCTGCACGACCACGAGGAGCGTCAGGATGATCCACGCACCGCCCTCGCCGAGATCGAGCCGCACGACGAACCAGGTCGCGGCGCCGACCATGAGCGCCAGGACCACGGAGAAGGCGATTGCGCGCTGACGAGGGATCCGCACGAGCGCGGGCTTCCTGGACCACCGGCGCGTGACCAGCGCGATGAGCGTCACCCAGAGACAGGTCGCCAGCACGACGAGTGCCACCGCAACCGGTGCCGCGAGATCGGTCTGCGGCGTCGGCGGCTTGGCAACGACGAAGCCCAGCGTGATCACCGAGGTCATGAGTGCGTTGTGCAGTCCGTCGATCGCGGTCAGGCCGCGCAGGAGCGCTGCTGCGGCCATCACCAGCGCAGCGGCCCACGCGTGCGGCTGCGCCCATGTCAGGACTCCTGCGAACGCAGCGAAGGGAACGGCGAGCAGCAGGCCTGTGCGCCATCCGCCTCCCGTGAGCGAGGCCATGACCGCGCTCAGCCCCGTCAGCAGGGCGATCGGCACCACCGTGTGCCAGCCGAGCGCCGACACCACGGCCACGGGGGCGAAGGTCGCCACGGTGAAGAGCGCTAACGCGAGGACGAGTGCCTTGGCCCCGGGCCGGGCTGTCGTGGTCACTGGCTGCTGGGTTCAGCGGCTGTTGCGGTGTCGACGGCTGCCTCGATCGCCTGGGCGGCGGGCTCAGCCTGGACCTCGGCGCTGACGTCGTGCAGCGTGAAGGTGCGTTGCGAGCCGAGGCTGCCGGCATGCCAGTTGCCGCGGGCATCCATCCAGTCCGCCCAGACGCGGTACTGGCCAGGTGCCTCCCAGGCAGCACTGACCTGGCAGGTGCGCGACTGGCCCGGCCGCAGCGTGAAGTCGAGGGCGCAGACCAGGTGCCGTCGCACTCCAGCCTGGTCGATGACGCCCAGGGCCAGCGACCGGATCACAGCTGACTGCCGGCCCGCGTTGCGGATGCTGAACACGTGCCGGATCGGTGCCTGCGTCACCCAGCCGGCAGCAGCGGTCGACTTGGTGCCCTGCACGAGCTTCAGCTGGGTCGAGCGCAGGCGATTGGCCGGTGCATGCAGGATCGCGGTGACCGGCCCGTAGCCGCCGGTGACCATCCCGGCGGCGTCGATCGCGTACTCGTGCCGCCCAGTGCGTGAGGCGTTCTGCTCGACCGCCGCAAGCACCCTGCCGTGCACGCTGTCGACCACAGCCACATGCCCGAAGGGATTGCCCGAGGTGGGCCCCTCGATCACCAGGTCACCCGGCGCCGGCTCGTAGCCGCTGCCGGGTGCGTGCGCCTCGAGCCCTGGGCTGCCTTCAGGAAGGTAGGCAGCACCGCCGTTGCCGGCGGCGTTGACGAGCGGCCACCCCTTGGCGCGGTAGAGGCGCGCGGCCAGCTCCCCGCACTGGCGCAGCCCGTCTCCCCCGGGGCCGCCGCTGGAGACCACGTCGACGCCGGCTCCCTGGAGCCAGGCGCCACCGCTCACCAGGACCGTGCCTTCCGTCGGGAAAGCAGGCGTCGCAGCTGCCGCTGGCGTTGCGCTGGCACTGGGGGCAGGCGTGGGTGCGATGGACGAGGTTGCGGCTGCTGTCGGTGCCGCAGGACGGTCGCTGCTCGTCGTCACACCGTTCGCTGGGGCGAGCGGCGTGCTCGACCAGAGGAGCAGGCCGATGACCGCCAGTGGCAGCAAGCGCCAAGGCACCCCCTTCGGGTTGTACCGGTCACCGCGCATCGCGCGAGCGTAGGTCGCAACGGCGCAGGGCGCGGACCACTTCGGGCAATTGCCCGCTCTGCGATGATGTGCGACCGAGCAGGTGCCGTCATCCGTGGTCGAGCCGACCACCCGAGCGCAGGGAGCAGCAGTGACGACGCCCCCGACCCGAGACCAGTCGGCATCGGCGCTTCGCCTCTACAACACCGTGCTCACGCGGCTGCCGCGCAATCGCTCGCGCATCGTGTTCGAATCGATGTCGGGCACGCAGTACAGCGACAGCCCGCGGGCAATCTACGAGGAGCTCGTGCGCTCAGGGCTCGACGCCGAGCCGGTCTGGTCCGTCGCACCGGGTGCGCGAGGCTTCTCACCTGCCATCCCGACCGTGGAGCGGTGGTCTCCCGACTGGTACCGCGCCCTGGCGACGGCCACGATGTGGATCGACAACCAGGGTCTGCCGGACCTGCTGCGCAAGCCTGATCGAGTGACGTACCTGCAGACCTGGCACGGCACTCCATTGAAGCTCATGGGATGGAACAACCCCGCCGTCGCGTCGGCCAGGCCCGCACGTCAGGAGCGCGTGCGCAAGCGCGTCGACCGCTGGGATCTCATCACCTCGCCGAGCCCGTACTTCACGGAGACGATCGTGGATGCGTTCCGCTCCCGAGCGACGGTGCTCGATTTCGGACTGCCGCGCAATGACCGACTTGTGCGACCTCAGACGCCGATTGAGCGACGTGCCGCAAAACGCGCGCTGGGACTGGAACCTGATCTGCGCACAGTGCTCGTGGCGCTCACGAGCAAGGGCAGTGACTTCGCCCAGCACCTCTCCGCAGACGGACTGGCAGCCATCACGCACGGCTCCGCAGGCACGCAGTTGCTGTACCGAGCGCACTATGCAGACCCACGCCCGGAGTTCATCAACGGTCACGACGGAGTGGTCGACATCACGGACGCTCCTGATATCGCTGACTATCTCGCCGTGGCCGACGTGCTCGTCACCGACTACAGCTCGGTCATGTTCGACTTCTCGATCACCAACCGGCCGATCGTGCTCTACCAGCCAGACCAGCACGATTTCGCCACGAAGCGCGGATGGTACTTCGACGTCACGCTCGACTCCCCTGGGCCGATCGCTGCAACGGAACGGGCGCTCATCCACCTGCTGGCCACAGTGGACGCCTGGTCGCCTTCATGGCTCGCCCAGCGCGCGAGCTACCGCGCGCGCTTCGCCACATACGAGCACGGCGATGCCGCCGAGCGTGTCGTGCGCGAGGTCATCGCGCCGCTGCTGCAGCGCTGACGCTAGCTCGCGGGCGCGGCCACGGTGACGTTGATCGTCGCCACCGGGTCGGATCCTCCGATGGCCGACAGCAGTGTGACGGTGGCCGTGCCAGGCGTCAGGCCGATCGCACTGCCGAACTGCGGGGCCGTACCGGCACCCTCGGGCTGGTAGGCCTTCACGATCGTCGCGTCACTGGTCTTGACCGTGAAGTCGGTGACGACGAACGGCTCTGCCAGATCGGCAGTGTTCATCGTGTCCGTATTGAGGATCAGCCACTGTCCGGGCGCCAGGGTCACTTCGGCGGATGAGATGCCCGTCGGCGGAACATCGACCATGTTCGGCGTCGGTATCGTCGCTGGATCGACGCCACTCGACGTGGTGGCCGTCGATGAGCAGGCGGCGAGCGTCACCACCATGAGCGATGCAAGTGCGAGCGTCTTCGTTCGGTTCGTCACATGCATGTCGTCCCCATCCAGCTGCGGCGTCGCGAGTGGGCCCGGCGCCCACGGCGCGAAGGTAGCGGACTCGAGCAGGGTTCGCGCGGCAATGCGACCGAGGTAGCCTCACCGGCATGTCGTCAGCACAGGCCGACCCGATGCCACCGATCCGCGTCGACCTCCGGTCCGACACCGTGACCCGGCCGACTCCGGCCATGCGCGCTGCCATGGCCGCAGCCGTCGTCGGCGACGATGTCTACGGCGAGGACCCCACGGTCAACGCCCTCGAAGCGCGTGCATCAGCCCTGTCGGGCAAGGAGGCTGCGCTGTTCGTGGCCTCCGGCTCGATGGGCAATCTTGTGAGCGTGCTCGCGCATGTTCCGCGCGGCGGGGAGGTCATCCTGCCCAGCGAGACGCACATCCTCAACGACGAGGCCGGCAGCTACTCGGTGGTGGCCAGCGCTGCTGTGCACCCCGTCGTCGAGAACGCACGCGGCGAGATGCCGATCGAGGCGGTGCTCGACGCGATCCAGGACCCGTACGACTCGCACAGTGCGCTCACGAGCCTCGTCGTGGTCGAGAACTGCCACGCGCACTCCATGAGCCGTCCCATCACGGCTGAGTACCTGCGCGCCCTGCGCGCTGCGGTTCCGAGCCACCTTCCGATCCACGTCGACGGTGCTCGCCTGTTCAATGCATCGGTGGCACTCGGCCTTCCAGTAGCCGCGTTGCTCGCCGACGCTGACTCGGCGATGTTCTGCCTCAGCAAGGGCCTGGCCGCACCTGTCGGCAGCATGGTCGTGGGCTCGGCAGCCTTCATCGACCGGGCGCGTCGCGCACGCAAGCTCATCGGCGGCGGCATGCGCCAGGCGGGCGTCATCGCGGCTGCCGGCCTCGTGGCCCTCGGTGACGATGAGTTCGGCACGGTCGCACGTCTGGCCGACGATCATCGCCGCGCCAGGACCCTGGCCGACGGGCTCGCCGCCCAGGCGGGCGTAGTCAGTCCCGGCGGCTGCGCCCAGCCGACCGGCGGGCTCCTGGATCCGGCGCGGGTGATGACGAACTTCGTGCTGTACGCGATTGAGGGCGGCGATTCCCGGCGAGCGGCATATGTGCAGCAGATGCGCGCCCAGGGCGTCGCGGTCATGGCCTACAACCACGGCCAGGTCCGCGCCGTCACCCATCTCGGGGTCGATGACGCCGATGTGGATGCCGTGCTGGCGGCCAGCGAACGGGCACTCGCCGTCACCTCGTGAACCGTGCACCTCGGCACGACTGTGCGAGGATGAGCATGAATCCCGACCATCGCCAGGGAGTGGCATTGCAGCGTCCGACCAGGGCACAGCGCGACAGCGCGGCCATCGCAGAGCGCAACGCCTACCGTTGGGCCCTGGTCAAGCGCGAATCGCCCTGGATCGCATCCACGGTCGCGATCGTCACCTTCGCGCTCGCTGCCTTCAACTCGTTCGTCGGTGCGCATCCCCGGTTCGTGGAGAACCTGCCCGTCGCGATCGCTGCGGTGTTCATGACCCTGGTCGCGCTCACCGCGGGCCGTGACTGGATGCCAGCCCGAGTGGTGCCGTGGATCGCGGCGGCGATGGCCGTCATCCTCGTTGCGGCCATGCAGATCCAGGAGGCGCTCTTCAACCCGCCGACCGGGCTGTCCTACACGCTCCTGGTCATCGTGGCCTTCGCACCGATGACGCTGAACTATGCAGCGACTCTCGTCTCGGGCATCCCGATCATCATCGGCAGCGTCCTGGTGGCCATGCGACTGACGCCCGTGGCGACCGTCGACTGGGTCGTCGTCTGCATCGCAGCATTCGCCATCAGTGTCATGCTGCTGTGGATGCGCATCCGCAGCGTCGACGCCCTGGGCGTCTCCCTTGCCCAGGAGAAGGCCCTGGCCACCGAGGACCCCCTCACCGGGCTGCTCAACCGTCGTGGGCTCGAGTCGCGCGTCACCCAGATGTTCGCCCTGGCCTCCCGACAGCAGCTCCCGGTGTCAGCGATGTTCGTCGACATCGACGGCCTCAAGAAGGCCAACGACGTCTACGGTCACGACTTCGGCGACGAGGTGATCTGCGCGACTGCATCGGCAATCCGGGCCATGGTGCGCGACGAGGACCTCATCGCGCGCTGGGGCGGTGATGAGTTCGTCATCATCAGCCTCGGCGTGCACTCGGATGCCGAGACCCTGAATGACCGCATCCACCAGCACATCGCCAGCAACGGCATGCCGACGCACAAGTGGCCGGGCACCGTGACCGTCGGCGGCGCGACGACCGATGCCTCGACCACGACCTTCAACGAGCTCATGCGCAGGGCCGATCGCGACATGTACGAGCGCAGGGCGGCCAGTCGCACCTACGACCAGATCTGACGCTCGACGACGCCTACGCGCCCGTGGCGTTCATCATGCGCTCGATGCGGCGGTCCGGCACCAGCCACATGATCGCGACGACCACGAAGATGGCGATCGCAACGACGGTGCTCACGAAGGCCACCACCAGCGCCGTGACATAGAGCACGAGTGATGCCTTGCCCTTGAGGTCGCGGCCCAGCGCGACCGCGACCTGCGAGTCCGGCCCCTGGGCACGCACGATCACGACCTGCAGGATGAAGTACGAGATGGCGTCGGCGAGCAGCACGAGGCCGTAGACCAGTGTCGGCACCAGCGCGCCGCGGTGCTCCCCGATCCAGCTCGTGGCGAACGGCAGGAGCGACAGCCAGAACAGCAGTGCGATGTTGGCCCACAGGATCCCGCCGGTCACCCGCTGCGTCGCCTGCAGGAGGTGATGGTGGTTGACCCAGTAGATGGCCAGGTAGACGAAGCTCAGCAGGTAGGCCAGGAACACGGGCGCCAGGGGCTGCAGGGCGGCCAGATCGGTGCCTTCAGGCGGGCGCAGCTCGAGCACCATGATCGTCATGATGATGGCGATCACCGCGTCGCTGAAGGCCTCAAGCCGTCCCTTGCTCACGGCGCAACGGTACTTGGCGTCCTACAGATGTTGAGTAGCGTTGGCCCATGTCGCAGGACGTGGACGCAGGGCCGAGCCCGCAGAGCGCAGCCGAACCCGGCCTGGCCGCCTGGGTGACGGGGATGCTCACGGTGCTGGCTGGCAACGCGGATGCCGAGGTGCCCTGCGGCTCGTGCACCGCATGCTGCACCTCGCACCAGTTCATCCACATCGAGCCTGATGAGGCCGTCGCCCTCGCGGCGATCCCGTCAGCCGTGCTGTTCCCGGCCCCGGGACGCACCGGTGCTGGACTGCTCATGGGCTACGACGAGCAGGGCCGCTGCCCGATGTTCGTCGATGACCAGTGCTCGATCTACGCGGCGCGGCCGCGTGCCTGCCGCGCCTATGACTGCCGCATCTTCACCGCCACCGGTGTTGCACCCGACCCGGACAAGCCGCGCATCGCCCTGCAGGTGTCACGCTGGGAGCTCGGGTCAGGTCGGCCTGAGGACGTCGACGTACGACAGGCCATCGATGCAGCCCGCGCCCACCTGGCGCGAACCCAGGACGCGATCGAGCCCGCACTGCGTCCCGTCACGTCCGCCCAGGCCGCCGTGGTCGCACTCCTGCTGTCACGGGCCTACCTCACCGAGGCGCCCGACGGGAGGCTCACGCTTGCACCTCTGGACGACGCCCAGGCGGCAGCGGCCCTGCGCCGGATCCTGGAGTCCGCGGTCAGCCGCTGACCTCCCACGAGATCTCGACGACCACCGACACGTCCTGCGTCCCGGGCAGCACCTTGGTCTCCGGGCTCACCGCAGCATCCGCAGCAGAGGCGCCGGCCAGCACCGGCTGCGACTGTGAGAGCTCGGTGACGCTGACCACCGGGCCGAGGGTCAGGTCCAGGGAGCTGGCGTACTGCTCTGCCTTGGCGCGGGCACTGGTCGTCGCACGGTCACGGGCCTTGGCCTCGGCGGCCGTCGGATCAGTCACGATGAGGGTCGTGCCGTCGATCTGCACATCATCGCCACCTGTGGCGACCACTGCGCTCACCAATCCACCGGCCTTCGCGACGTCACGGACGAGCACGGTGAACGACTGCCGCGCCTGGTAGCCCGTGATCCTCTGCGTGCGCCCGGTGCTGTCGTAGACCGGCCCGACGGCCACGGTGTCGGTGGTGATGTCCGCCTCGGGGATGCCCTGCTTGACGAGCGTCGCCAGGACTGCGGCCTCGACTGCGGCCGCCTTCGTGGAGGCTTGCGTGCTGCTCGATGCGGTGACGACGATGCTGAACGCCACGCGTGCGGCATCGGGCACGACGGTCGAGGTGCCGGTGCCGGACACCTTGACGGTGCCCTGGCCTGCGGCGGCCGCAGTGGTCGTGTTCGTGCTGCAGGCTGTCAGCGCCAGTCCCGCGATCGCGATCGCGCTGACTGCCAGGACCTTCTTCGTGACTCGTGTGATCGCCATGCCTGCAACGATGCCACGAGCACCGCCGGGAACGGTGCCCGCGCGAGGCAAAATCCTGGCCAAGTCCGTGCGTGCTGCCCGGACCATGCGCGCACGATCGGCGCTCGTCGCGGTGCAGGGGCAGCCGGCACGGCATGCTTGCGCCATGCGCACCAGGTTCGCCCCCACGCCGAGCGGCTACCTGCACCTGGGCAATCTCGTGAACGCCAGGATCGCCTCGGGACTCGCCGCGCACCACGGAGGGTCACTGGCACTGCGCATCGACCAGGACGACCGCGAGCGCTGCCGCACCGAGTACACCGCCTACGTCTTCGAGGCGCTGGCGGAGCTCGGCATCGCCTGGCACGCCGGGCCGCGCACGCCAGCCGACGCGGCCGCCGTGGACCTCGATGCCCGCACCCAGTACCTGCGCAGCGAGCTCGCGCTCCTGCCGAAGGATGCGGTCTTCGCCTGCACCTGCACGCGCACCAGCCTGATCGAGCGTGCGTGCGCCTGCCGGGGCCGGCAGCTCGACCTGGCCCCCGGCGCCACGACCCTGCGACTCCACCTGCCCCGCGCGCTGGCCTTCGTCCGCGATGGCAGGACCGTGCGCCTGCGCGACGAGCTCGGCGATCCCGTGCTGTGGCGCAGGGATGACCTGCCCGCGTACCACTGGGCCACCGTCATCGATGACCGCGACCTGTGCATCACGCACGTGGTGCGCGGCACTGACCTGGTAGCGGCCTCTGTGCTGCACCGGCACATCGCGGGCCTCATCGGAGCACACGACCTGGCTGCTGCCCGCTTCCTGCACCATCCGCTCGTGCAGGATGCATCGGGCGCGAAGCTGTCGAAGTCGGCACAGGTCATCGCGCGGCCTCCGGTGCTGACGCGCGAGGACTGCGCGACCGTCGATGCCCTCGCCACGCGACTTGCTGCAGGCATGCTCGAGACCTGAACAGGGCAAGGTGCCGAAGGTCCCGACCCGTGAGTCGCGCAGCCCTGTGCATCTCCGGCCCTCGGGGCTACGTTGGAGGCATCACGACGGAGGTGAGCATCATGACCACTCATGAGGAGCGGGCAGCTCGTCCGGATGCAGTGCTCAGGGAGACCATGAGCGACTCGAGCGGCGACACCGCAGACCAGGCCGATCGTCTCGCGATGATCATGGAGGCCGAGGCCGTCGGAGCGGCGATCCGCGGTGAGAGCGGCGAGGGATCCCTCGACGGCTACTCGTACCCGCTCGAGGACACCGACGACGTGCTGGCCATGGAGGATGCGGACCTCGGCAGCGACGATCCGCGTCACGTCGGCGAGCCCACGCGCTGGCAGACGGCCGAGGAGGCCGCGATGCACGTGCAGGGCGAGCCGCAGAACGACGAGACGCTCACACCGGAGGACGAGACGCTGCTCGGCGTCGATCCCTACGAGGACTAGCCGGACAACGCGGTCAGGCAGCTGCGCTCAGGAGAGCACGCCGCAGTGCGCGAGCGCCATGCGCACCAGGCGATCCTGGCCACCGCTCATCTGCGACTGGAACCCGACGGACACGGCCTCGGCCGGCGTCACCCAGATGAGGTCAAGGGCATCCTGCGAAGGGGCGCAGTCACCGTTGACCGGGACGATGAACGCCAGCGACACCGCATGCTGGCGGGGATCGTGGAATCCGGTGACCTCCGGGTCGGGGAAGTACTCGACCACAGTGAAGGGCGCAGGCGTGGCGGGGATGCTCGGCAGGGCCATCGAGCCCAGGTCCTTCTCGAGATGGCGCAGCAGGGCATCGCGCACGCGCTCGCCGTAGAGCACGCGCCCGGAGACCACCGCCCGGCTGATGCTGCCGTCAGGCAGCACGCGCAGCAGCAGCCCCACCTCGGTGACCTGCCCGCTCGCATCCACGCGCACGGGCACTGCGTCGATGTACACGATCGGCAGGCGGTCGCGCGCTGACTCCAGCTCCGCCTCGGCCAGCCATGCGGACTGCGTGTCGAGCATCTCGCTCACAGGACCCCTCTCGTCGGGACCATCATGCCGGGGATCTGTCGCGCAACCGCCATTGTGGGTACGTTGCGCCCATGGGATCCCCACCGAGCAAGAGCCCGGGCACCAGGCCCGATGGCCAGCCCTTCGCTGTCGTGCGCTCAGAGGACGAGTGGCGCGAGGCGCTCGCCCCGGACGAGTACGCGGTGCTGCGGCTGTCGGGCACCGAGGCCCCGTTCACGGGCGAGTACACCGACACGACCACTGAGGGCGTCTACGCCTGCCGCGCCTGCGACGCCGAGCTGTTCCGCAGCACGACCAAGTTCGACTCGCACTGCGGATGGCCGAGCTTCTACGCACCGCTGGCCCAGGACCGAGTCCTCTACCTGGAGGACGCCTCCATGGGCAGCATCCGCACCGAGGTCCGCTGCGCCGCCTGCGGATCGCACCTGGGCCATGTCTTCGAGGGCGAGGGCTACGGCACCCCGACCGACCTGCGCTACTGCATCAACTCCGTCGCCCTGCGTCTGGAGCACTAGGGCCTTCGGCGCGTCCGGCGCCGACCCCGCCGTGTCGCCGCATAACCTGTCGGCATGCGATCGGTGACGGCGAACGACCATGCCTTCGAGGCTGCTGTCGCGCGCATCCGCACCGTCACGGCCCGTCCTGAGTTCACCCTCGAGGAGGGGCCGGCCCCGAGTCGGCTGGCGCCCTTCGCGCTGGCGATGACCGCAGACTCCAGCGGCGACGAGGACCTGGCCAGCGGGCGATTCGTGCTCCTGCACGATCCCGACGGCGTCGACGAGTGGGAGGGCGACTTCCGTGCGGTGGTCTTCGTGCGCGCCTCACTCGAGTCCGACCTCATCGACGACCCGCTCCTGCATGAGGTCGGCTGGAGCTGGCTGCTCGAGTCCCTGGAGTCCAGCGGCTGCCACCAGCTGCAGCTCGGCGGCACCATCACGCGCAACTCGGGTCGCTCCTTCGGCACCATGAGCGACCGCCCCACCGACGGCTACCTGGAGGTGCGGGCGAGCTGGACCCCGGCATCCGATGGCACGGCCGTGAGCGAGGTCATGGACCGGCACCTGCAGGCCTGGCTCCGCCTGCTCGATCATGCAGCCGGGCTGCAGCCGCTGCCCGACGACGTCGCCCATGTGCTGCAGGCCAGGCTGCGAGCACAGCGCTAGTGGAGACGATCGCAGCACGCAGCGCCGAGCGCGAACCGCGCGACGGTGTCCCCGACATCATCACGACGCCGCAGGCGCTCGCGACCTACGCAGACGCCCTGGCCTCGGGCGCAGGCCCGGTGGCCCTGGACGCTGAACGCGCATCGGGCTTCCGCTACAGCCAGCGTGCCTACCTCATCCAGGTGCGGCGCGAGGGCGCCGGCATCGCGCTCATCGACCCCATCGCTGTGCCGGACCTCACCCCGCTCGCCGTCGCCATGCGCGACGTGCCCTGGATCCTGCACGCGGCGACGCAGGACCTGCCGTGCCTGGCCGAGCTCGAGCTGTATCCCTGCGAGCTGTTCGACACCGAGCTCGCAGGGCGGCTGCTCGGCCGCGAGCGCGTGAGCCTGGGCGCCCTGGTCGAGTCCGAGCTGGGCGAGATCCTGGAGAAGGGCCACGGGGCCACCGACTGGTCGGTGCGCCCGCTCACCCGTGCCCAGCTGCGCTATGCGGCGCTGGATGTGGAGCTGCTGGTCGAGCTGCGCGATGTGCTGGAGGCGGAGCTTGCGACGGCAGGCAAGCTGGAGTGGGCTCGTGAGGAGTTTGACGCGCTGCTCGAGTTCAGGCCACGCGAGCGCGGTGAGGACCCGTGGCGCCGTACGTCGGGGCTGCACCGCATCCGCAAGGACACCGGCCTCGCAGTCGTGCGCGAGCTGTGGCTGGCCCGTGATGCCATCGCCCGTCGCGAGGACATCGCACCCGGCCGCATCCTGCCCGATGCCTCGATCGTCGCCGCGGCCGCTGCGATGCCCGACAGCGCGCAGGCGCTGGGCGAGCTCCCCGAGTTCAAGGGCCGCGGCCAGACCCGTCGTCGCGCTGACTGGTGGTCGGCGATCGAGCGCGCACGCGCACTCCCGGCCGATCAGCTGCCACGCAGCAGCGGCCCCAGCGAGGGTCCCCCGCCTCCACGCACCTGGGCAGGCAAGAACCCGCCTGCGGCAGCTCGACTGGAGGCCGTTCGCGAGGGTCTGAGGGAGATCTCCGAGCGGGTGAGCATCCCGGTCGAGAACCTGCTGACACCCGAGTTCGCGCGACGGCTGTGCTGGGAGCCTCCCGCCGAGATCTCCGAGCAGCAGGTCCAAGCACTGCTGCGTGACTTCGGAGCCCGCCCATGGCAGGTCGAGCTCACGACCGGAGTGTTCCTGGAGGGGCTGCTCGCTACTGCTGAGTAGCGCCCTGCGTGTCGATCGAGGCCACATCGGTGGCGTCGGCGACGCTCTCGACGATGCGCCGTGAGATGTCCTGCGGAGTGATGCCCAGTGACTTCAGCAGGTCATCGCGCTTGCCGTGCATGAGGAACGCATCCGGGATGCCGATGTTGCGCACGGGCACGTCGACGCCGGAATCGCGCAGCGCCTGGCTCACGGCCGCGCCCACGCCACCCGTGCGCATGCCGTCCTCGATCACCATCACCAGCCGTGACGAGCGCGCGAGCTGCACGACCGCCTGCGGCACAGGCTTGACCCACCGCGGGTCGACCACGAGGCTGCCGATGCCCTGGGCGAGCAGGCGCTCGGCGACATCGCAGGCCATGGATGCGAAGGCGCCGACGCTGACGATGAGCACGTGCTGGTCTCCGTGCTCGACGAGCACGTCGACACCGTCGACACTGCGCAGCGCCGGGATGGCAGCGGGCAGCGCACCCTTGGGGAAGCGCACGACAGTCGGGGCATCAGCCACGGCGACGGCCTCGCGCAGCTCGGCGCGCAGGGTCAGCTCGTCGCGCGGTGCGGCGATCTGCAGCCCCGGGATGACCTGCAGCATCGCGAGGTCCCAGACGCCGTTGTGGCTGGCGCCGTCGTCACCGGTCACCCCTGCGCGGTCGAGGACGAACGTGACGCCAGCCCGGTGCAGGGCGCAGTCCATGAGCACCTGGTCGAAGGCCCGGTTGAGGAAGGTGGCGTACATGGCCACCACCGGATGCAGTCCCCCGAACGCCAGTCCGGCGGCGCTCGTGGTCGCGTGCTGCTCGGCGATGCCGACATCGAAGGTGCGGTCGGGGAACCGATTACTGAAGGCGTTCAGGCCCGTGGGGCCCAGCATCGCGGCCGTGATCGCCACGACGTCGGATCGCTCGCGACCGATCGACACCAGCTCGTCTGCGAAGACCGAGGTCCAGGTCGGGCCGCTGGTCGACAGTGGCTTGCCCGTGTCAGGGTCGATGATGCCCACGCCGTGGAAGCGATCGGCATCATCGGCCTCGGCAGGCGCATAGCCTCGGCCCTTCTCGGTGATCACATGCACGATGACCGGCCCGTCGAACTCCTTGGCCCTGCGCAGCGCCCATTCGAGCTCCGCCTCATCGTGGCCGTCGACCGGGCCGATGTACTTCAGGCCGAGGTCCTCGAACATGCCCTGCGGCGCCATGATGTCCTTGACGCCCTTCTTCATGCCATGCAGCGTGCCGTAGGCGGGCTTGCCCACCACGGGTGTGCGATGCAGCATCCGCTTGCCCCAGGACATGAACTTCTCGTAGCCGCGGGTCGTGCGCAGGGTCGACAGGTGATGTGCGAGTCCACCGATGGTCGGCGAGTACGACCGCTCGTTGTCGTTGACGACGATCACGACCTGCCGCTGGGAGCCGGCGATGTTGTTGAGGGCCTCCCAGGCCATGCCGCCCGTGAGCCCGCCGTCGCCGATGACCGCGACGACATGCTGGTCGCCCAGCAGGCCTCGCAGCTCCCAGGCCTTGGCCAGTCCGTCGGCATAGGACAGCGAGGTCGAGGCGTGCGAGTTCTCGACGATGTCGTGCACGCTCTCTGCGCGGCTCGGGTAGCCCGACAGGCCGTCGGCCTGCCGCAGACCGTCGAAGCCCGCAGCCCGCCCGGTGAGGATCTTGTGCACATACGACTGGTGGCCGGTGTCCCAGATGAGGGCGTCGTCCGGCGAGTGGAAGACCCGGTGCAGGGCGATGGTCAGCTCGACCACCCCGAGATTGGGCCCGAGATGGCCGCCGGTCGCCGAGACCTTGGCAACGAGGAAGGCGCGGATCTCGGCTGCCAGCATCGGCAACTGCTCGGGAGCAAGGGCCCGGACATCGCGCGGATCGCGGATGCGGGCGAGGAGACTCACCGGCCCAGTCTAAGCCCCGTGACCCCGCTCAGCGGCGCCGCAGCGCCTCCACGACGAGGTCGATCTCGCGCTGCAGGGCGACCAGCCGGGCCCCTTCGGCAGCGACCGCCTGGAGGGTCGCGTCCAGGGCCTGCGCCTCCAGGTGCGGCCCGAGGTCGGTGCGCGCCTGGCCGTAGGCGAGCCGGGCTCCCTCGAGGGCCCCGCCGATGTAGGCGCGCAGGTAGCAGGCCAGCGCGATCGGGTACTGGCGCAGGGACGACTGCCGCAGCTCGGCCGGCCCGGCGTCGAGCAGCCAGGCCACCGCGCGCTCCTCGAAGTCCTCATGCTCGGCCGGCACGAGCGCACGCGGCCACCCGGGCGGCGGCATCTAGAGCAGCGAGCGGAGGACGTACTGCAGGATGCCGCCGTGCCGGTAGTAGTCGGCCTCTCCGGGGGTGTCGATGCGCACGAGTGCGGTGAACTCGATGACCGAACCGTCCTGCTTGACGGCCTCGACCAGCACCTCGCGCGGGGTCACTCCGTCGTTGAGCGCCGTGACGCCCTTGACCGTGATCGACTCCTCGCCACTGAGCCCGAGCGTCTGCGCTGTGGCGCCGGCCTGGAACTGCAGCGGCAGCACTCCCATGCCGATGAGGTTCGAGCGATGGATGCGCTCATAGGACTCGGCGATGACCACGCGCACGCCGAGCAGGGCCGTGCCCTTGGCTGCCCAGTCACGGCTCGAGCCCGAGCCGTACTCCTTGCCGGCCAGGATGACCAGCGCAGTGCCGTGGACGGCATAGGCCTGTGCCGCGTCGTAGATCGGGACGACAGGCTCGTCCGGGTCGGTGAGGTCCACGGTGAAGCCGCCCTCGACGCCGTCGAGCATGAGGTTCTTGAGCCTGATGTTGGCGAAGGTGCCTCGGATCATGACCTCGTGGTTGCCGCGGCGCGAGCCGTACGAGTTGAAGTCAGCGCGGTCGACACCGTGCTCGGCGAGGTACTTGCCCGCAGGGCTGTCGGCCTTGATGTTGCCGGCCGGCGAGATGTGGTCGGTCGTGACCGAGTCGCCCAGCACTGCGAGCACGCGTGCAGCGGTGATGTCCTGCACCGGTGAGGGCGTGCGCCCCATGCCCTCGAAGTACGGGGGCTTGCGCACGTAGGTGCTGTCGGGATCCCAGTCGAACAGGTCGCCACTGGGCGTGGGCAGGTTCTGCCAGCGGGCATCGCCAGCGAAGACATCCTTGTAGCGCGACGAGAACATCTCGGCGTCGATCGCCGTGGCGACCACGCCCTGGATCTCGTCGGCGCTGGGCCAGATGTCCGCGAGGAACACGCCCCTGCCGTCGCTGTCGTAGCCCAGGGGCTCGGTCGCCAGGTCGATGTCCATTGTGCCGGCGATCGCGTAGGCCACCACGAGCGGCGGCGACGCCAGGTAGTTCATCTTGATGTCCGGGTTGATGCGGCCCTCGAAGTTGCGGTTGCCGCTCAGCACGGCCGACACGGCGAGATCATGCTCATTGACCGCGACGCTGACCTCGGGGATGAGAGGGCCGGAGTTGCCGATGCACGTGGTGCAGCCGTAGCCGACGACCTCGAAGCCGAGGGCGTCGAGGTACTGGGTGAGCCCGGCCTTGTCGTAATAGTCGGTGACGACCTTGGACCCGGGTGCCAGCGAGCTCTTGACCCATGGCTTGCGCGTCAGGCCGTGCTCGACCGCCTTCTTGGCGAGCAGGCCGGCGCCGATCATGACGAAGGGGTTCGAGGTGTTCGTGCACGACGTGATCGCGGCGATCGTGACGGCGCCATGGCCGATCTCGACCGTCTCGCCGTCGATGGTGAACTCGGCCATGCGGGCCGGCTCGCTGGTGTAGTCGGCCAGGGCCTTCTCGAAGGCGCCCTTGGACTCGCTCAGCAGCACGCGATCCTGGGGGCGCTTGGGCCCGGCGATCGACGCGACCACAGTGCCCAGGTCGAGCTCGAGGTACTCGGAGTAGGTGGGCTCATGCGCCGCGTTGTGCCACAGGCCCTGCTCCTTGGCGTAGGCCTCGACCAGGGCGAGTTCAGCGTCGGCGCGGCCCGTGAGCCGCAGGTAGTCCAGCGTGGCCTCGTCGATCGGGAAGATCGCGACCGTGCTGCCGTACTCCGGGCTCATGTTGCCGATGGTGGCGCGGTTGGCCAGGGGCACGGCGCTGACGCCGTCGCCGTAGAACTCGACGAACTTGCCGACGACGCCGTGCTTGCGCAGCATCTCGGTGATCGTGAGGACGAGGTCGGTGGCGGTGGCGCCCTGCGGCAGCTCGCCGCGCAGCTTGAAGCCGACGACGCGAGGGATGAGCATGCTCACCGGCTGGCCGAGCATGGCGGCCTCGGCCTCGATGCCGCCAACGCCCCAGCCCAGCACGCCCAGGCCGTTGACCATGGTGGTGTGCGAGTCGGTGCCGACGACCGTGTCGGGGTAGGCCTGCCCGCCGCGGGCCATGATGACGCGTGCGAGGTTCTCGATGTTGACCTGGTGGACGATGCCCGTGCCCGGAGGCACGACCTTGAACTCCTCGAAGGCGCCCTGCCCCCAGCGCAGGAACTGGTAGCGCTCGAGGTTGCGCTCGTACTCGAGGTCGACGTTGAGCGCCTCGGCGTTGCGGCTGCCGAAGAAGTCGACGATGACCGAGTGGTCGATCACCAGTTCAGCAGGAGCGAGCGGCTCGATCTTCGAGGCATCGCCACCGAGCTCGGCGACGGCCTCGCGCATGGTGGCCAGGTCGACGACGACCGGGACTCCCGTGAAGTCCTGCATCACGACACGAGCGGGGGTGAACTGGATCTCGTCGCTGGGCTCAGCAGCCGGGTCCCAGCTGCCGATGGCGGCGATGGTCTCGCGGGTCACGTTGGCACCGTCCTCGGTGCGCAGGAGGTTCTCCAGGAGGACCTTGTGCGTGAAGGGAAGCCGATCACTGCCGGGCACTGCTGCAATGCGGAAGATCTCGTACGACTCCGCTCCGACCTGAAGACTGCCCCGGGCACCAAAACTATCCACGCTGGTCACTTCCCTCTCGCTCACGTGCCCTCAAGGTAGCCGATTGGCCTCGAGTCGCTGAACCTGCCCTGCAGCCGCCTGCGACCCCGGAACGAACCGCGCGATGCACTCCATGTGGTGCGTCATCGGGAAGGCATCGAGGACGGCGAGCGCGTCGAGCGCGTACCCGTGCGCCCCGAGCGTGGCCGCATCGCGGGCGAAGGCCACCGGGTCGCAGGCGACGTAGACGATCACCCGAGGGCCCGCCTGGGCGATCGCCGTCATCACCGCCGCGCCGGCGCCTCGTCGAGGCGGATCCAGGACCACGCCGTCGACTCCGTCAGGGAGCGCCCAGGCCTCGACGTCGGCACCCACGAACGACACCTGCGGCAGGTCGGCCAGCGCACGGCGGCCGTCGCGCACCGCTGTGCGGTGGCTCTCGACCGCGGTGATCGCCCCCGTGACGCCCACGGCCTCGCCCAGGAAGGCGGTGATGAGCCCGGCGCCCGAGTAGAGGTCGAGCCAGCGTTCCCCCGGCTGCGGCGCTCCTGCGGCGAGCACATGGTCGACGATGGCCTCCGCGGCTCGGGGATGCACCTGCCAGAAGGCGGTGCCGTCGATCTCCCAGGAGCGGTGATGGACCTGCTGACGAGCCTTGCGCGGCCCGGACACCAGGACACGATCGACCCAGATCGACGCACGCCCGTGTGAGTCCTCCGTTGCCTCGATGCTCTGGGCTCCGCGCCACTCATCGTCGGGGATCGCCAGCGCGTCGATCGAGGCCGAGGCCAGCAGGCAGCGATCCACGGGCAGGACTCCATGGCTGCGTGCCCCGAGCATGCCTGCCGTGCCGCCGCCGTCGACGCTGAAGCGCATCCGCGTGCGCCAGTGGAGCCCGTCGTCGTGCGCGAGCGGCTGGGCCGTCAGTGCGCCGGCATCGATGTCGCCGTGGCGCGCCAGGGACTCGTGCGCGATCGTGCCCTTGAGCTCGCGCTGGTGCGCGATGGAGACATGTTGGAAGTCACAGCCGCCGCAGCCGCCCGCATGGGCCCACGAGCAGGGCGGGACGACCCGGTGCGGGGAGGCCTCGAGGACCTCGACGACATCGGCGCGGACGAGTTTCGAGCGCACCTCGGTGATGCGGATGACGACGCCCTCGCCAGGAAGGCCATGGCGGACGAACGCGGTGTGCCCGCGCGGATGCGCGAGGCAGTGCCCGCCGTGGACCATCGCGCCGAGCGTGACCGTGACCTCGTCCCCGACCTCGATCGGCTCCTTCGGCGCACGCCCCATGTCACTCGTCCTTGTTGATGACGAGCTCGCTGGACTCCAGCTGCCAGGGGACGCTGGTGACCATGACGCCGGGCGTGAACAGCAGGCGGCTCTTGAGGCGCAGTGCCGACTGGTTGTGGAGCAGCTGCTCCCACCAGCGCCCGACGACGTACTCGGGGATGTAGACCGTGACGATGTCGTTGGGGTTGTCGGTGCGCAGCTCGCGCACGTAGGTCAGGATCGGTCGCGTGATCTCGCGGTAGGGAGAGTCGAGGATCTTCAGGGTCACCGGGATCTCGTGCTTGACCCACTCCTCCTGCAGCTTCGCGGTCTCGTCATCGTCGACGTTGACGATCACCGCCTCGAGCACTGTCGGCCGCGTCGCGCGCGCATAGGCGAGGGCGCGCAGTGCCGGCTTGTGGATCTTCGAGACCAGGACGAGGGCATGCACATGCGACGGCAGGGTCACCTTGGCGTCATCATCGGCCGCCAGCTCGTTGCGGACACGCTCGTAGTGCCGGTGGATGGACTTCATGATCGCGAAGATGACCGGCATGGCCACCACCACGAGCCACGCACCATGGGTGAACTTGGTGACGAGCACGATCACCAGGACGACGCCTGTCATGACGAAGCCTGCGGCGTTGATGGCCCGCGACCGGATCATCTTGTTGCGCGCCTTGCGATCCCGCTCGGTCTTCAGGTAGCGGGTCCAGTGCCGGATCATGCCCAGCTGGCTGAGCGTGAACGACACGAAGACGCCGAGGATGTACAGCTGGATCAGGGCAGTGACATCGGCCTGGTAGATGACCAGCAGGACGACGGCGGCCGCAGCAAGCGTCAGGATCCCGTTGCTGAAGGCCAGACGGTCGCCGCGCGTGTGCAGCTGGCGCGGCAGATAGCCGTCCCTGGCCAGGATCGAGCCGAGCACCGGGAAGCCGTTGAAGGCCGTGTTCGCGGCGAGCGCGAGGATCAGGGCGGTGGCGATCGAGATGACGAAGACCGCGAGCGTGAAGTTGCCGAAGACGGCGTCGGCCACCTGCACGATGACGGTCTTCTGCGTCTGCCCCGCAGGAAGCCCCACGAGGTCCGCATCGTTCTCGGTGACATGGACGCCGGTCGTGATCGCGAGCCAGGTGATGCCGGAGAACATGGCCATCGAGATCGCGCCGAGCAGGAACAGCGTGGTCGCGGCGTTCTTGGACTTCGGGGGCTTGAACGCCGGAACGCCGTTGGCGACGGCCTC
>JAQTXL010000144.1 GCA_028688835.1 Candidatus Nanopelagicales bacterium | reverse complement strand
CGCGATCGCGATCGCTGCCAGGGTCGCCCCGATCCAGCGCACCCGGAACATCGTGGGCAGCGCGCCCACCGTCAGCCACAGCAGGATGCCCAGGCCCGAGCTGTAGATCCAGACCGGGTCGATGAAGGTGATGAACCCGAACATCGTGACGATGGCAACGGCCCACGACAGTGCCACGGACGCGGCGACACTGGGGCGGGTGCGCGACTGCAGCGACCGCACGATCCCGACGAGGCTGCCCACGGCGATGGCGAGCACGAACACCCACATGAGGGCCGACTGGAGCCTCGCGGTGCCCGCATCGGTCGTCGGCGCCAGGCCCAGGCCGTAGGGCAGCAGCGCGGTCATGTAGTCGGGGATGCCGTCGAGCCCCAGGATCGAGGCGCCCATCGACCGGTAGTAGCCCACCGCGATGAAGGCGCCGTGCGATGGGTCCCAGGTGTTGATCCCGGCGTTGACGACATAGCTGATGCCCGCCGGGATGACGCCGATCACGGCGCCGATGGCCGCCAGCAGGAGCGTCGACAGCGACCAGCGCGACCGCAGCAGCACGAGCGCCACCAGCGGCACCGCGAGCAGGCTGATCGCCGGGTGCGCGTAGAAGCCCAGGGCGAGCAGGAGGCCGGCGATGACCGCCCAGCCACGCCAGCGCACCGTGGGCCCGGCCTGGCCCGCCGTGCCGAGGGAGGCGGACAGCACCAGCGCGCCCGCGCTCACCAGGAGCCAGGCCATGTCCCAGTTGGGCTGCAGCCACCACACGCCCACGGTGTTGCCCTCGGGCCCGAGCAGGCCGTGCAGGATCGTCGGGCCGACAGCGACGGCGGCCAGGAAGGCCCAGCGGGCGGTGCCGGGGAACAGGCGCAGCAGCAGGCGGGCGACGACGAAGCCCGTGGCGAAGGCGAGCAGCGGGCGGACGGCCCCGTTGGCGAAGGTGTTGCCGGGGGCCAGCCACTCGGCCAGCACCGTCGCGGGGTACTCCAGCGGACCGGCGTGCTTCTGGCCCGGGAAGGCGAGCACGATGCGCGGGTCGGTGAGCAGGGACTGCGCCTGGATGCCGTCGGCGAGGATGTCCTGGTTGGGGATGACGGTGAGCCAGCCCAGGATCGCCCAGGCGAAGCACAGGGCCCCAGCCGTCAGGGCGAACCACTGCCGGCGGACCCAGGACACGAGCAGCACCGGCGAAGTCTCACAGATGGCGGCGTGCGGCGCTGCAACCTGGCCGACGTGGCGGCCAGAACTGTGCTGCCGGGACGCCGGGGGCCACTGCGATCCCCGGGGGACCAGGGGGCCGGGCGATATGCTGCCGATCCCACCCATGCTCATGATTGGAACGTCCATGACCACGATCGAGGGCGCCGAGGCCGCGGCTGTGCTCGCGCACGCGCTGGCCTGCCTGAGCACCGGCGCACCCGACCCGATCACCGGCCCGGACACCGCGGCCTGGTCGGAGCGCTGTGTCGAGGTCCCGTGGGTCGCCGGGCACCTGGCCGACTCGGTGAGCATCCTCGACGTCGGCTGGGCGATGGCCCCGCCCGAGTGGCTCGGCGTCATCCTGGCCACCCAGGAGCGTGGCGCACGCGTCACCGGCATCGACATCGTCGACCCCCAGCGGGTGCGCACCCGCTACCCCGCCGAGCTCGTCGAGCGCGTGCTCGCCACGCCCACGCGGGTCGAGAGCATCCTCGATGCCGAGCCGATCGAGGGCCCCTACGACACCATCACCTGCGTCTCCACCCTCGAGCACATCGGCTTCGACATCGCCACGCCGCCGGAGACCACCGACACGGCCTATGTGCGCGCGAAGCGGCCCGAGGACGCCGTCGCCGTGCGCGACGCCACCATCGACGGCCGGTTCCTGGATGCGGCTGCCCGGCTCCTGGTGCCCGGTGGGCGCCTGCTGCTCTCGGTGCCGGCCGGCGTGGGCGGCCCGATCCTGCACCAGGACTCGCTGGGGCTGTTCACCTACCAGTACGAGTACGGCCCCGCCGACTGGGCGCGGGTGCTCGCCGACGAGCGCTTCATCCTGGCCGACCAGGCCTGCTTCCGGCACGACGAGGTCGACGGCTGGACCCAGGTCGACAGCGTCGAGCAGCTCACCGACCAGTCGAGCGCCATGCGGCCGTACGCAACCGCGTGCGCCATGGCGCTGATGACCCTCCGCTAGCCGACCCACAGCAGGGAGCACGCATGACCAGCGTCCTTGAGGATGCCTCGATCCTCATCACCGGCGGCACCGGGTCCTTCGGGCGCGCCATCCTCGACGTGCTGCTCACCGAGCATGCACCGCGGCGGGTCGTGATCTTCTCCCGTGATGAGCTCAAGCAGTACGAGATGCGCCAGAAGTGGGGCGATGACGAGCGCGTCCGCTTCTTCCTGGGCGACATCCGCGACCTCGATCGCCTCACCCTCGCGCTGCACGGCGTCGACATCGTCATCCACGCTGCTGCGTTGAAGCAGGTCGACACTGCCGAGTACAACCCCATGGAGTACGTCAAGACCAACATCCTCGGGTCGGAGAACGTCATCCAGGCGGCCATGGCAGCCGGCGTCAGGAAGGTCATCGCCCTGTCGACCGACAAGGCGTCCTCGCCCGTCAACCTCTACGGCGCGACCAAGCTCACGGCCGACAAGCTGTTCATCTCGAGCAACCACTACGCCGCCTCCTTCGGCACCGCGTGCTCGGTCGTGCGCTACGGCAATGTCATGGGCAGCCGCGGCTCCGTGATCCCGTTCTTCCGCAAGCTCGCCGAGGCGGGCGAGCCGCTGCCCATTACTGATCGGCGCATGACGCGCTTCTGGATCACGCTGCCCCAGGCCGTCGACTTCGTGCTCACCTGCCTCGAGGACATGCAGGGCGGCGAGCTGTACGTGCCGCGCATCCCGAGCATGCGCGTCGTCGACCTCGCCGAGGCCGTCGCCCCGGGCGCCCAGACGATCGATGTCGGCATCCGCCCGGGCGAGAAGCTGCACGAGGAGATGATCTCGTCGGAGGACTCGCGCCGCACCCTGCTCCAGGACGGCCGCTACGTGGTGCTGCCGACCCTGGCGCGCTGGGGCTTCCAGGATCCGGCCGGCACGCCGGTCGCCGACGGGTTCAGCTACACCTCCGAGTCCAATGACCTCTGGCTCGATGCCGCGCAGCTGCGAAGCCTCCTGGGCGACCTTGACGACTGACCCATGCCGCAGATCCTGAACGCGCTGCGGGCCCGGGCCTGGTACGCCTGGGTGGCGTTCCTCGTGCCGCCGGTGGCGATCTTCGGGCATGCGCTGGCTCCCGGGCGCGCCTTCCTCAAGGGCCAGGACCTCGGCGTGCTGTCGGCGCTGGCGCTCGCGGCGGTGGCCTTCGCGGCCTGGGTCCCCTTCCGCGCCTCGGGGCGCTGGCCGCGACTCGTCGTGGCCACGATGGCGGTCATGCTCGTCGCCTGGCTCGCGCAGATCCTGGTCATCCAGCGCGACGGCGACCTCTTCACGATCGCGACCGTGTGCCTGCCCCTGTTCGTGGTGCTGCTCGCCGTCAAGCCCCCGTCAGCCGCTGACATCCGGATCGCCGGCCTGGTCCTTGCCTACGGCCTGGCCGCCATCGCCGTCGTGAGCCTGGTCGTGGGCCTGCTCGGCTGGATGCCGAGCGGCTTCGAGGGCGCCGACAACGGCGTGTGCCGCACGCCCGTCTACTGCCAGATCTTCGGCAACGTCAACCGATGGGCAGGCCCGTTCGGCAGCGTCAACTACGCAGCGCCCGTCGGTGCGGTGCTCATCGTGCTCGGCGCTGCGCAGGTGCGTCGGCATGCCGTGCCGCTCGTGGCCGCCGGCGTGCTCATCATGTTCCTGAGCCAGGGCCGCAGCGCCCTGTTCGCCACCATCGCGGGCCTGGTCGTCGTGATCCTGTCGAGCCGCCGCGTGGCCGCCTCGCCGCAGCACCGGCGCATCCGGGCGATCTCGCTCGCCGGCCTGGCCATCGTGCTCGTCGTCTACATGACCGCAGTCGACCCCGACCTCAACGGCCGCGTCGGCTACTGGAAGCAGTTCCTGGGCATGTGGCGCGACCAGCCCTGGACCGGCATCGGCACGTCGGGGATCCTCGACTACAACGCCGCCCACACCGCCGACATCACGGTCTCGCACGCCCACAGCGTGATCCTCGACCAGCTCGTGCGGTGGGGACCGGTGATGGCGCTGCTCACGGTCGCGATCCTCGTGCTCGCGCTGCTCGGTTCAGCCAGGGCCCTGCGCACTGCAGGCAGCGGTCCGCTCGCGGTGGCGGTCGCGATCGTCGTCGCTGGGCTCGTCGAGACGCTCTACGACTGGACCTACTGGTCGGTCGCGGTGGCGCTGCTGCTGTGGTCGGTCATGTCGATGCGCACGCCTGCAGCTGCGCAGGACGAGGCCTCGCGCGCGGACGCACCAGCCTGACTCAGGCGCGGCTCAGCTGCGCACAGTGAACAGCGGCACCAGGGTCTGGCACTCGAGCCGCTCCACCACATCGCTGGCGGCGATGCCGTCGACGACCTCGGTCAGCGCCTCGGCGTACACCCGGGCGATGTGCTCGATGTCCTCGTCGGTGTGCGCCGTGGTGACGTCGTGCGTGCCCAGCACGAGCACGCCGCGGCGCAGCACCTCCTGCAGGAAGAGCGTCTTGACCTCGTTCAGCAGCATGACGTCGTCGATGCTCCACTTCAGGAACTTCCAGGACGCATGCCCCGTGAACGCCAGCACTTCGTGCGAGGCCGCGGGTCGCTGCGCGTCGATCGCGGCGATGAGGCGATCACCCGTTGCCGCCATCCGTGCCGTGGGCTCGCCGGTCGCCATGCGCCGCAGCACCACGCTCGCGGCCGCGAGCGACAGTGTCTCGCCGCCGTAGGTGCCGGAGAAGAAGATCGACTCCATGAGCATCATCAGGTCGCGCCGGCCGACGATCGCCGACAGCGGGAAGCCGTTGGCCAGGCCCTTGCCGAAGGCGGCGAGATCGGGCGTGAC
>JAQTXL010000028.1 GCA_028688835.1 Candidatus Nanopelagicales bacterium | reverse complement strand
CGCACGGCTGGATGCACACGCTCACGTCCTAGGGCGCCGGCGCGATCCCATCGCGCAGCACCAGCCGGTGGATCGAGTCGAGCAGCGAGGCAGCCGCCTCGAAGGGCAGGCTGCCGTTGAGCGCGAGCTCGGCGAAGCCGTGCACTGCGACCCAGATCGTCATCTCCAGGTCCATGCGGATGCCGGGGCGCAGCAGCGAGCGGGCATCGAGCTCGTCGAGCACCGAGCACAGCAGCACGAAGGCGTGCGACTGCCCGAGCAGCTGCGGCTCGAAGTCGCACATGCCCATGAAGGCGTGCGCGAACAGTCGCGGTTCCTGCTGGGCGAACGTGATGTAGGCACGGCCCAGCTCACGGAACCGCGCCACGAGGTCGGCGTCGGCGTCGCCGGGGCAGCGGGCGGCGGCCTGGTCCATGCGCGTGTCGAGCTCGCCCTGGCACCGGATCGCCACGGCCCCCAGGAGGGCCTCCTTGTCGGCGTAGTGGTTGTAGGCGGCACTGGGCGAGACCCCGAGCTCATGGGCCAGGGAGCGCAACGAGACCGCCGCCGTGCCCTCGACGCGCACCTGGCGGAACGCTGCTTCGGCGAGGGCGTCGGCCAGCATGCCGTGGTGGTACGGCGCCGGCTGGCTGCTCATGGGCGGTGGGCCATCATGTTGACAGTGTTCATCTCGCCTGCCACAGTACCCGAATGAACGCCGTTCACATACCCCTGGACCACACCCGGAGCCGCTGGGGCCGCTACGGAGCGCTGGTGGCCCGGCGTCGCTGGTGGTTCCTGGGCACCTACCTGGGCGCTGTCGTCATCGCGGCGGCCGTGGGCATGAGCCTGTTCGGCGCCCTGCAGAGCGGCGGCTACGAGGCCCCGGGCAGCGAGTCCGTGCGTGTCGATCGCATCGTCGCCGACCAGTTCGGCGTGCAGACCCCGGTGGCAGTCCTTGCGTTGAGCGCGCCCGCAGGGGTGGATGCGACCACCACAGAGCAGGCCGCGGCGGCGATCGTGCGTGACCTCAGCGGGATCGAGGGCGTCGAGCAGGTCGTGTCGTACTGGACCAGCGGGCACCTGCCGCAGCTGCGCTCGGCCGACGGCACCACCGGGCAGATCGTCGTCGTGGCGCGCGAGGGTGCTGACGAGGCCACGATCGCCACGAGCATCGTCGATCGCACCGAGGGCGCGCACGAGGGCCTGACCGTGCACGTGGGCGGCTTCCAGCCGGTCGCCAATGCGATCACGACGGCCATCACCGAGGATCTCGCCAAGGCCGAGGCCATCGCGATCCCGATCACCATCATCGTGCTCGTCTTCGTGTTCGGGTCGGTGGTCTCGGCCGGGCTGCCCTTCCTGGTCGCGGCCGGGTCCGTGCTCGGCAGCTTCGCCATCCTCTACGGCATCACCCGGCTCACCGACGTGTCGATCTTCGCGCTGAACCTCGTCACCGGCCTGGGGCTGGCCCTCGGCATCGACTACTCGCTGCTCATCATCAATCGCTTCCGCGAGGAGCTGAAGGCCGGTCGCGACACCGCCGACGCCGTCGCGAACACCGTCGCGACCGCGGGCAAGACCGTCTTCGTCTCGGGTCTCATCGTGGCGACCACGCTCGCCTCGCTCGTGCTCTTCCCGCAGTACTTCCTGAAGTCGTTCGCCTACGCGGGGATCTCCGCGGCGATGCTGGCGATCATCGGCGCCCTCACCGCGCTGCCAGCCGCCATGGCCATCCTCGGCCCGCGGGTCAACATGCTCAAGGTGCGCCGTGGCGACCTCGCTCCGAAGGACACCGGCGCCTGGGCCACCATCTCGCGCTGGGTCATGCGCCGCCCGGTGACGGTCATCATCGTCACGGTCACGGGCCTGCTCATCATGGCCATGCCGGCGTTCTCCGCTGCCTTCGCCGAGGTCGACGACCGGTGGCTGCCGGCCTCGGATCCGGCAGCCGTGGCCTCCGCGTTCCTGCGCGACGAGTTCGCGGGCAGTGCCAGCGACCCCTACGACGTCGTGCTCACCTCGACCCCCGCAGCGTCAGCCATCGCGGACTACGCCGTGCAGCTGTCGGAGCTGCCGGGCGTGGTGAGCGTCACCACGCCCACGCAGGTGGTCGTCCATGGCGCGGTGGTGTCGCCCAATCCGGAGTCGACCGGCTGGCTGGTCGACGGCCAGGCCCGCCTCGCGGTCCTCGCCGATGTCGCGCCCCGGGGCACCGAGGGCGCTGCGCTCGTGGGCGCCATCCGCGAGGTGCCCGCACCGGCCCCGGCGCTCGTGGGCGGGGCGGCAGCCGAGGCCGCCGACTCGATCACCGCCATCAGGGATGTCGCGCCCTGGGTGGCCCTGTGGATCGCCATCGCGACGCTGGTCTTCGTGTTCCTGTACACGGGCAGTGTGCTGCTGCCCTTCAAGGCGCTGGTGCTCAACGTGCTGAGTCTCGCCGCAACCCTGGGGGCCCTCGTCTGGACCTTCCAGGGGGGCCACCTCACGTGGCTCACGGGCAACTATGTGCAGACCGGCACGGTCGAGATCTCCATTGTCGCGCTCATCGCCGTGGTGGCCTTCGCGCTCTCGATGGACTACGAGATCTTCCTGCTGTCGCGCATCAAGGAGGAGCACTTCGCCGGGCGGGACAACACCAGTGCCGTCGCCTTCGGCCTGCAGCGCACGGGCCGGCTCATCACCGCGGCCGCCCTGATGATCGCCATCGTCTTCGCCTCGTTCATGACCAGTGGGGTGACGGGCATCAAGCAGATGGGCTTCGGCGTGATGGTCGCGATCCTCGTGGATGCGACCGTGATCCGGGCACTGCTGGTGCCGGCCTTCATGAAGCTTGCTGGCGGTGCCAACTGGTGGGCGCCGCCCTGGCTGCGCCGGATCCATGACCGGATCGGCCTCGACGAGAGCTGACGAGGGGCTGGCAGAGCCCTGAGGGATGTGGCATGATTGCCGCGTGCTTCGCCCCTGCATCATCATTCACTAGCGCGTTGACCATCGGTCAACGCGCTGCCCTTCGCACCTTGCGGGGGGTTTTTTCGTTGATGGTGCCGATCCGCTCAACCGGTAAGGAACTGCCATGACCCGCTCGGACGCTTTCCATGTCTACGACACGACCCTGCGCGACGGTGCGCAGCGCGAGGGCATCTCGTACTCCGTGAACGACAAGCTCGCGGTGGCCCGGCTGCTCGACGAGTACGGCGTGGGGTTCATCGAGGGCGGCTGGCCGGGCGCCCTGCCCAAGGACACGGAGTTCTTCGAGCGCGCACGCACCGAGCTCGACCTCAAGCATGCCCAGCTCGTCGCCTTCGGCTCGACGCGCAAGGCCGGCAAGAAGGCCCATGAGGACGCGCAGGTGCAGGCACTGCTCGACTCGCAGGCGCCGGTGATCACGCTCGTCGCCAAGTCGGATGTGCGCCATGTCGTCGAGGCACTGCGCACCGACCTCGATGAGAACGAGCGCATGATCGTCGACACCGTGCAGTTCCTGGTGGGCGAGGGGCGTCGCGTGTTCATCGACATGGAGCACTTCTTCGACGGCTACAAGCACGACGCCGACTACGGCGTGCGCATCCTCGTGGCCGCCGCCGAGGCCGGCGCGAGCGTGGGGGTGATGTGCGACACGAACGGCGGCATGCTGCCCTACGGGATCTACGAGACCGTGACCGACGTGGCGGCCCGCTCCGGCGTCCGCCTGGGCATCCACTGCCAGGACGACACGGCCTGCGCCGTCGCGAACACGGTCACGGCAGTGACTGCCGGCGCGACGCATGTGCAGTGCACGGCCAACGGCTACGGCGAGCGCACCGGCAACGCCGACCTGTTCTCGGTGGTCGCCAACCTGCAGCTGAAGATGGGCATCGACGCACTTCCCGAGGGCAGCCTGCGCGAGACCGTGCACATCTCGCACGCCATCGCCGAGATCGCGAACATCGCGCCCGACATGCACCAGCCGTACGCAGGCTCGTCCTCCTTCGCCCACAAGGCCGGCCTGCATGCCTCGGCGCTCAAGGTCAACGCCGAGCTCTACAACCACATCGACCCGGCCCAGGTCGGTCACGTCCAGCGCGTGCTCGTCACCGAGATGGCCGGGCGCGCCTCCGTCGAGCTCAAGGGCCTCGAGCTCGGCTACGACCTCTCGGGCAACCCTGATCTCGTGACGCGCGTGGTGAGCCGCGTCAAGGAACTGGAGTCGGAGGGCTGGACCTTCGAGGCCGCCGATGCGTCCTTCGAGCTCCTCATGCTCGCCGAGGACGGCGTCGAGCGCGGCTTCGAGGTCGAGTCGTGGCGCACCATCGTCGAGCAGGGGGCCGACGGACTGGTCGACTCCGAGGCCACGGTCAAGGTGCATGCCGGTGGCGAGCGCGTCATCTCGACCGCCGAGGGCAACGGCCCGGTCAATGCCCTCGACAACGCACTGCGGGCAGCCCTCATCCAGATCTACCCGGAACTGGCGTCCCTGCGACTCATCGACTACAAGGTGCGCATCCTCGACGGTGGCAGCGGCACGAACGCGGTCACCCGCGTGCTCATCGGCACCAGCGACGGCGAGTCCGACTGGACCACGGTCGGCGTGCACGAGAACGTGATCGCGGCCTCCTGGAAGGCGCTCGACGACGCGGTGCGGTTCGGGCTGCTGCGCGCCGGCCGCGTGGTTGCCGCCAAGTAGGCGACCAAGCCGGGGTCGGTAGGCTCTCGCCGTGCGTATCTGTCGTGTTGCCGTCGGTGATGAGCTGTTCTTCGGGGTCCTCGAGGGGCTGGACGCCCAGGGGGAGCCCGGTGAGGGCACCGTCATCGCCCTGCTCGAGGGGCACCCCTTCGGCGAGATCGTCCCGGACGGCAGGCTCGTGCGCTTCGAGGACGTGCGCCTGGTGGCTCCGGTGCTGCCGAGCAAGGTCGTGGCGATCGGCAAGAACTACCTCGACCACATCCGCGAGGTCGGCCTCGGCGAGGCGCCGCCCGAGCCGCTGATGTTCCTCAAGCCCAGCACCGCAGTGGTCGGCCCCGGTGACCCCATCGAGCTGCCGTGGCAGTCCGAGCACGTCGAGCACGAGGCCGAGCTGGCGATCGTCATCGGGCGCGTGTGCCGCGAGGTGCCGCGCGAGCGCGTTGCCGAGGTCATCCTGGGCTACACCTGCGCCAATGACGTGACGGCCCGCGACCTGCAGACTCGGGACGGCCAGTGGGCACGCGCCAAGGGCTTCGACTCCTTCTGCCCCCTGGGCCCGTGGATCGAGACCGACTTCGCTTGGGAGGACAGGGCCATCCGCTGCACCGTCAATGACGAGCTGCGCCAGGACGGCACCACCAACGACATGCTCTTCGACGTCGCCACCGTGGTCGAGGCGGTGTCCGCGGTGATGACGCTGCTGCCCGGCGACGTCATCCTGACCGGATCGCCGAGCGGCACCAAGCCGATCAAGGCAGGTGACTCCGTCACCGTGCGGATCGACGGCATCGGCTCGCTCACCAATCCGGTCGTCGACCGTGCCTGACGTCCGAGTCCGCTTCTGCCCGTCGCCCACCGGCAACCCGCATGTGGGCATGGTGCGCACCGCGCTGTTCAACTGGGCGTTCGCTCGGCACATGGGCGGCACCTTCGTGTTCCGCATCGAGGACACCGACAGCGCCCGCGACTCCGAGGAGTCCTACGAGGCGCTGCTCGACTCGCTGCGCTGGCTCAGCCTCGACTGGGACGAGGGCCCCGAGGTCGGTGGCTCGTACGGCCCCTACCGACAGTCGCAGCGGCTCGACATCTACGCCGACGTGGCTGCGCGCCTGCTCGAGGCCGGCCATGCCTACCGGTGCTACTGCTCGGCCGAGGAGCTCGATGCCCAGCGCGAGCTGGCGCGGCAGCAGAACCGTGCGCCCGGCTACGAGGGCACCTGCCGCGATCTGACCGCCGCGCAGGTGGCTGCCCACGAGCAGCAGGGGCGCGTGCCGATCGTGCGCTTCCGCATGCCCGACCGCGACTGCACCTGGGTCGACCTCGTGCGGGGCGAGGTCACGTTCGGTCGTGAGCACGTGCCCGACTATGTGCTCGTGCGCGGCAACGGCGAGCCCCTGTACACGCTCGTGAACCCGGTCGACGACGCCCTGATGCGCATCACGCACGTGCTGCGCGGCGAGGACCTCCTGTCCTCGACCCCACGCCAGATCGCGCTGTACGAGGCACTTGCAGCGATCGGCGTCAGCGACGGCACGACGCCGCAGTTCGGGCACCTGCCGTACGTCATGGGTGAGGGCAACCGCAAGCTCTCCAAGCGCGACCCCGAGTCGTCGCTGCTCATGTACCGCACGCAGGGGTACCTGCCCGAGGCGCTGCTGAACTACCTTGCGCTGCTGGGCTGGTCGATGGGCGACGATCAGGAGTTCTTCTCGCTCGATGAGATGGCGCAGGCCTTCGCGATCGAGCGCGTGAGTGCGAACCCGGCTCGCTTCGACCTCAAGAAGTGCACCGCGATCAATGGCGACTGGATCCGTGCGATCACCCTCGACGATCTCATCGGCCGCATCATCCCGCTGCTGGCCGCCGAGGGGCTCGTGAGCACGCCGCCGACAGCCGAGCAGCAGTCGGTGCTGCACGCTGCTGTGCCGCTCATCCAGGAGCGCCTCGACACGCTCACCCAGGCCGTGGGCATGCTCGGCTTCCTGCTCGTCGGTGACGCGCGCTTCGTGCTCGATGACGACGATGCGCGCGCAGTGCTGGGCGAGGATGCCGACGAGGCCCTGGCCGCAGCAGTCACGGCGCTGGAGTCCCTCCCGGAGTGGACCACCGACGCGATCCAGTCGGCGCTCAGGAGCGCCTTGGTCGAGGGCCTGGGGCTCAAGCCGAAGCTCGCCTACGGACCTGTGCGCGTCGCCATCACCGGCCGCCGCGTCTCGCCGCCGCTGTTCGAGTCGATGGAGATCCTGGGTCGCGAGACGTCGCTACGTCGTCTGCGCGACGCCCACAGCATCCGCTAGCACGCCGCGGCGACGCTGATCCCAGACCGCGACCAGCAGCGGTGCAAGCAGCGTGACGACGACGCCGACGAGGATCAGCGTGAACAGCGCGAAGGTGACGCCGATCGGGCCGAACTGCTCGGCCTTGGACTCCAGGGTGCGCGGCATGTAGACCGCAGCCCAGCCCAGGAGCCCGATACGGCCGATCAGGCTCACTGCTGCAGTCGGCAGCAGCAGCCGACGGCTGATCGTCGGCACGAGCAGCTTGAGCCCGAAGGCGTCGAGGGCGAACCAGGCTGCGAGCAGCGCGATGACGGCGATGGCCTGGATGAAAGCGCCATCGTTGTTGCGCCACAGGCTGCGAAGCCCCGACGTGAGCGTGAGCATGACCACCTGGAGTCCGACCCAGACGAGGCCCCGCCAGAGCTCGTTGCGTGCGAGCGGGGGCAGCATGAAGATCGCGCCGTAGGCCCGTGAGAGCTTGCGCGACAGCGAGAACGCCGAGTATGCGATGAGCAGCAGTGCAGACCACGAGATGGCGAACGTGGCGACCGGTGACTCGAAGAGGGCGCGCACGGACCCCTGCGCAGGGCCCTCGATGCCGAAGCGGTCGATGATCTGATCGGCGATGACCTGCCCGTTCGACGTGGCGAACACGGACACCACGATGATGACCAGCGGCAGCAGGGCAACGAAGGCCTGGGCGGCCAGGCCGAAGGACCGATCGAGCAGTTCGAGCTCGACGAAGCGTCGGACGACGGCGACGGGGTAGGAGCGTGTGATCCAGTCGAGCATGCGCCAATCTTGGTGGTCTGGATCACTGTTGGCGTGCACCCACGCACGGATCGTGTCCACTGAGTGCGGATTGGGGGACCCGATTTTGGGCAGCGGCCCCCGCCCCCTAAACTCTGTCAGTCAGTCACAGCACGACCCATGGGGTATGGGGTAATTGGCAGCCCAACTGATTCTGGTTCAGTTAGTCTAGGTTCGAGTCCTGGTACCCCAGCGAGCGTTGCGATCGCATGGTCGCGCGCTGCATCGCCGGGGGAGACCCCTGTGATGAGGCCCCGTTGTGTAGTGGCCTAGCACGCCGCCCTCTCAAGGCGGTAGCGCGGGTTCGAATCCCGTCGGGGCTACTCGGCCCCCTCCTTCGGGAGGGGGCCAGTAGTGTCTCCGGCCCCGGTCAGTGCGCGATGGCGGACTCCAGCTGCCGCGCCGCGGCGAGCAGATGGGCGATCTGCGCCTTGGTCGGGCGAGCCAGCGGATCGACCGGCCCCGAGATCGACATCGCCGCCACCACCGCGCCTGCCGTGTCGCGCACCGGTGCCGCGAGCGAGGCGACCCCCGGCTCGCGCTGGGCGACGGACTGCGCCCAGCCGCGCTTCCTGACCCGTGCCAGGTCGGCCGGAGTGAAGCTGGCGCCGTCGAGGACCTGCGCCTGCTCGGCCGGTTGCTCCCAAGCGAGCAGCACCTGCGCTGCGGAGCCGGCGCGCATGGTCAGCAGCGCTCCCACCGGCACCGTGTCGCGCAGGCCGCGCGCCGGCTCGGCGGCAGCGACGCAGACGCGGGCATCCCCTGCGCGTCGGTAGACCTGGGCGCTGACGCCGGTGGCATCGCGCAGCTCGCGTGCGATGGTGGACGCAGCGCTGACCCAGGAGGTCGCCGGGATGGACCACTCGGCAAGGCGCGGCCCGAGCCGGAACTGTGCGGCATCGGTGCGCCCGACGAGCCGGTGATGCTCCAGGGCCACCGCCAGCCGGTGCGTGGTGGGTCGAGGCAGGCCGGTGGCATCGGCAAGCTCCTGGAGCGTGAGCGGACCGATCGACAGGGCGTCGAGGAGGGCCACGACTTTGTCCACGACGCCCACTCCGCTAGAGTTGTCCATACCTTGATATTGCCGTCTCACATAGTGAGATGTCAATCATCGACACGAAGAGGAGCAGGTGATGGCGAAGACACTGGCCGAGAAGGTCTGGGAGGCGCATGTCGTGCGCAGGGCAGCAGGCGAGCCCGACCTGCTCTACATCGACCTGCACCTGGTGCACGAGGTGACCAGCCCGCAGGCCTTCGACGGGCTCCGGGCCGCGGGCCGCGGTGTCCGCCGACCGGATCTCACCCTGGCCACCGAGGACCACAATGTCCCGACGATCGACATCCTGGCCCCGATCGCCGACCCGATCTCGCGCGCCCAGGTCGAGGCACTGCGCGTGAACTGCGCGGAGTTCGGCGTGCCCATCTACTCGCTCGGCAACATCGAGCAGGGCATCGTGCATGTCGTCGGACCGCAGCTGGGCCTCACGCAGCCGGGCATGACCGTGGTGTGCGGCGACTCGCACACGTCGACGCACGGCGCGTTCGGCGCGCTGGCCTTCGGCATCGGCACGTCAGAGGTCGAGCATGTGCTCGCCACCCAGACCCTGCCGCTGAAGCCCTTCAAGACGATGGCGATCACCGTCGACGGCGAGCTGCCGGTCGGTGTGAGCGCCAAGGACATCACGCTGGCCGTGATCGCGCGCATCGGCACCGGCGGCGGCCAGGGCTACGTCCTGGAGTACCGCGGCTCGGCGATCCGGGCGCTGTCCATGGAGGGTCGCATGACGGTGTGCAACATGTCGATCGAAGCAGGCGCCCGCGCCGGCATGATCGCTCCGGATGCCACGACCTTCGAGTACCTCAAGGGCCGCGACCACGCGCCCACCGGTGCTGACTGGGAAGCAGCCGTGGCCTACTGGTCGACCCTGCCGTCGGATCAGGATGCCGCCTTCGACGCCGAGGTGTTCATCGATGCCTCGACGCTGAGCCCGTTCGTGACCTGGGGCACGAACCCGGGCCAGGGCCTGCCGCTGTCCGGCAGCGTCCCCTCACCCGAGGACGCCAAGGACGAGGTCGACCGCGTCGCGATCGAGCGAGCCCTGGAGTACATGGGGCTGACGGCAGGCATGCCGCTGCGCGACATCACGGTCGACACGGTGTTCGTCGGCTCGTGCACCAATGGCCGCATCGAGGACCTGCGCGCCGTCGCCGAGGTCCTGCAGGGCCGCACAGTCGACCCGCGGGTCCGCATGCTCGTGGTGCCAGGCTCGGTGCGGGTGAAGCACCAGGCCGAGGCCGAGGGCCTCGACGTCATCATCCGAGCCGCCGGAGCCGAGTGGCGCGAGGCGGGCTGCTCGATGTGCCTGGCCATGAACCCCGACAAGCTCGCACCGGGGGAGCGCAGCGCCTCGACCTCGAACCGCAACTTCGAGGGGCGTCAGGGCCCAGGCGGCCGAACGCACCTCGTGTCACCTGCGGTGGCGGCAGCCACCGCCATCACCGGCCATCTCGCTGCTCCGGCAGACCTGTAAGCACCCGACGAGGAGTCATCATGGACGCGTTCATCACCCATACCGGCACCGCGGCACCGCTGCGCCGGAGCAATGTCGACACCGACCAGATCATCCCGGCCGAGTACCTCAAGCGCATCACGCGGCACGGGTTCGAGGACGGGCTGTTCGCCGCCTGGCGCAAGGACCCCGACTTCGTGCTGAACCGGCCTGAGTACCAGGGCGTCACGATCCTCGTCGCCGGCCCGGACTTCGGCACCGGATCGTCGCGCGAGCATGCCGTGTGGGCGCTGCAGGACTACGGCTTCATGGTCGTGCTGTCCTCGAGGTTCGCCGACATCTTCCGCGGGAACTCGGGCAAGGGCGGACTGCTCACGGCAATGCTCGAGCAGTCCGACATCGAGCGGCTGTGGGAGGCCATTGAGGCCGATCCGGCGCTGCCCGTCACGGTCGATCTCGACCGGCGCGAGGTGCGCGCTGGGGATCTGACCGCGACGTTCGAGGTCGACGACTACGTGCGCTGGCGCCTGATGGAGGGCCTCGATGACATCGGCATCACCCTGCAGCAGGCCGAGGCCATCACTGAATTCGAGGGCCGGCGACCGTCGTTCCTGCCGACAACCGCCTGATCGACGGTCCCTGTGTGGTGCCCGTGATGCTCCTGTGACTCGCTGATCCGGGTGCTCCGCAGGCAGGTGGCGCAAATCACTAGTGATTCCAACGTGTTTTCCACGGCGCGTCGTTATGCGCAGGCGCGACAAACGTGCGTAAATATGACCAGTCGACAACGGGTCGACATCCACCCTCCGGAGGGGTTTTTCTGTGAACAAGGCTGAACTGATCGAAAGCGTCGCCGCAAAGCTCGAACTGAGCAAGCGCCAGGTGACTGAAGTCGTCGATGCATTCCTCGACGAGACCAAGAAGGCCGTCGCCAAGGGCGAGCGTGTTGCTGTCAGCGGCTTCGGCATCTTCGAGCGCGCCGAGCGCAATGCCCGACTGGGTCGCAACCCGCGCACGGGAGAGACCGTGAAGATCAAGGCGACCAAGCTCCCCAAGTTCCGCGCGGCTGCCGAGTTCAAGGCACATGTCGCCGGTGCGCGGAAGGCTGCGCCCGCCAAGAAGGCTGCTCCTGCCAAGAAGGCCGCTCCCGCCAAGAAGGCAGCGGTGAAGAAGGCTGCACCTGCCAAGAAGGCTGCTCCTGCCAAGAAGGCCGCTCCCGCCAAGAAGGCAGCGGTGAAGAAGGCTGCACCTGCCAAGAAGGCAGTGCGCCGCTAGTCATCACGCACACAGCAGCGGGCCCAGCCGATCGGCTGGGCCCGCTGCTGTGTGCGTGGGGTCGGTGCTGCGCAGGTCACGCCTGTGCGGCACCGAGCAGCGCCTGCGTCGCCGCCCCGACGCCAAGGCGGCGCGCATCCCACAGGTCGACCGAGGTGTCGACATCCCTGCGCGCGCGGGCGAGCAGGCGTGCGTCGACGTCGTCGGTGCCGACCAGTCGGTAGCCGGCGCGCGCATGCTGGGCATGCGACCGAGGCCCGAACCGGGGCGTGCTGGCGCTGGCGTGGTGGTCCAGCAGCATGGTGGTGCCCAGCCCCTGCGCGTCGGTGACGAACATGCGCGGGTGGTGCGCGGCTGCGGTGAGCACCGCGTCGATGGTGCTGCTCGTCAGGCACGGCAGGTCCGCTGCGACGATGGCCGCAGGTCCTGGATCGAGCAGGGCCAGGCCTGCGTGGAGATCCTCGTTGAGCCCCTGGGAGCTCACGCGGTGCACGCGCACCCCGGGGCCAGCCGTGAGGTCGTCGGCGTCGATGTCGCCGACGATGAGCACCTCGCGCACCCGCACAGCGCCGACCAGCGCCGCCAGCACGTCGGTCAGGAAGGCCCGCGAGAGATCGGCGCGGACAGCAGCGGCCTCGTCGAGCCTGGACTTGGCACCGGCCAGGGCCTTCACCGGGACGATCACTGACCACAGCATGGCTGCATTCAACAGCACAGGGGGCATTAGTCTTGGCCGGTGCTCATCGACCTCGTCTCCGGCGCTCCCGCATGAGCCGCGTGGCGACCATGGGCGCTGGCTCCTGGGGCACTGTGTTCTCGATGCTGCTCGCCGATGCAGGCAGCGACGTCACCATGTGGTCGCGCGACGCGAGGATCGCAGCCGAGATCGACACCGCCCATACCAACCGCCAGTACCACCCCGATCTGCGGCTGCCGACGGCGATCCGCGCCACCACTGACCCGGCGCAGGCCCTCGCTGGCGCCGACATCGTCGTGCTGGCGCTGCCGGCCCAGGTGCTGCGCGACAACCTGCGCGACTGGGGGGCGCTGATCCCTGCGTCCGCAATCTTGGTGAGCCTGATCAAGGGCATCGAGCTGGGCACGATGCGCCGCATGAGCGAGGTGATCGCCGAGGAGACGGGTGCGGCGCCGGGCCGCATCGCGGTCGTGTCCGGACCCAACCTCGCCCACGAGATCGCCCAGCACCAGCCCTCGGCGACGACGGTCGCGTGCACCGATGAAGGCAGTGCGCAGCTGCTCCAGGATGCCTGCACCACCGACTACTTCCGGCCGTACTGGACCACCGACGTGATCGGCACCGAGCTCGGCGGTGCGGTGAAGAACGTCATCGCAGTCGCCAACGGCATGGCAGCCGGAATGGGGCTCGGCGAGAACTCCCAGGCCTCGCTCATGACGCGAGGACTCGCGGAGATCGCTCGGCTCGGCGTTGCCCTCGGCGCCGATCCGCTGACCTTCCAGGGCCTGGCCGGCGTCGGCGACCTCGTCGCGACCTGTCAGTCCCCGCTGTCGCGCAACCGCACGTTCGGCGCGAACCTCGGGCGGGGGCTGTCGGTCGAGGAGACCATCGAGGTCACGCACCAGACCTGCGAGGCCTACCGCAGCTGCCAGCCGATCCTGGAGCTCGCCCACCGCCATGGTGTCGAGATGCCCATCACCGAGCAGGTGGTCAATGTGCTGCACCACGGCGCGTCCGTGAGCACGCTGGCGGCAGCCTTCATGGCCCGCGAGCCCAAGCATGAGCACGAGGGCGTCGTGGTGGGAGCCGCCGAGTGACCACAGCGCGCACGCGCGTCGCAGTCGTCTTCGGTGGCCGCAGCAGTGAGCACAGCATCTCGTGCATCAGCGCCGACGGCGTGCTGCGAGCCCTCGACCGCACCGCCCTCGACGTCATCGCCATCGGGATCTCGCCCTCGGGCCACTGGTTCGCGATGGACCCCGATCGCAGCTACGGCATCGTCGACGGCGAGCTGCCCGTGGTGCCCGACCTCGGTGACGAGGCCGCACTGAGCCCTGATGCCAAGGCCATCACCGAGCGCTTCGGGCGCATCGATGTCGTCTTCCCGGTGCTGCACGGACCCTGGGGGGAGGACGGCACGATCCAGGGCCTCCTCGAGCTTGGCGGCATCCCCTATGTCGGCTCCGGCGTGCTCGCATCGGCGGCAGGCATGGACAAGATCACCATGAAGGTCCTGCTCGAGTACGCGGGCCTGTCGGTAGGGCGGTTCGTCGGCATCACCGACCGCCACTGGCATGCCGATCGCCAGGCCTGCCTCGACGAGGTCGCGGCCCTCGGGCTTCCGGTGTTCGTCAAGCCGGCGCGCGCCGGCTCGTCGCGCGGCATCGCGAAGGTGCACACGGCCGAAGCCGTCGAGCGGGCGATCGAGGAGGCGCGCGTGCACGATCCGCGTGTGATCGTCGAGGCCGCAGTCGGCGGCGCACGCGAGATCGAGTGCGGGGTGCTGGCTGGCGACCAGGGCGTGCTCCAGGCCAGCCGGTGCGCCGAGATCATCGTCGGCGGCGATCACGAGTTCTATGACTTCGCGGCGAAGTACCTCGAGGACTCCGCCGAGCTGGTCGTGCCTGCGCAGCTGCCGGTCGGCGTCGAGCTGGAGGTCCAGGCCCTGGCCGTGCGCGCCTTCGAGGCCCTGGGCTGCGAGGGCCTGGCTCGCGTCGACTTCTTCCTCGACGCCGAGGGCGCGCTGATCGTCAACGAGGTGAACACGATGCCGGGGTTCACGCCCATCTCGATGTACCCGCGGATGTGGCAGGCCAGTGGCGTCGACTACGCCGAACTCGTGGAGACGCTCATCTCCGATGCCCTGCGCCGCGGCACGGGCCTGCGCTGACCATGGGGGAGGCACGCACCCTGGCCGATGTCGGCGAGTTCGGGCTGATCGCGCGCGTCACCGCCGACCTGCCCGCGAATGCCGGCGTGCTGCTCGGCCCCGGCGACGATGCCGCAGTGGTCGCGACACCCAGTGGGTCGGTCGTGATCTCGACCGATGTGCTCGTCGAGGGCCGGCACTTCCGGCGCGACTGGTCCACCGCCCTGGAGATCGGCCGGCGGGCTGCCGCGGCGAGCCTTGCCGACATCGCGGCGATGGGCGCCAGGCCCTCCGCGGTCGTCGTGGCCTTCGCCGCACCTGCCGACCTGCCCGCAGCCTGGGCGATCGCCTGCACGAGTGGCCTGCGCGCCGAGGTCGAGGCGATCGGGGCCGCGCTGGTCGGGGGCGACGTCACGTCGGCAGATGCCGTGATGATCACCGTGACGGCCATCGGCGACCTCGAGGGTCGTCCAGCAGTCGTGCGCTCGGGTGCGCGAGCCGGTGACGTCGTCGCGGTGGCCGGGAGGCTGGGCTGGGCGGCTGCGGGACTCGCAGTGCTGTCGCGCGGCTTCCGGTCGCCCAGGAGGCTGGTCGATGCGCATCGGGTGCCCGAGCCTCCGTACGCCCTCGGGCCGGCGGCCGCGATCGCGGGTGCCACCGCGATGATCGATGTGAGCGACGGCCTCATCGCCGACGCCCGGCACATCGCGGTCGCATCCCAGGTGGTGCTGGCCATCGACTCCGCCGCGCTCGCGGTCCCTGACGAGATCCAGGCTGCGGCGTCCGCCTACAGCCTCGACCCGCGCGAGTGGATGCTCACTGGCGGCGACGACCATGCGCTGCTGGCCACCTTCGCCGCGGGCGTCGAGCTGCCGCCGGGGTTCACCGCCATCGGCGAGGTGCTCGAGGTGCAGGCCCCCGGTGCCGGCGTCAGTGTCGACGGACATTTCGTGACCGTTGCCGGCGGGCACGAGCACTTCCGCACGTCGTAGTCGCGTGGAACGGGCCCGGAAAGCAGATCAGCCGAGGTCGAAGACCTCGGCTGACACGTTGCTGGTGCGCACTACCCGCGGACGACCTTGCCGGCCTTCAGGCACGAGGTGCAGACGTTCTGGCGCTTGGGGGTCTTGCCCACGAGCGTGCGGACGCGCTGGATGTTGGGGTTCCAGCGACGCTTGGTGCGCCGATGCGAATGGGAAATACTGTGCCCGAAGCTTGGGCTCTTGCCGCAGACGTCGCAGTTGGCAGCCACGGTGCACTCCTGTCGTGTTGAGTCCCGATCGTTCCGCGCCGTTGCGCGATGCACGATCAGGCCTGGTGTTGGATGCTGCTCGTCCTGCGTGCAGCCGGGCTAGGGTACCCGACGCCGGTCGGGCATCCCAAATCAGGGCATCACACGAGGCGCAGGGCGGTGGCGGATGACCCTCGACGACACCAGCGCTCGCCTGTCTCAGGTCATCGGGGGCAAGTCGGCCCAGGCCATCGAGAAGGCCCTGGGCCTGACGAGCGTCGGCGAGCTCCTGCGGCACTACCCGCGCCGCTACGCGGCCCGCGGCGAGCTGACCGACATGCGCACCCTGGTCGACGGGGAGGCCGTGACGCTGCTCGCCGAGGTCGTGAGCGTGACGAGCCGGCCGATGCAGCAGCGACGAGGGACCATCGTCGAGGTCGTCGTCTCCGACGGGACGGAGCGCATCAGCCTCACCTTCTTCAACCAGCGCTGGCGCGAGGGCACGTTCCGCACCGGTCGACGCGGCCTGTTCGCCGGCGTGGTCTCGACCTATCGCGGGCGCCGGCAGCTCACGCACCCCTCCTTCGACTTCCTGCCGGACGACGTCGATGAGGATCCCGAGCGCGTCGCCTCGTTCGCCGGGGCCTTCATCCCCATCTACCCGGCGACATCCGCACTCAGCTCGATGCAGATCGCCAGGGCCGTCGGCGTCATCCTGGACACGCTCGGGCCCCTGCCCGACCCCATCCCCGAGGCCGTGCGCAGCGAGCACGGCCTCATCGGCCTGACCCAGGCCCTGCAGGGCATCCACCGACCGGCGGACCAGCCCGACATCGACCATGCGCGCGCCCGGCTGCGCTTCGAGGAGGCCTTTCTCCTGCAGACCGTGCTGGCCCAGCGGCGTGCCGAGCTCGCGCACCTGCCGGCCAGGGCACGCGTCGAGCAGGCCGGCCCCCTCCTGCGCGAGTTCGATGCGCGGCTGCCCTTCGCGCTCACCGCGGGCCAGCGCGAGGTCGGTGACGAGATCGCCGCCGACCTCGCGGGCGACCACCCCATGCACCGCCTGCTGCAGGGCGACGTCGGCAGCGGCAAGACCGTCGTCGCCGTGCGCGCGATGCTCAGCGTGGTCGACTCCGGTGGCCAGGCAGCACTGCTGGCCCCCACGGAGGTGCTCGCCCAGCAGCACCATCGCTCCATCACTGCGCTGCTCGGGCCGATGGCCGAGGGCGGCATGCTGGGCGGCCATGACCGCGGCACGCAGGTCGCGCTGGTGACGGGGTCCACGAAGGCGGCCCAGCGCAGGCGCGACCTGCTGCGCGTGGTGTCCGGCGATGCCGGCATCGTGATCGGCACGCATGCGCTGCTCACCGATACGGTGACGTTCAACGACCTGGGTCTGGTCGTCGTCGACGAGCAGCACCGGTTCGGCGTCGAGCAGCGTGCCGCCCTCGCGTCCAAGGCGGCCGACGGCACGCGTCCGCATGTGCTCGTCATGACCGCGACCCCGATCCCGCGCACCGTGGCCATGACGGTCTTCGGCGACCTCGAGGTCTCGACGCTGGCCGGCCTGCCTGCGGGTCGGGCAGGCGTGGAGACCCACGTGGTCCCCGTCGCCGAGCGGCCGGCGCATGTCGCGCGCGCCTGGGAGCGCGTGCGCGAGGAGGTCAGCGCGGGGCATCGCGTGTTCATCGTGTGCCCGCGCATCGGTGACGACGGAGTCGAGGATGCGCCGCTCGTCGAGGACGAGCCCGAGCGCAGGGCTGCGGCAGCCGTGCTCGACACCGTGGAGCAGCTGGGCGCGGGGCCGCTGCAGGGCCTGCGCATCGGGATGCTGCACGGGCGCATGCCGGCGGACGCCAAGGACGCGTCGATGTCGGCATTCGCGGACCCGGCGGCCGAGGCGCCCATCGAGGTCCTGGTCGCGACCACGGTCGTCGAGGTCGGTGTCGACGTTCCGTCGGCCACGGTCATGGTCGTGCTCGACGCCGACCGCTTCGGCATCTCGCAGCTGCACCAGCTGCGTGGCCGCGTGGGCCGCGGCTCGCTTCCCGGCCTGTGCCTGCTGTTCACCGAGGCCCTGCCGGGCTCACCTGCCCGTGAGCGCCTCGATGCCGTCGCCTCGACCACCGACGGCTTCGCGCTCGCGCAGCTCGACCTCCTGCAGCGGCGTGAGGGTGACGTCCTCGGCGCGAGCCAGTCGGGCCGGCGCTCGTCGCTGCGCCTGCTGCAGGTCGTGACCGACATCGAGGTCATCGAGCAGGCGCGCGCCGCTGCGATTGCGGTCGTCGATGCCGACCCGGCACTGGACGACCACCCGGCCCTGCGCGCGGCGCTGCTCGAGCTCGTCGCCGAGGACCAGGCCGAGTTCCTGGAGAAGGCATGACGCGGATCATCGCCGGCTCGGCGCGCGGACGCAGGCTCGTGGTGCCGCAGCACGGAACGCGGCCGACGTCGGATCGGGTGCGCGAGTCCATGTTCTCAACCCTCACCAGCGAGCTGCTCGCCTCGGGGAGCGACTGGTCCGACCTGGACGTGCTCGATCTCTATGCCGGCAGCGGTGCGCTGGGGCTCGAGGCGGCCAGCAGGGGAGCGCGCAGCGTGGTGCTCGTCGAGCGGGCGCGGCCTGCCGTCGATGCCATCAGGCGCAACATGGAGGCCCTCGGCTCCGATGCCGTCCGGCTCATCGCCGCCGATGTGCAGCAGCTGGTGCAGCGCGAGCCTGCAGCGCCCTGCTCCCTCGTGTTCGTCGACCCGCCCTATGAGCTCGCGGCGACGGCGCTCACGGCACTGCTGGGGGCGCTCGCGGCGCACGGATGGATCGCCGATGCTGCGCGCGTGGTCGTCGAGCGCGCGTCGTCCGACGCCCAGAGCCCGCTGCCCGACGGCTGGACCGACTTGTCGCAACGCAGGTATGGGGACACCCGACTTTGGTACGGTCGCGCGACAGCAATGACAGGAGAGTGAACGGTGCGTAGAGCAGTCTGCCCAGGGTCCTTCGATCCGGTGACCAATGGGCATCTCGATGTGTTCGCGCGCGCCGCCAAGCTCGCAGACGAGGTCATCATCGTGGTGGCCATCAACAAGAACAAGTCGGGCACCTTCTCCATCGAAGAGCGCATGGAGATGCTGCGCGAGGTCGTCCAGCCGTACCCCAACGTCCGCGTCGACTCGTTCATGGGCCTGCTCGTCGACTACTGCAAGGCCAATGAGGTGCAGGCCATCGTCAAGGGGCTGCGCGCGGTCACCGACTTCGACTACGAGCTGCAGATGGCCCAGATGAACTACCGGCTCACGGGCATCGAGACGCTGTTCGTCTCGACCAACCCGATCTACAGCTACCTGTCCTCGAGCCTGATCAAGGAGGTCGCCAACTTCGGCGGCGACATCAACGGACTGCTGCCGGGTCCGGTGCAGGAGCGCCTGCTCGCGCGCGTCGCCGAGGCCAAGAAATAACGGGACTTCCCGTCCATCCATGAGACGGTAGACCCTGGACGCGCCAGGATCGGCGCGTCGCGGATGGGTTGAGGGAGTGCTCGTGGATCTGCAGGACCGGCTCGAAGAGCTTGCGGTCGTCATCGAGGATGCCAAGGCCATGCCGCTGTCAGCATCCTGCATCGTCAACCGTCAGCAGGTGCTGGACCTCATCGAGGAGGTGCGCCAGCTCCTGCCGGAGTCGGTCTACCGCGCCGATGAGCTCCTGGCCGACCGCGAGTCGGTCGTCGCCGACGGCCGCCGCGAGGCCGACCGCATCCTGGAGCGCGCCCGGGCCGAGGCCGATCGCATGGTCGCCCAGCACGAGGTCTACCTCGCCGCCGTTGCCGAGGCCGAGGCCGTCCGCAGTGCGGTCGACGAGGAGACCGCACGCATGCGCTCGGAGACCGACGACTACATCGACGCCAAGCTGGCGACCTTCGAGATCACCCTGCAGAAGACCCTGCAGACCGTCGACCGCGGCCGCGAGCGCCTGCGCAGCCAGATGTACCAGGAGCTGGCACCCGCGCCGGAGTCCGAGGCGGACTTCGGCGGCGGCTTCTACGACGACCAGGGCTGAGCCGGCAGGTCCGGCCGCTTTGGGTCCAGCGCCCCGAGCGGGTACTCTTGCCCGTCAGCCTCTCGCGAGGCCCTGATGACCCGCGGCAGCTGCCGCAGGTTGATCCAAAAGGGGAGCTTTGACCAGCCTCGATCCACGCAGTGCGCTTGTGCTCGACACACACGCACTGGGCCTGCAGCATCGGCCGGGATCGATGGTCGAGGTGAGCCGGACGGTGTCAGCTCCGGGTGATCTGGGTGTCGCGCTGGCCAGGGTTGCGCCGCAGTCGCCCATCGAGATGGAGCTTCGTCTCGAGTCGGTGATGGAGGGCGTCCTGGTGAGCGGGGCGGTGGACGTCCAGGTCAGTGCCGAGTGCGCGCGCTGCCTCGAGCCCATCGCCTGGGAGGAAGCGGTCGACGTCAGCGAGCTGTTCGCCTATCCCGCCACGGATGCCCGGGGCGCGGTTGTCGAGGAGCCCGAGGACGACGAGGATCCGCTGCCGGTGCTCGAGGGCGACCTCATCGATCTCGAGCCGACGCTGCGCGACTCCGTGGTGACGGCGCTGCCGATGGCGCCGCTGTGCCGTGATGACTGTGCGGGCCTGTGTCCTGAGTGTGGGATCCGGCTCGACGATCATCCAGGGCACGAGCACCAGACCGTCGATCCGCGGTGGGCGGCCCTGGCCGGCCTCGCGGAGCATGATCCGGGCCAGGCGACCGCCGAAGCCCAGCCCGACGCACGCAACAAGTGAAAGAGGAAGACCGTGCCAGTTCCCAAGCGGAAGACTTCGCGCTCCAACACCCGTCATCGCCGGTCGCAGTGGAAGACCACCGTGCCGACCCTGGTGACGTGCACCCGCTGCCAGTCCAAGCGCCTGGCGCACACGGCCTGCCCGACCTGCGGCACGTACGCCAAGCGCCGCGTCCTGGACGTCTAATCACCCCATGACCACCGTTGCCCTCGATCTCCTCGGTGGAGATGGGGCTCCTGGCGTCGTGGCCGACGCCGCCGCAGTGCTGCTCGCCGATGCCGCGAACACCGGCCTGCGGCTCGTCGTCGTCGGACCTGTCGAGGTGGCGCGCGACCAGCTGACAGCGCGCGGCGTCGATCTGGACCGCATCACGCTGCTGCCTGCTCCTGCGGGCATCAGCATGGAGGTGCACCCGCTCGAGGCCGTGCGCGACGACGCGGTCCGCGATCACCCGGAGACCACCGTCGTGGTCGCCGCACGCGCGGTGCGCGACGGCCTGGCGGACGCCTGGGTCTCGGTCGGTCACACGGGCGCCTCGGTCGCTGCGGCCGTACTCACCCTCGGCCGCATCCCGGGCATGCTGCGCCCGGCGCTGGCAGTGGTCGTGCCCGGCCTCGCGCACCCGGTCATCCTGCTCGATGTCGGCGCCACCACGGTCGGCTCTGTGGGCTCCTTCGAGCAGTTCGCCATCGCCGGCGCTGCGCTGGCTCGCGCGGTCGGCGTCGGCGACTCGAGCATCGGCCTGCTGTCCATCGGCTCCGAGGCCGGCAAGGGCGACGAGCTGCGCATCGAGGCCGATCTTCACCTGCGCTCGGCCCTGCCCGCACGGGGCCTGCACTACATCGGCCCGGTCGAGGGCTTCGACGTGACCCGCGGCTCACGCGCCCAGGTGGTCGTCACTGACGGCTTCACGGGCAATGTCGTGCTCAAGAGCATCGAGGGCGCCGCCGCCTGGGCCGCGCACCAGATCGGCCTGGCCTACGGCGATGCCGGGCCCGCGCGCGGGGTGGTCCGGCAGGCCGCCGCGGGAACCTTCGCCGGTGGCCTGGTCCTCGGCGTCGAAGGAGTGACCGTGGTCGGCCATGGCGCGGGCACTGCCGCGCAGGTCATCGGCTGCGTGGAGCTGGCCCAGCGCGCAGTCGAGCAGGATCTCGTCGGCAAGATCCGCACCTCGCTCCAGGATCAGCCGTGATCGAGGCTGTGAGCGCTGCCATGGCACGCGTGCTCGGGCACGATGTGGTGGTCCGGGCCGACACCCCGCTGTCCGCGTTCGGCCAGTGGTCGTCCCTGGCGGTGCTCGTGGCAGCCGCACTGCAGGAGTCGACCGGGGTCACCCTCGCCGATGCGACGCTGGCAGGTGCGAGCACTGTGGGCGACATCGTCACCGCGCTCGAGGCAGGCAGCGCATGAGCCGGTCGCTCACGAGCG
>JAQTXL010000027.1 GCA_028688835.1 Candidatus Nanopelagicales bacterium | reverse complement strand
CAGGAGCCGAGCTCGAGCGCATCATCAAGGCGCTCAAGCGCCGGTTCACCCTGGACGGGAACCTGATGAAGACGCGGCCACGCGGCATCGATGCCGAGCACCCGCGCCTGGAGCTTCTCCGGTACCGACAGTTCACCGCGATGCGCGCCTATGACGTCGAGCCTTGGCTCGCCAGTGGCAAGGCCCTCACGACAGTCCGCGCGGACTGGCGTGCCCTGCGCCCGCTGCTGGACTGGCTCGCCGACCACGTCGGCCCGGCCGACGACCCGGGCAGCTCGACCTGACCATGAGACTCCGCGCACACGACAGGCGATCCACGGCGCAGCGGTGGAACACTGGAAGTTCAGTGAAGCCCGCGGGGAGCTGACCCCAGCCGCACGATCGGGGTGTTCACATGACCGTCCAGCGCCAACGCACGCACGGCAGTCCCTCCTTCCGCTCCAGATCCGGTGCGACGGTGCTGGTGTCCGCAGTGGTGCTGGTCCTCGGTGCGGCGTCGCTCGCGGCGGCCCCCAACCCGGTGACTGTGCCGAGTCCTGCGTCGATGCTGCTCCCCAGCGGGCGTCAGCTCACACCAGCCGGCACGCTCGTGCGACTCGGCAACCTGCCCATGGGCGGCGCAGTCACCGCAGATGGCCGCTGGCTGTGGACGGTGTCGTCGGGCACCTCGAGCAACGATGCGCGCATCGTCGACACGCGCTCCGGCAAGGTGTGCCAGGTGCTGCCACTGCCGGGCGCGTCGGGCGGCATCGCGCTCGATTCAGTGCACCGTCGCGCATACATCTCGGGCCTGCCGAACTCGCGCTGGCAGCCGACGCGTGCCGGGCTTCCCGGAGTCGGCGGCGATGTCATCCACGTCTTCACCTGGACATCCACGTGCGGGCAGGCACGTGAGCTGCGCACCATCGCCGTGCCGCCCCAGCCCAACGCTCCCGTCGAGCAGGTGTGGCCGGCCCCGCGCACAGGTCTTGCCGCAAGCGCACTGTCCTGGCCGCAGAAGGTCTCCGTCTCGCCCGATGGCGCTCGCCTGCTGGTGCCCCTGAACCTCACTGATGCGGCGGCGATCGTCGATCTCGAGCGCGGGGATGCCGTGCGGTACGTGAGCGCCGGCGCCTATCCCTTCGGCTCGGTCATCGTCCCGGGCGGGCGGCTGGGCCTGGTGAGCAATGAGGCGGCCGGCACGGTCTCGGTGATCGACCTCGCCGCGGGGCGGAAGCTGACCGACATCACCGTCGGCGCTCCGCTGTCGCATCCGCAGGGCATCGTGACCAACCGGGCCGGCACACGCGCGTACGTCGCGCTGTCCGCCAGCGACCAGGTCGTGGTCATCGATCTCGTCGATCGCGAGGTCGAACGCACGATCTGGGTCGGCATCCGCGATGGGCTGGGCACGATGCCGGTGGCGCTCGCGCTCTCGCCCGACGAGCAGCGCCTGTTCGTGGCCGAGTCGGGTGCGGACGAGCTCTCGGTCATCGCCCTGCCAGGACGCTCGACGCGGGCAGCAGACCTCTGGAGCGTCATCGGCCGCATCCCCACTGCGGCGCAGCCGCAGGCGGTGGCCACCGTGCGCGCGATCGGCGGCAGGCCGGCGCAGCTGTTCTACGTCGCAGCCGAGGGAGTGGGCATCGGCCCCAACCCCCAGGGGCCGGATCCCGTGCTCGCGACGGATCCGATCTTCTGGGCCTTCAGCCCCAATGCGCCGACCACCGACGTGTTCGCCGGTGTGCAGTACGGCGCGAACATGGTGACCGGGCAGGCGGGCATGCTCGCCCTGCCGAGCGATGCGCAGGTCAGGGCGATGACGCCGGCGGCCAGGCGTCAGCTCCAGCCGACGGACCAGCAGGTCGCGCCTCCGGGCACCGTGGTGCGTGCCGGCGGCCCGATCGAGCACGTGTTCTTCATCGTGCGGGAGAACCGCAGCTACGACCAGCTGCTGGGCGACGACAGCCGAGGCAACGGTGATGCGAAGCTCACCATCTTCGGCCAGGCGGTCACGCCGAACCTGCATGCCCTCGTGACGCGCTTCCCGCTGCTCGACAACGTCTATGCGAACTCCGAGGCATCGATCCAGGGGCACTACCTGACCTCCGCGGCCTCGGTGCCCGACTACGTGACGCGCAACTGGGTGCAGCAGTACGGCGGGCGTGGTCGCCCCAATGACTTCGGCACCTTCGCAGTGTCGTGGCCGGGCAATGGGTTCCTGTTCAACCAGGCCGAGCAGCAGGGCATCTCCTACTTCAACTACGGCGAGGGCTTCGTCGGCGGGTTCCCGTCGGTCGCTGATCGCAACCGGACTCCGGCCATCCTGGCGGCGATCACCGCCGTGCAGGCGAAGTCGGATCTCGGTCCGCCCTTCGGGGGCTGCTTCCCCAGTGACCTCACCATCGGCACGGCCCTGGACGGCGGCGAGATCTTCGACTCGTCGCTGCCATCGGGCGCACCTGCAGGCAGCTACTCGCATGTGGACTGCTTCAGGTCGCGGCTGGCCCAGCAGCTGCAGGCCGGCGCGGTCCCGGCGTTCAACTACGTGACGCTGACGTCGGATCACACGCGCGGCACGCAGCCGGGCTTCCCGACGCCGACGTCGATGGTGGCGGACTCGGACCTGGCCATCGGCCAGATCGTCGACACCATCTCGCACTCGTCGATCTGGGACTCCTCGGCCATCTTCATCGTCGAGGATGACTCGCAGGACGGCGCCGACCACGTCGACGCGCATCGCATCCCGGTCGCAGTCATCAGCCCCTTCGCCAAGGCGGGTGCCGTGATCCACACGCGCTACGACGTGCTCTCCGTCGTGCGGACCATCGAGCTGATCCTGGGCATGAAGCCACTCAGCCTCAACGACGCGCTCGCGACGCCGATGTACGACGTCTTCGCGTCGACGCGGGTGAACACGGAGCCGGTGCGGGCCCTCGTGCCGAAGGTCGACCTCCTGGCGCGCAACACGGCGACCTCACCGGATGCCCAGTGGGCAACCTCGCTGACGCTCAGTCGCCCAGACTCGGTCTCGCAGGCCGACCTCGACGTCATCCTGTGGCACTCGGTGCATGGAGCGTCGAGCAAGGCCCCGCCCCCTGGGCCCGGTGCATCCGGCGAGGACGACTGACCGGGTCAGGAGTCCTTGCGGGTACGCGTCCACACCGCGAAGAACATGCCGAGCAGGCCGAGCGGGATCGCCACGTAGACCCAGCTGTTGCCCTCGGTCACCATGCCGAGCACGCCCATGACGAGTGCCAGCAGCAGGCAGCCGAAGGCGATCAGGTACTGCGTGTTCTTCGTCATGTGGCCGATCCTCCGAGGTTCTGGTGTGTGCGCGGCTAGCGGAACATCATCTTCTCGTAGAGCGTATGGCCTGTCACCGTCTCCTTGATGCCCTTGAGATCGACGGTGAGCGTGGCGTCGGCGGTGAAGTCGTAGTACATCGGGTGCTCGAGGAGGTGCACCAGCGGTTGCCGCCGGCCGGGCTGGCCGTCGCGCATGTCGAGCGCCTCGATGAGTGCCGGGTTGGCGACATCGAGTACGACCGAGCCGCCATCGCTCCTCCAGGTCCAGCGCAGGTGCGTGGGGTAGGACTGGTGGCCGGGGCCGGGCACCTCAGGGCCGAGCTCGAGTCGCAGGGGGAGCAGGTCGTCGGTGAGGATCTCCTGGCCCTTCACGAGCAGGAAGGTCGGCAGGTTGATGGCGCCGAACCCGAGGATCCCCTTGGTGGTCATGCGCACGTACACGACCGTGTAGTCGCCGAGGTGTGCTCGACCCCAGTACCAGTGGTCGAGCATCGCGCTCATGAGCTCATTGCCCCAGTTGTGATCGTGGTACGCCGAGCCCGACACTGCGCGCTCCTGGCCCTCGTGGGTGATCGTTCCGGTCACCGAGCCGTAGGGGACTGCCACGACCCAGCCCATGTACTGCTCCTGCTTGGCGTCGAAGTACGAGATGCCGGCGCCCGGGCGCCACGACGGCGCCAGTCGATGCAGGTCGAGATCGGCCACCAGCGCAGCGGTCTCGATGTGCAGGCGGTAGTCGACCAGGTCGCCGGACACGGTGCTGGGTCCGATGCGCACGTCGCAGCCGGCTGCGGACGCCGCGAACTCCGCGGCCGGGTGCGCGTCATTGGAGCTGAAGCGGTTGCCCGCTGCGTCTCGGTAGATGACCAGCACGCTGGGCTGCAGTGGGCCGTGAGGCTCGGTGTGCGGCTTGTTCGAGAACGTCACGACCAGCGTCGCTCCGTCGTCGAGCTGCATGTCGAAGTACCACCACTCGAAGGTAGAGCCCTCGTCATCATGCGCCCGGTAGCCGTCCTCCCACGCCTGCACCTGATGAGGATCCAGGCCGAGTCGTGCGCAGGTCGACTCCATGGCTGCATCCATCTGCGATCGGATCTCCGGTGTGTCTGGGATGTCATGTGCATGCATGGCGCACCTCCAGTTCCGATTGTCCTCCAAGGCCGTTCGGATCGCTCGCGACCCCTGTCGTCGATGAACCAGCGTTCACGAACCGGGATCCAGAGTGCCTTGATAACGCTTTGGTACCAACGCGATTGCGAATGCATAACGAACGTTCGTTCACTCTTCCGGTGGTGAATTCGCGGACGTACGTTGCCTGTATTGAAAGAAACTCCGCAGCTGATGCGAGGGATCTCGAGATAGAAACCGCAACATGCGATTCCCGCGTGTTCTCTATCAAGGACGGAACCATGTCGAATCGAATCAAGATCAATCGCCGCTCCGCAGCAGTCGTCACCACGGTGGGAACTGCCATGCTCCTGGCAACCTTCGCCGGCAGCGCAAACGCGGTCACGACGACAACGCCGCAGGCGCCGGCCAAGCCGGTTGTCGCTTGCGCTCCCCAGGATGGCGTGACCCCCACGACCATCACCATCGGGTTCATCTCGCCCAAGACCGGCGCGGCAGCAGCGAACTTCGCCGGTGCGGAGCAGGCCGCCCGCCTGCGCATCGACAAGGAGAACGCCAAGGGCGGGCTCTTCGGCCGCAAGATCAAGCTGATCGGCTACGACGACCAGGCCAACGGCAGCATCCAGACGCAGGTCGCCAACCAGGCGCTGCAGCAGGACAGGGTCTTCGGCATCGTGCTGGCATCCGCAGCCGACTCGATGATGCCCTACCTGAAGCAGAACAACGTGCCGGTGACGGGCTTCAACGTGCTCGCCCTCGCCACCGATCGCAACACCTTCGGCATCACCGGACCGACGGTGCCCGGGGTGGTCTCGACCGCCCCCTTGGAGCGGCTGAAGGCCGCAGGAGTCACCAAGGCCGCCTTCATCGCCCACAGCACGCCGGGTGCGGTGAACTCGATCAAGTCGATCGCAGGAGCCGTCCCGCTGAGCGGCACCGGCATCACGAACGGCATCACGATCCTCGATGAGGCCCAGGGTGCCCACGACGCCACGACCACGGCCCTGCGGCTGAAGGCCGCCGGTGTCGATGGCTCCTACGAGTCGATGTTCGTCGACGGCGGCATCTCGATCGCCCAGGCACTGTCGCAGCAGGGCGTGAAGCTCAAGGCGAACTACCTGGTCGGACTGTCCGATCCGTCGGTCATCGCCAAGGCGGCCGGCCCGCTCGAGGGCATGATCGGCTCGACCTACGGCACCACCCCTGCCGGGGTTCCGGGCAAGCCCGGTGTGCGCACCTTCGTGAACGGCATGAAGGCGGCCGGGCTGAATCCCTACACGGCCATCGCGCCGGTCGGCTACGCAGCGACCGACCTGATGATCACCGGGCTGAAGAAGGCCGGCAAGTGCCCGACGCGCAGCTCGTTCATCAACAACCTGCGCAAGGTCACGAACTACACGGCAAACGGGATGCTCCCAGTGCCCACCTCGTTCGCACCCGGAGTGACCCCGATGGGCAGTCCCACCAAGTGCACCTGGTTCCTGACGGTCAAGGGCGGCGTCCCCGTTCCTGACAAGGCAGTGACCTGCGGCAGGCTCGTCGACACCGTCAACAACAGGATCGTCGGCTAGCTCGGGAAGGGCACGGCAAGTGGCGGGCGCCCGTTGGCGCCCGCCACTTGCATGCCTGCGGTAGTGCTGCCGTAACGGCGGGGAAACCTGGCGCTGGCACGTTGGGCCCATGGTGAAGATGCACCCGGGGTCTGGTCCGCGCGAACCGCAGGTCGTCGTGCTGTTCGGCGCGACCGGCGACCTCGCACGCAGGAAGCTGATCCCCGGGCTGTTCCACCTTGCGAACTCAGGCCTGGTGCCCGGGATGCGCATCGTCGGCGTCTCACTCGACGACTTCGACAGCGTCCAGTTCCGAGAGCTCGCCGATCAGGCGCTGCGCGACTTCTACAAGCGTGCATTCACCGAGGATGAGCGTGCTGCGTTCTGCGCGACCCTCGAGTACGTCTCGACCGGCGCCGGTCCGCAGGCCCTGGCGGCCGCCGTTGCGCGGGCGGAGGATCAGCTCGAGGGCCAGTCGTTCCGGCTGCACTACCTGTCCGTGCCGCCGAAGTCCGCGATCGCCGCGGTGGAGCTGCTGGCCCAGGCCGGGCTCATCGAGAACTCGCGGGTCATCATGGAGAAGCCCTTCGGCGTCGACCTCGAAAGCTCGAGGTCGCTGAATGCTCACCTGCACGAGGTCCTCGACGAGGAGCAGATCTTCCGCATCGATCACTTCCTGGGCAAGGAGCCGGCGCTCAACATCCTGGCCTTCCGCTTCGCCAATGGCCTGTTCGAGCCGATCTGGAACCGCAACTTCATCGACCACATCCAGATCGACGTGCCCGAGACCCTCGGCCTCGAGCAGCGGGCGCTGTTCTACGAGCAGACCGGCGCCTTCCGCGACATGATCGTCACGCACCTGTTCCAGATCCTTGCCTTCATCGCTATGGAGCCGCCGACGCAGCTCTCGCCTGCGGCGATCACCGAGGAGAAGAACAAGGTCTTCCGCTCGATGCTGCCGATCGAGCCGACCGATGTGGTGCGCGGGCAGTACCTCGGCTACCGGGACATCGATGGCATCGCCGACGAGTCCGACACCGAGACCTTCATGGCACTGCGCTGCCGCATCGACAACTGGCGATGGGCGGGCGTGCCGTTCTTCCTGCGCACGGGCAAGAAGATGGCCGAGGGCCAGCGGATCGTGTCCATCGCCTTCCACGAGCCGCCGCGCAGCATGTTCCCCGCCGGCTCGGGAGTGGGATCGCACGGTCCCGATCACCTGACCTTCGACCTGGCGGACTCGGCGAAGATGTCGCTGTCGTTCTACGGCAAGCGGCCGGGACCCGGGATGCGGCTGGACAAGCAGAGCCTGCAGTTCGCGATGCACGACACCGGATTCCAGGGAGATCTCTTCGAGGCCTATGAGCGACTGATCCTCGATGCGATGCGCGGTGATCGCACGCTCTTCACGACGGCCGACGGCATCGAGCGGCTCTGGGAGGTCTCGCAGCCGCTGATGGAGGCGCCTCCGCCCGTGCGCTCCTACGCGGCCGGTACCTGGGGCCCGAACTCCATCCATCAGCTGATCGCCCCACGTGCCTGGCGGCTGCCGTTCGAGCGGGCCTGGCGCGACCCGAACATCGTCGGCAGCTGACCGGAGCGACCGCGGCCCGCCACTCCGATCTGGGAGCATGGCCGCATGAACCTGCTGGCCGACCTGCTCATGCACGCGGGCCAGGTGACACCTGACGCGCCGGCCATCGAGGTCCCCGACGACCGGGTCTGGACGCATGGCGATCTCGCTGCCGCGTCGGCGCGCATGGCCCATGCACTGGTCGGCCTCGGAGTGGCGCCGGGCGACCGGGTGGCCGTGCAGCTGCCCAAGTCGGTGCCGGCGATCGCCCTGCACCTGGCGTGCATCCGTGCGGGCGCGGTCTACCTGCCGCTGAACTCGGCCTACACCCCCGCCGAGCTCGGCTCGCTCCTCGACGACGCCGAGCCGACCCTGCTCGTGCGTGATCAGGCGATCGAGCATTCGGTCCGATGCCTCGCGATGGATGATGTGTGGCAGCTGTCGCTGGAGAGCCCGGAAGCGTTCGATGACGTCGCGCGAGATGCGGATGATCCTGCGGCGATCCTCTACACGAGCGGCACGACCGGACGACCTAAGGGTGCGGTCCTGTCGCATGGCAACCTCGCGGCGAGTGCGACCACGCTCGTCACGAGCTGGGGCTTCACGCCCGGCGACGTGCTGCTGCACATCCTGCCGCTCTTCCACACGCATGGGCTGTTCGTCGCACTGCACACGGTGCTCGCCAGCGGCGGCTCGCTGATCCTGCAGGCCTCCTTCGACCCGGTGAGCGTTGTCGCCGACCTTCCTCGTGCATCGGTGCTCATGGGTGTGCCCACGCACTATGTCCGGCTGCTCGCCGAGCCGACGTTCACGCGTGCAGTCACCTCGGGCATCCGACTGTTCACGTCAGGATCGGCGCCGATGCTGGTCTCGACGCATGAGGAGTTCACGGCCCGCACAGGTGCGGTGATCCTCGAGCGCTACGGGATGACCGAGACCTGCATGCTCACCTCGAACCCACTGGTCGGGGTGCGCAAGGCCGGCACGGTCGGGCCGCCGCTGCCGGGGGTGCAGCTCAGGCTCGCGGGCGAGAGCCCAGCGGGCATCCAGGTGCGCGGGCCGAACGTCTTCGCCGGCTACTGGCGCCGCCCCGAGCTGCGCGCCACCGAGTTCACCGACGACGGCTGGTTCATCACGGGGGACCTGGGCACGATTGATGCCGACGGGTATGTGGAGATCGTCGGTCGGTCGAAGGACCTCATCATCACCGGTGGCCTGAACGTCTACCCGAAGGAGATCGAGCTCCTCCTCGACACCTTGCCGGGCGTCGGCGAATCCGCCGTGATCGGCGTGCAGGATCCCGATTTCGGCGAGGCCGTCGTCGCGGTGATCGTCGCCGAGGACCCAGCACACCAGCCGGATCCGGAGCACCTGCGGGAGCTGGCCCGCGTGCACCTGGCGGGATTCAAGGTGCCCAAGCGGATCCACGTTGCCGACGAGCTGCCGCGCAATGCCATGGGCAAGGTGGAGAAGGCGCGACTGCGCGCCGAGTACTCCTGAAGTCTGGGCTGCCTCAGCGAGCGGTGAAGCCGCCGTCGATCACGAACTCGCTGCCGGTCGAGAAGGTCGCATCGGCGGCCAGGAACAGGATCATTCGCGCCACCTCCTCTGGCTGGCCCCAGCGCGGGATGATCTGGCCGCCGGGCTTGCGGTCGCCGGCCGGGCTCATCGGAGTGTCGATCGCACCCGGATGCACGGAGAGCACCCGGATGTTGTCGGGGCCGAGGTCCATCGCAGCCGACTTCGTGAGCCCGCGGATGCCCCACTTGCTCGCGACATAGGCGCTGATGCCGGGGGTGCCGACGAGGCCCGCCACGGAGGACGTGTTGATGATCGCGCCACCGCCGGCGGCCTTCATCGACGCAGCGACAGCACGCATGCCGAAGAACGTGCCGGTGAGGTTGACGGCGATGACGCGGTTCCAGTCTGCGGTCGACGCCGTGGCGATGGGTGTGCTCGCTGCGACGCCGGCGTTGTTCACGAGGATGCTGATGTCGCCGAGCTCGGCGACCACGGATGCCACCATCCGAGCCCAGTTGTCCTCATCCGCGACATCAAGGTGCGCATAGGTCGCGCCGATGCTGGCCGCCAGTGCGGAGCCTCGGTCGTCGTCGACGTCGGCGATCACCACCAGCGCGCCCTCGCTGGCCAGCAGCCGTGCGGTCGCCTCGCCGATGCCGCTGGCTCCGCCAGTGATGATCGCCACGCGGCCTGTCACATCGGTCATGGGCGCGAATGTAGTGGGTGGCATCTGGTTCCGTCAGTGCCTGCCCGGAAGCGTCGGGTTATGGTGGTCGCAGCCCGGGACGCTGTGCGGGCCCAGGGGCGGCGGTGCTGCACATGATCATGCCGAGGGTTCGCACGATCGTCGCTGGTCTCCTCTCGGTCGTGGCTCTCGTGGGCGCTGGCCTGGGGGCGGCCACGACTGCACAGGCGGACACCTACGTTGACGGCAGGCTGTTCGGCCTGCATGTGCCGCAGATCGCCAACGGCGCCGTGCCGTCGGTCGCCTATGGCTCGATCCGGCTGTGGGACTCGGGAATCGCGTGGGGCATGGTCGAACAGGGCCGCGGCCGCTATTGGTGGGCAGGGCTCGATCGCGCGATCGCCGCGGCCTCCGCCCAGCACGCCGAGATCGTGTACGTGCTCGGTTCCACCCCGAGATGGGCGGCGACGCACACCTACCAGGGCACGTATCCCAACAGGGGCGCTGCCTCGAATCCGAAGGTCCTGGCCTACTGGAAGGAGTGGGTGACGGCTGTCGTGCGTCGTCACGGTGCCTCGATCGACGCGTACCAGATCTGGAATGAGGCCAATCTCGCGACCTTCTGGCAGGGCACAGCCCGCCAGATGGCCATCCTCACGCTGGAGGCCAAGCGCATCATCCGCAGGTACGACCCGAGCGCGAAGGTGGTTGCCGCCAGCAGCACGATGCGCCTGACCACGTCCTTCTCCCGGTTCTTCCCCGCGTACCTCACTGAACTCAGGCGCGTCGGCTGGCCCGTCGACGTGTTCGCGATCCACACCTACGGCCCGAGCACCGCTGCACCTGCCATTCGCGAGGTCTACGTCGCGCGGGCCCGAGCACGACTCAAGGCGGCGGGTGCGCCGGCCCGACCGCTCTGGGACACGGAGATCAACTACGGCATCAAGGGACCTGGCGCGGCCTATCCCGATGTCGACATCGAGGGAGCCCCGGCTGCGGCGGATGTCGCGCAGACGTACCTGGACAGCATTCGACTCCGACTGGCACGCACCTACTGGTACGCCTGGTCGCCACCCACGGAGCTCCTCGGCATCACCATGTTCGACGCGACCCTGGGTGCCATCGCCTACCAGACCACCCACGCGTGGGTGTCGCAGGCGAGCGTCGGCTGCACCAGCGCCGCCGTGCGCGTCTGCCGGATCAACAGGAGCGGCCAGATCGCGGAGGTGGCCTGGACGAGTGCGGGCGCAGCAGGTGCCTATGTGGTCCCGCCCTATGCGACACGTCAGTGCGACGCCCTCGACGTCTGCACTCCAGCTGTCGGGGGCTCCACGGTCATGGTCGGACGCATGCCGATGTGGTTCGGGCCGTGAACCCATTGACTCTGCTCCATCGCTTGCCTACGTTCTAGCCCCACGGGGCGATCACGCGAGGGAGCCGTCATGTCGCAATTCGTTGGTGCACCGATCTTCGACGCCGATCAGCACATGTATGAGAGTGCTGATGCGCTGACGCGCCACCTGCCGGATCAGTACCAGTCGGCGGTGCAGTTCGTGCAGATCGGCCGCCACACCCGGATCGCCATCAACAGTGTCATCACGGAGTACATCCCGAACCCGACCTTCGATCGCGTCGCCCGGCCAGGGGCCCACGAGGCGTACTTCGCCGGCCAGAACTCCGATGGACTGTCGCTCAAGGAGCTCACCGGCCGCGGCATCGACGCGCTGCCCGCCTACCGCAACCCCGAGGACCGCCTCCCGCTGCTCGACGAGCAGGGTGTCAACGAGACGTTCATGTTCCCGACACTGGCCAATCTCGTCGAGCACAGCGCAGCCGAGGACTTCGAGCTGACTGCCGCGATCATCCACGCGCTCAACCAGTGGATGCTCGAGACGTGGAGCTTCGACTTCAAGGGCCGCATCTTCGCAACGCCGGTCATCACCTGCGGCACTGTGGAGAACGCGCGCCGGGAGTTCGAGTTCGCCGCCACCAACGGTGCGCGGATCGTGCTCATCAAGCCGGCTCCGGTGTGCGGTCCGAACGGCTGGCGCTCCCCGGCGCTGCCGGAGTTCGACGCACTGTGGCGTGACATCGAGTCGTCGGGCATCCCGGTCGCGCTGCATGCCAGCCAGCCGCCGCTGGACTCGTACATCAACAAGTGGGAGTCCGCGCGCACGAACAACTTCATGACGCAGAGCGCCTTCCGCAATGTGGTGCTGGGGCACCGCGAGATCTCCGACATGGTCGCCAGCCTCATCTGCCACGGCACGCTCACGCGCTTCCCGAAGCTGCGCATCCTGAGCGTGGAGAACGGCAGCGACTGGATCCACCCGCTCTTCAACGACTTCGCGTCCTGGTACAAGAAGATGCCGCAGGCCTTCGAGGAGCATCCGCACGAGGTCTTCCGGCGCAACCTCTTCATCAGCCCGTTCTGGGAGGGCTCGGTCCTCGATCTCGTCGATGTCGTCGGCTGGGATCGCGTGCTCTTCGGCTCCGACTACCCGCATCCCGAGGGGCTCGCGGAGCCGGTCGGCTACTACAACTACGCCGAGCCGATGAACGAGAAGCTCAGCTACGACTTCATGGGCGACAACGCCAGGAGGATGATGAACCTTCCGGTGCTCAACCCCAGTGGGGATGCCGCAGCCGCCTGAGGGAGGGTCCCACCTGTCATGCCTGATTCGCTCGAACTCCTGGAGCTCGTACCCGCAGGTGACGGACGCCTGCTCGCGCCCATGCCCGAGGGCTCGCCCGAGGGGCGCGATGTCATCTTCGGCGGGCAGATCATCGCGCAGATGATCATGGCGGCCAGTGCAGATGCCAGTGATCCCAAGGTGATCAAGTCGATCCACGTGATCTTCGCGCGGGCCGGCACCTATGAGACGCCGCTGCACTACGAGGTCGAGGACTTCCAGAACGGCCGGACCTTCGGCAGCAAGGTCATCACGGCGATGCAGGGCGACCGGCGGCTTGCGAAGGCGATGGTGCTCACCACCGCAGTCGAACCCGATCTCATCGCCCACGGGATCACGCCGCCGTCAGGCGTCGCAGCGCCGGACCCTGGCCTGCCCTCGCCCACCGGCAGCGCGTTCCCGGGGGCGCTCGTGCAGAGGGCCACTCCTGCGGGCACCACGGTGAACGGGGTCCCGGCGAGCTCGTTCTGGAGCCGGATGCCCGTTCGGGTCGATGCGCCTGCAGCAGGTCAGGCGGTGCTTGCGTGGACCTCGATCGGATCGCTCATCGGGCTGGCCATGGAGCAGCACACGGACGAGGTCAGCATCGAGGACGCCCATCACTCGCTGTCCACCGGGGTGATCGCGCACACGCTCAACTTCCATCGTCCCGTGGACGCGCATGCCTGGCTGCAGTTCGCGGAGGAGGCCAGCTTCGCCGGGGGAGGGCGCGTGCACGGTCGAGGAGCCGTGTTCGACGCGCAGGGCGCACTCGTGGCCACCTACGCACAGGACAGCATGGTGAAGCGAGTCGACGAGACTGCCCTGGGGTTCGGCACGCGCGCTCGCATGTGATGTCTGCGCCCGACGGCGCTGCGTCAGCGCCAGTGCGCTCCTAGGCTGTGCCCATGCGCAATGCAGTGATCGAGATCAATGGCGAGCAGGTCGAGGCGGTCCTCGCGATCCCGGCATCGGGCTCCGGCCCGGCCGTCATCGTGATCCAGGAGTGGTGGGGCCTGGTCCCGCACATCCAGGAGGTCGTGGCGCGCCTTGCCGACGAGGGCTTCGTCGCGCTGGCCGTCGATCACTACCGCGGTGCAGAGACGACCGAGCCGGACGAGGCCATGAAGCTCATGATGGCGGTCGACCTGCCGCGCGTGTCCGCTGATCTGGCGGGTGCAGCAGCCTGGCTTCGCGGGCAGGACTTCGTCACCAGCGAGGGCATCGGCGTGGTCGGCTTCTGCATGGGAGGCGGCCTGGCACTGCTCGGCCCAGCCGTGTCCGAAGACATCCGCTGCGCCGTGGCCTTCTATCCCGCGATGCCCTGGCCCGACTACGCCCCCGACTGGTCTGCCTATGCAGGCAAGGCGGCGCTGGTGCACAAGGCCGTGTCGGACGAGGAATCGGCAGGCCCGGCGATCGCTGCCAGCGCGGCCGCGATCGCAGCGCACCATGGCACGGTGCGGCTCGAGGAGTACCCGGACTCCGTGCATGCCTTCTTCAATGACGCGCGACCTGAGGTCTATCAGCAGGCGAATGCCGATCGGGCCTGGCGCACGACCGTGGAGTTCCTGCAGCAGCACCTGTGACGAGGCGCGGGCGCGCAGGCGTCCGAGGTGCGGCACCACCGTCCACTTGACCGAATCCCGTCCCCTGGGCGAGTTCGGCTGTCAGGATGCGAGGCCTGATCGGATCTCGCTGAGGACGGTGGCATGACCGAGCACACGCGCACTGCTGGCCCGCTTGCACATCTCAAGGTCCTGGACCTGTCACGCCTGTATCCCGGAGCCTTCGCAAGCGCGCTGCTGGCCGATCTGGGTGCAGATGTGCTCAAGGTCGAGCCGCCCAAGGGTGGTGACGGACTCCGCTTCATGACCGGCGGCACCACGTCGCCGGTGCACAGTGCGCTCAACCGCAGCAAGCGCTCGATGACCCTGGAGATCCGCGATGCGCGTGGGGCTGCGATCTTCCGCGAGCTCGTGCGTGAGGCAGACATCGTCATCGAATCCCAGCGCCCCGGTGCCATGCATGACCTGGGACTCGGGTGGGAGCAGCTGCGCCTGGACAACCCCGGGCTGGTCTGGTGCTCGATCACGGGGTTCGGGCAGGTCAGCCCCCATGCGACCGCGCCGGGCCATGACATCACCTATGCCGGCTACTCGGGCCTGCTGTCCAGGCTGTCGTCTGACGGCGTGCCGCCACTGCCCGGCATCGTGGTGTCGCTTCCGGTGGCTGCGCTGATGGCAGTGAGCGGGATCCTTGCCGCGATCGCGGCCCGGACCGTCACGGGTGAAGGCGCGTTCGTGGATGCGAGCATCACCGATGCGGCGATGTGGATGCTCGGCGAGGAGGTGGCGCGCCAGTCGTCGTCGCCGGGACCGGGCTGGGGGAGCATGGCCGCGCGCGGCATCTATCGGTGCGCAGACGGCAATTCCGTGACGGTGGCGTCCAATGAGCCCAGGACCTGGGCGGCACTGTGCTCGGCCCTCGAGCTGCCCGATCTTGCTGATCACCGGCACGGACAGGACGAGCCAGCCGCGATCGAGGCGCTGGCTGCGCGATTCCTCGAGCAGCCGGCAGCCGCGTGGGTCGCGCACCCCGGACTTGCAGGTGGTGTTGGGCCGGTCAATCGCCCTGAGGATCTCCTCGTCGATCCACACGTTGCCGCGCGCGGCGGACTGGTGCAGCCGGATCCCGATTCGCCGCTCCAGGTGCTCACGAGCCCACTGCGCATCGATCGCGGCCTGGGACCCGAGATCCCCGACGTGACGCCAGCGCCGGACCTGGGCGCGGACACGGAGGAGGTGCTGCGCGCGCTCGGCACGACGACCGACACGATCGCGGCGCTGCGGGAGTCCGGGGTCATCTGACGCACTGGCCCGCAGCCGCCGTGCAGGTCGCCAACTCCGACGCCACGCCTGTGCGCGCGGTGTGCCCGGTACGTGCGCGGCAGGCACGGTGTCGACGCGCGTTGCGTCGACTGCGCGTCTACGGTGGAGATGAGTCACCGGGACCAAGGAGCACATCATGCACGCACAGGGCGCGGTGCGCGTCACCCTCGTCGGTAGTGCGGTCGCCGCACTGCTCCTCGCCGCTGCGATCCCTGCGGGGGCGATCGACGACCCGGTCGCGCAGCCGCCCGGTCCCGTTGCGCAGGTCCAGGCCACGAACGTGCTCCTGAGGCCGGCCGACCTCACCGGCGCATTGGCGATCGGCGGTGTCACGGCACCCTTCGAGACCGGGTTCAGGATCCCTCCAGGCGGGCAGGACCCGCTGCCGGTGTGTGTGTCGGGCCCGCAGTACACGACCGTGCAGGTGCCGGCCAAGGACGCGATCGGCTACACCGCGTCATCCGGGTACGTCTGGCAGAGCGCCTACCAGTATGCGAGTGCTGCCGCGGCGCAGCGCGCGTGGTCGCAGGTGAGCGCTGACATCTCGAAGAGCTGCCGAAGCGCGTGGCATCAGGGCAGCCAGAAGGTCACCAACACGAGTGTGCGTCTTCCGTCGGCTGCATCCAGCCAGCGGGGCTGGGCCGTCGGCTCGACCGGCACCCAGCACCTGTACTCGGCGCTGCAGCTCGCCGATGACGCGATCGTCATGGTCAGCTTCGTGCCCGACAACGCGATGATGACGAGCCCGGCGAAGGCGCCGTCGATCACCGCCAGCGTGAAGTCGGAGATCAATGCGCTGGCCGGCGTGCTGAGCCAGCGCTGGCTGCAGCGTTCGAGCGCCCCGCTGACGCAGGATCCTGCGATCACGAGGGCGCAGACTGCCCTGCTGCGTCCGGTCGACCTTCCGGCGACCCTGCCGGTGACGACGCCGCAGCGTGGAGGCTGGTCTGACGTGACCGCCGACCTTCCGGGCTACAGCCCGATGACGTGCAACTACCGTGCAAGCATCCCGAAGGGGACGGCCACCTACACGGCCTCCTACGGCGGCGATGGGGGCGCGCTGCTGGGCGAGCCGGGCGTCGCGGTGCAGTTCGTCACCACCTACGCATCCACGGCACTGGCGCAGGCTGCCTGGGCTCGCGTGCGCGCGGCAGTGCTGGCCTGCAACTCGCCGAATCCGATGACCAGCGCGTCGATGCAGTCGGCCAATCGCGATGCGAGCGGGGTCTCCGCACTCACCTTCGGTGGGGTCCCGGGCGTGTGGTCGAGGTCGCTGACCATCGAGACCGATATCCGCCTGGTGGACAAGTCGTACTCGATCCACCTGCTGGTCGGCAGCGCCATCCAGACGGTGACCTACGTGACCGGTCGGCGTGGCGGTGGCAGCGTGAGGCTCGACCAGGTGGCCGTGAACGGCCTCGCGCAGTCGCTCGCGACGCGCTGGGTGAGTGTCCACAGCGCTGCCTGATCCCCAGCGGGGCAGCCAGGCGAGTCGCACTCCGTCGCCCACCGTCCCGACGGACGCGCGGCGCGGTCTGGGGAGGTGGAGGGTGCGGCAGCCCGCGTTAGGGTCGGGGTGCTGCGCACGACGCGCATCGAGAGTGGAGCGACGTGGACGAGCAGGCCGGCCAGGGCGCGGGCGATCCGGGGCAGGCAGCACCGGCTGGCGGCATCTGGGATCCAGCGGCGTTGGTCGACCAGCCGCTGCAGCGTGACCCGCTCTTCCTCATCGGCGCAGCACTCACGACGCTGGTCGCCGCGTACTCCGCCTACAGCAACGCACGGAACTCCGGCATCAGCACCTCCCTGTTCGGCGTCACCTCAGGCCTGCTCGACGGCGTCCTGGCGATCGCCACGGGCCTGCTCGTCCTCTGGCTCGCCCCCGCGGCCGTGCGCCGCCTCCTGCGCAAGCGCCGGCTGTCGACCCAGGTGCCAGGGGAGGCCGACGGCTGGTACTCCGACCCGATGCGTGCAGGCCAGGAGCGACTCTGGGCCGATGGCGCCTGGACCGGCTGGGTCAAGGCCGATCGCGTGCCCGCGAGGCCCTCGCGCTGGCCTCTGGTCATCGGGGTCGCGGCCGCAGTGGTCGTCGTCGGCGCGGCCGGAGCCTGGGGCCAGACCCATCAGCCGACATCGGTGCGCGTCGCCTACACGGACTACAGCCGGACGCTGCGCGACTTCGGCTCGGCGATGAGCGCTGCCGAGCAGGCGCAGAGCGTGCCGCAGGTCGTGGCGGCACTGTCCGCCAATGCGGCATCGCTGCGGGCGGCCACGACGCGATTCGTCGACGCCCTCGACTCGGCCCAGTCCGTCGATGGCGCGATCGAGGGCATGCCCACGACGCCGCTGTTCAACGTCGGCGTTGCGGCGCAGGGCTTCTCGGATGCGGTGACCGCGATGACGACCGCTTATGCGTCATGCCCCTCGACCGATGTCCCGTGCTTCGTGTCGGCCATCAGCAGGCACGAGGCCGACTATGAGCGCTTCGCGTCGACGATGCTGAGCAACCTCGTCGTCATCGATCGAGCAGCAGCCCCCTGAGTCAGTTCAGGCCGCGCGGCACGACAGCGCTGGCTAGGGTGCGGGCATGCGCGCACACGTCCTTTCCGGATCGGGCATCAACGGCCTGGCGATCCGCGAGCTCCCCGAGCCGACGCCGGGTCCCGGTGAGGTCGTCGTGCTGGTGGGCGCGACCTCGTTGAACTTCCGAGACCTGCTCATCGCGCGCGGAGCGACTGACCGGATCCCGCTCTCCGACGGCGCGGGGGTGGTGAGCGCCGTGGGCGAAGGCGTGCGCGGCGTGTCCGTGGGCGACCATGTCGCCGGGTGCTTCTTCCAGCACTGGCTCGATGGCCGCATCGAGGCCAGGCATCACGATGCGGCCCTCGGCGGTTCCGTCGACGGCATGCTGGCCGAGGCGGTCGTGCTGCCCGCGGCCGGCGTCGTCGCGGCCCCGCGCGGCTGGTCCGATGAGCAGTCCGCGACCCTGCCCTGCGCTGGCCTGACGGCCTGGAACGCGCTCGTGGAGGGACAGCGGCTGCGGCCGGGAGCCACAGTGCTGCTGCTCGGCACCGGTGGCGTCTCGGTGTTCGGGCTGCAGTTCGCGCAGATGCTCGGGCTGCGCACGATCATGACGTCGAGCAGTGACGACAAGCTCGCGCGCATGCGCGATCTCGGCGCCGACGTGACCATCAACTACCGCACGCATGAGGAGTGGCAGCACCTGGTGCTCGAGGCCACGGGCGGGGCCGGAGTCGACCTGGTGCTCGAGGTCGGCGGCGGCCAGACGCTGGCGAGGTCGATGGCCTGCACGCGCTTCGGCGGCGAGATCGCCCTCATCGGCATGGTCTCGGGCCAGGCACCCATCGACCCGTTCCCGCTCCTGGGTCGCAGTGCCACGCTGCGCGGGGTCTACGTCGGCAGCCGGCGGATGTTCACCGACATGGTGGCGGCGATCGACGCCAACCCGATGGAGCCGGTGATCGACCGTGTGTTCGCCTTCGACGAGGCGCAGGATGCCTACCGGCACCTGCGCGGGCAGTCGCACGTCGGCAAGGTCGTCATCGCCGTCGGCTCGCAGTCGCTCCCTGCCTGACGGATCTGCATGTCCACGCTCGCCGACATCCTGGCGCTCGAGCGCACCGCGCAGGATTCGTGGGCCACTGGAGTGTTCGACTCCGACAACGACCACATCTTCGGCGGCCAGCTGCTCGCGCAGTCGCTGATGGCCTGCGGCCTGACCGTGCCGGGAGTGCTGGCCCCCCAGTCGCTCCATGCGCTGTTCCTGAGCGCCGGCTCGAGCGCCGCCCCCGTGCGCATCGACGTCGATCGCCTGCACGATGACGAGGTCCGCGCGGTGCGTCGGTGCCGTGTCGTCCAGGGCGATCGGGTCGTGCTGACCATGCTGGCGTCGTTCGCGGTGCAGATCCCCGGCCTGAGCCTGCAGGGCAGCGTCAGCCCCAGCGTCGAGGTGCCGGGCGATATGTCAGTGCGCTACGAGCATCCGGTGTCGCAGGACATCGAGATCGTCGACGCGGCGCCCCATCCGGGTCGCGCCCATCCCAGCCGGAACTGGGCGCGAGTGCGTCCGGCGCTCGGGAGCGACCCGCTGCTGCAGGCCTGTGCGCTGGCGTACCTGTCGGACTTCTACACCGGGCTCGTGCAGTTCGCGGAGTTCCCGATCGATCCTCCGGTGACGAGCATCGACCACGCGCTCTGGTTCCATCGGCCCTTCGATGCGCACGAGTGGCTGCTCTTCGACTGGGCGGGCCACATGCTGACCTCGGGGCGCGGGCACTACTCCGGCCATGTCTTCGACGCCCACGGGGTGATGGTCGCGACGGCCAGCCAGGAGATGGTGGCGCGACTGCCGCGACCGTGAACTGGAGCAGGCACGCCAGTGCCGCCGAGACCCAGGTCCCGGCGGCACTGGCACCTGGTCAGACGGCGTCGTCGATGACGTCGGGCATCGCCATCGCAGCCATGGCGAGGTCGGCGTTGCGGTAGTCGTTGAGTGCGTCGTTGAGCACGGCGTACTTGCGCTGCTCGCCACGCTTGCTGTTCACGGTGCGTGACGTGCGCATGCCCAGATCGGCGCCCTGCCACGCTGATTCGCCGGCCCCCAGGAACTGGAACTGCCAGGAGAACTGGGTGCGCTGGCGCTCGACGAGCGTGCGCACCTGGGCGATCGAGAACTCGTGGCTGGAGTTCTCCTCGCCATCGGTGACGACGGCGAAGACCACGCGTGCTGGGCGCTCGGCTTCGGAGAGGGCTGCCAGGTCGGCGCCGGTCTGGTGGATCTCCTGCCCGACCGCATCGAGCAGTCGGGTCATGCCGCGGGGCTCGAGGGCGTAGGCGAAGGCGGCATCGGCCATGCGGGCCACGACATCGATGCGGTCGTCGAACTCGACGAGGTTCACGGTGAGCCTGCCCGGCTGAGCGAACTGATCGGCGAGCATCGCGGTGATGCCGCTCTGGGCCTCGTCCTTGAGGGCCTCCATCGACCCGGATCGGTCGACCACCAGGGTGAGGTGGGTGTAGGTGCTGTTCGTCATGTCGATCCCCTCTGCTTCGTGCGGTGTTCATCCAGCGTGGCACTGGGGTCTGACACCTGGACGGCCGATGGCATGCCCCGCGAGTGGCGGAAATGCAGAACGGTGGCGGACGCCGAAGCGTCCGCCACCGTTGCTGGTGCTGCCGTGCTGGTTACTGGAAGACGACCTTGCCCGATGCGGTGTCGATGTACTTGCCACCGCAGGTTGCCTTGGCGTCGGGGATGAGCTCCGTGCCCTTGGCGATCGTGTACCAGGAGCAGGTGATCGGGTTGCCGTTGGGCATGATGCCCTTGGGAACGAACGAGACCTTGCCCGGGAGCAGGCCGGCACCGTCGTAGCTGGTGACCTTGCGCAGGTTGCTGATGAACGACTCACGCGTCGGGCACTTGCCAGCGACCTTCAGGCCCTTGATGAACAGGTCAGCACCGACGTAGCCGATGGGGCCGGCCGGGGCGTAGGGGTTCAGGCCAGCGGCCTTCATGGCAGCCGCGAAGGTCTTGGCTGCGCGGACGTTGACGCCGATCGGCACGGTGCCGTAGGTCTGGCCGAGGGCACCGTCAAGCGCGCCATTGGCGGTCTTGAGGATCGCCGGGTCGGACAGGCCGGCCACTGCGAAGGACTTCAGGGTGACGCCCTGCTGCTTCAGCGCCTGGGCGAGCGAGATGCCGCCGTCGACGAAGCCCGAGTAGTTGACTGCGTCAGCGCCCGAGTTCTTGATGCGCAGCGCCTCGGCGGTGGCATCGTGTGCGCCCTGGGGCGAGTCAGCGATGCGGAGCACCATGCTCAGGCCCGGGACGAAGGGCACCAGGTTGGCGAGAGCGTTCTGCGAGGCAGTGGCGCTGGCGCTGTTGTGGTTGATGATCGCGATCTTGGTCGCGCCCATCTGCTTCTGCTTCTCGAGGATCTGCGTCGGTGCGATGGCCGGGTTGGAGCCCGTGGTCGCGCTCGCGATGCCGAAGGCGTTGTTGTCGGTGCCGAACGCAGGGTTCGAGAAGCCGACGATCGGGATGCCGGCCGACTTCAGCGTCGGGTACATCGACACGGTGCTGGTCGTCGCGACCAGGCCGAAGACGTTGTCGCCGATGGCCTTCTGCGCTGCAGAGATCTGCGAGCTCGAGTTGGTCTGGTCGTCATAGATGCCCAGGACGAGCTTGCGGCCGTTGACGCCGCCCTTGGCGTTCTCCTGGTCGATGCGCAGGCGCGCACCCTCGGAGGCCTGCAGGAAGGTGGTGGCTGCCGGGCCGGACTTGGAGCCGATCCAGCCGACGTTGATCGTCGTGGGCGTGACGCCGGGAGTCGACGGGCAGGACGCGTTGGTCGCTGCAGCCGGCTTGGTGGGCGCGGGTGTCGGTGCTGCCATGGCGCTGCTGGCCATGAAGCCAGCGAGCAGCGTGGCACTGGCGCCGACGGCAACTGCCGCGGAACGCCGTGAGGTGCGAAGCATTGATCCTCCTTGAAGAGCCGGACCCCTTGCCCGGCTCGGGTGTCGGCCTGTGTCAGGCCTAGGAAGGTGATGCTAGAGGGACAAAGAGGGTGAAGCGCACATCAGGGTGAAATGCGATCAAATCGTTACCAAACCGGACGTAGAACCATGTCAAACTCGGGCAAAAAGGACACATACGGGTCGTGCGGTCGGGTGGGGCGGGTGTCGGCAGGCCGCGGCGGGTGACGGGCGCCACGGCTGGGTACCCTGCCCGCATGAGGACATCACGCATCAGGAGTGGCTCGACCGTCGTGCTGGCAGGCGTGCTCGCCGCCGGCGGACTGCTGGGAGCAGGTCCTGGGCCCGCCGCCGCTGCCACGACGACCCCGGCGCCGACGGCATGGGCCGCCGCCAGCACGACCATCACCCTCAGGGTCCGCGGCTGCGAGGGGTGCACCTTCGGCGTCGAGCGCGGCCTGCAGACCGAGCCCCCCAGCCAGGTGAAGCCTGCGCTGCCGAACGACTGGGTAGGCCCGCGCGCGAAGGTCCGCAACGGCGTCGTGCGGCTCACGGTGCCGACGGCCTACACGCCCGGCCTCTCGTTCACGGTCTCCGCACCATGGGAGGGCGACACCGACGGCATCACGAACATCGCGCTCGGCGGCGGCTACCCCACGGGCACATCGATCACTGCGAAGCAGGCCACGAGCCGCACGAAGGCAACCGCGTGCTGGGCCGGCACGGCGAGCAGCCAGGCG
>JAQTXL010000026.1 GCA_028688835.1 Candidatus Nanopelagicales bacterium | reverse complement strand
CCGGTCGTAGGCGATGCGCTCCAGCGCCGTCCCGGGCATGCGATCGAGCACGGTGAAGCCCTCGTCGAACAGGCCCGCTGCCAGCTCCTCGGCCACGACCAGCACCTCGCCGTCGACCGTGCGGACGACCGCGTACATCGCGGTGGGCTTGACGGCGACCGCCGTGTTCGAGACCAGGGTCCAGGGCGTGGTGGTCCACACGAGCAGTGCCGCCCCCGGGAAGCGCTCGAGGAAGGCAGCATCGGTCACGGGGAAGCGCACGTAGACCGACGGATCCACCACGGTCTCGTATCCCTGCGCCAGTTCATGGTCGGACAGGCCTGTGCCACAGCGCGGGCAGTAGGGAGCCACGCGATGGTCCTGCACCAGCAGGCCCTTGTCGAAGATCTGCTTGAGCGACCACCAGACGCTCTCGACATAGCTGGCGTCCATGGTCCAGTAGGCGCTGTCCATGTCGACCCAGTAGCCCATGCGGCGGGTCATGTCGGTGAACTCGCCGACGTGACGCAGCACCGACTCCCGGCACCGGTCGTTGAACTCGGCGACCCCGTACGCCTCGATGTCCTGCTTGCCTGCGAAGCCGAGCTCCTTCTCCACGGCAAGCTCGACGGGCAGGCCATGGCAGTCCCAGCCGGCCTGCCGCGGCACGTGGTAGCCCTTCATCGTGCGGTATCGGGGGAAGATGTCCTTGAATGCGCGGGCCTCGACATGGTGGGTGCCCGGAGTGCCGTTGGCGGTTGGCGGGCCCTCGTAGAAGACCCAGGACGGGCGGCCCTGGCTCTGCTCCAGCGATCGCGCGAAGGTCGACTGCTCCTCCCACATCGCGAGGATCTCGTGCTCCATCGCGGTCAGGTTGATCTGCGCGGGCACGGCGCGATACATGGAGCTCCTTGCGATGGGTGACGTGGCGTGCAGGATACCGGGCCGCTGTTCCGTCGTGGTGCGCAGCGGCGCGGCAGCCCGGAAGTGGGGGTGCGGTCATCTAGAGTCCGCCGGGATCGGACAACGAGGGAGCCTCATGGTTGCGAAGAAGACCGCGGCGAAGGCGCCGGCCAAGAAGGCGGCGCCCGTAAAGAAGGCCGCACCGGCCAAGAAGGCCGCACCGGCCAAGAAGGCCGCGCCCGTGAAGAAGGCCGCGCCCGTGAAGAAGGCCGCACCGGTCAAGAAGGCCGCGCCGGTCAAGAAGGCCGTGCCCGTGAAGAAGGCTGCACCGGTCAAGAAGGCCGCGCCCGTGAAGAAGGCCGCACCGGTCAAGAAGGCCGCACCGGTCAAGAAGGCCGCGCCGGTCAAGAAGGCCGCACCGGTCAAGAAGGCTGCGCCCGTGAAGAAGGCTGCACCGGTCAAGAAGGCCGCACCGGTCAAGGCGGCGGCACCCGTCGAGGCGGCGAAGCCGGCCCCGGCCAAGGCCGTGGCTCCGGTCAGGAAGGCCGCACCCAAGCGCCAGCTCGCCCCCAACGGCAAGCCGATGGTCCGCGAGGACGAGTCCCCGTGGACGCCGTCCGAGCTCAAGGCCGTGCGCATCGCGCTGCTCGAGGACATCAGGCGCCTCGAGGAGGAGCTCGAGAACGCCGAGGCGGGCCTGGCCGACCTCATCCGCGACTCTGGCGAGGGCGCGGGCGACGACCAGGCCGATGCCGGCAGCAAGACCTTCGAGCGCGAGCATGAGATGTCGCTGGCCAACAACGCCCGCGAGATGCTCCTGCAGGTCGGTCACGCGATCCACCGGCTCGATGACGGCACCTACGGCGCCTGCGAGTCCTGCGGCAAGCCGATCGGCAAGTACCGCCTGCAGGCCTTCCCGCGTGCGACGCTGTGCCTGGTGTGCAAGCAGATCGAGGAGCGCCAGGCGCTCTAGCAACTAGAGTGCTCCGGTGAGCACCCGCCGTTCGTTGCGACCGATGCTCGTGCTCGTCGGGGTCGCCCTCGGCGTGGTCGTGATCGACCAGCTCACCAAGGCGTGGGCCATCTCGGCCCTTCGGCCACGGCTCCTGGCCGGCGGCGAGGGACCCGTCGAGATCATCGGTTCCCTGCTGCGCCTGACCTACACGCAGAACACCGGTGCGGCCTTCAGCCTGGGCACCAGCTACACGTGGATCTTCAGTCTCATCGCCGTCGCCGTGGCCGTGGTCATCCTGCGCACCGCCCGCCAGCTGACGAGCATCGCCTGGGCCATCGCCTTCGGCGGCCTGCTCGGCGGCCTGCTCGGCAACCTCATCGATCGGCTCACGCGTGAGCCGAGCCCGGGCCTGGGCTTCGTGGTCGACTGGATCCAGCTGCCGAACTTCCCGGTGTTCAACGTGGCTGACATGAGCATCACCTTCTCGGCCGTGCTCATGGTCGTCCTGGCACTGCGCGGCGTCGACTACAAGGGTGCGGTCGCGGCATGACCGAGCGACTGCTGCCGGTGCCCGACGGGCTGTCAGGGGAGCGGGTCGACGTCGGCCTCACCCGCCTGCTCGGCCTGTCGCGCACCAAGGCCGCGGCGCTGGTCGACGCCGGCCATGTGCTCCAGGACGGGCAGCGGCTCATCAAGAGCGATCGCCTGGTGTCCGGCGCGACGCTCCAGGTCGACCCCGATGCCCTGGAGCCCCGTGAGACCTCCGCGGAGATCCCGCAGCTCGTGCCCGGCATGCGGATCCTGCACGACGATGACGACATCGTCGTCGTCGACAAGCCGGTGGGCGTCGCCGCGCACGGCAGCCCCGGCTGGAACGGCCCGACCGTCGTCGGGGGGCTGGCAGCAGCCGGCTACCGCATCTCCACCTCGGGCGCGGCCGAGCGCACCGGCATCGTGCACCGCCTCGATGTCGGCACCTCGGGCGTCATGGCCGTGGCCAAGAGTGAGCGGGCGTACACCAGCCTCAAGCGCCAGTTCAAGGAGCGCACGGTCGACAAGATCTACCACGCGGTGGTGCAGGGGCAGATGGACCCGCTGCGCGGCACCATCGACGCCCCCATCGACCGCCATCCCTCCCACGACTACCGCTTCGCCGTGGTCGCCGGGGGCAAGGCGAGCGTCACCCACTACGAGACCCTCGAGGCCTTCACGCACGGTTCCCTGCTCGAGGTGCATCTCGAGACCGGGCGCACCCACCAGATCCGGGTGCACGTGTCGGCCATGCGCCACCCCTGCGTGGGCGACCTCACCTACGGCGCCGACCCGACCCTGGCGCGCAAGGTCGGGCTGGAGCGCCAGTGGCTGCATGCGGTCTCGCTGGGCTTCGAGCACCCGACCTCGGGCGACCGGATCGTGGTCACCAGCGTGTACCCCGACGATCTGCGGGCCTCGCTTGCGCGCCTTCGCGACGGCGCCTGAGGCCGAAGTTAGAGTGGTCAGATGACCCCGGAGGAGCAGTTCGTCCACCTCCACGTGCACACCGAGTACTCCATGCTCGACGGCGCCGCGCGCCTCGACGACCTGCTGGGCGAGGCGGTCAAGCTGGGCATGCCGGCCATCGCGATGACCGACCACGGCAACCTCTACGGGGCCTACGAGTTCTACAGCAAGGCCAAGAAGCACGGGATCAAGCCGATCATCGGGCTCGAGGGCTACTACGCGCCCCAGGGCCGGTTCGAGCGACGCCAGTTCGACTTCGGCGGCGGCTTCGACGAGGGCACGCCCGAGGACCCGACCGCAGGCCGCGGCAAGCAGAGCTACACGCACATGACGCTGTGGGCCGAGAGCACGGCCGGCATGCACAACCTCTTCCGGCTGTCATCGCTGGCCAGCCTCGAGGGGTACTACCACAAGCCTCGCTTCGACCGTGAGCTCCTGGAGCGCTACGGCTCCGGGCTGATCGGCACCACGGGCTGCCCCAGCGGCGAGGTCAACCGCTGGCTGCAGGCCGGGCAGTACGACAAGGCGCTGGCAGCGGCCGCTGACTACCGCGACATCCTCGGCGCGGGCAACTACTTCTGCGAGGTCATGGACCACGGCCTGCAGATCGAGTCGAAGTTCCGCCTCGACCTCATGCGCATCGCCAAGACTCTCGACCTGCCCCTGATCGCCACGAACGACCTCCACTACGTGCGCGCATCCGATGCCGACACGCACGACGTGCTCCTGTGCATCGGCACGCGCACGACGATGGACGACCCGAAGCGCTTCCGCTTCGACGCGCGCGACTTCTACCTGAAGTCGGCGCAGGAGATGCGCAAGGTCTGGCATGAGCTGCCCGACGCCGTGTCGAACACACTGCTCATCGCCGAGCGCTGCGAGGTCGAGTTCAACGAGGGTGCCAACCTCATGCCGCAGTTCCCGGTGCCCGAGGGCGAGTCCGAGGAGTCGTGGCTGGTCAAGGAGGTCGAGCGCGGCCTGCACCACCGCTACAAGGGCCAGATCCCCGACGACGTGCGCCGCCAGGCCGAGTACGAGGTCGGCGTCATCATGCAGATGGGCTTCCCCGGCTACTTCCTGGTCGTCGCCGACCTCGTCCGCTACGCCAAGGACAACGGCATCCGCGTCGGGCCGGGCCGTGGCTCGGCCGCCGGCGCGATGATCGCCTACGCCCTGGGCATCACCGATCTGGATCCGCTCAAGCACGGGCTGCTCTTCGAGCGCTTCCTCAACCCCGAGCGCATCTCCATGCCCGACATCGACATCGACTTCGATGATCGCCGTCGCGCCGACATGATCCGCTACGCGACGGCACGCTACGGGGAGACGCACGTCGCCCAGATCATCACCTACGGCTCGATCAAGGCCAAGGCGGCGATCAAGGACAGTGCCCGCGTGCTCGGGTTCCCGTACGCCGTCGGCGATCGCATCACCAAGGCCATGCCGCCCGCAGTCATGGGCAAGGACATCTCCATCGCCGGCATGTTCGACCCCAAGAACGACCGCTATGCCGAGGCCGCCGAGTTCCGCGCCCTCGTCGAGGCCGATGTCGACGCCGCGCGCGTGGTCGAGACGGCCAAGGGGCTCGAGGGCCTCAAGCGCCAGCCGGGCGTGCACGCCGCCGGCGTCATCCTGTGCCGAGAGCCGCTGCTCGACGTCGTGCCGCTGTGGCGCCGCGAGCAGGACGGCTCGATCATCACGCAGTTCGACATGGGCGCCTGCGAGGCGCTGGGGCTGCTGAAGATGGACTTCCTGGGCCTGCGCAACCTCACCGTGCTCGACGACTGCCTCGCCAACATCGCGGCCAACCGCGGGCAGACCGTGGTGCTCGAGGAGCTGGCGCTCGAGGACGGGCCCGCCTACGAGCTCCTGTCGCGCGGCGACACGCTCGGCGTCTTCCAGCTCGACGGTGGACCCATGCGCGCCCTGCTGCGCTCGATGCAGCCCGACAACTTCGAGGACATCTCCGCCGTCCTGGCGCTCTACCGGCCCGGGCCGATGGGCGCCAACGCGCACAACGACTATGCCGATCGCAAGAACGGCCGCAAGCCCGTGGTGCCCATCCACCCTGAGCTCGAGGAGCCGCTCGCGGAGATCCTGGGCGACACGTACGGCCTGATCGTGTACCAGGAGCAGGTCATGGCCATCGCGCAGAAGCTCGCGGGCTACTCACTGGGCAAGGCCGACCTCCTGCGCCGCGCGATGGGCAAGAAGAAGAAGGAGATCCTCGAGCAGGAGTTCGTGCCCTTCAGCGAGGGCATGCGCGCCAACGGCTTCGGCGATGTGGCCATCAACCGGCTGTGGGACATCCTCGTCCCCTTCTCCGACTACGCCTTCAACAAGGCGCACACCGCCGGATACGGCCTCGTGTCCTTCTGGACGGCCTACCTCAAGGCGAACTTCCCCGCGGAGTACATGGCCGCGCTGCTGACGAGCGTCAAGGACGACAAGGACCGCTCGGCCGTCTACCTCAACGAGTGCCGGCGCATGGGCATCAAGGTGCTGCCCCCTGACGTCAATGACTCCGACTTCGACTTCACACCGCGCGGCACCGACATCCGCTTCGGCCTGTCGGCGATCCGCAACGTCGGAGGCAACGTCGTCGACTCCATCATCGCCACTCGGCGCACCGTGGGCCGGTTCGCCGACTTCCACGACTTCATCGCGCAGGTCGACGCCACGGTGTGCAACAAGCGAGTGATCGAGTCGCTCATCAAGGCGGGAGCCTTCGACTCGCTCGGGCACACCCGCAAGGGCCTCTACTCCGTGCACGAGCACGTGGTCGACTCGGCGGTCGACATCAAGCGCGCCGAGGCGATCGGCCAGTTCGACCTCTTCGGCGGGCTCGACGCATCCGATGACAACACGCTCGTCACGCCGCCCGACATCGCGATCGGCGAGTGGGAGAAGCGCGTGCTGCTCGCGCACGAGCGCGAGATGCTGGGCCTGTACGTCAGCGATCACCCGCTCCACGGCACCGAGCGCGTGCTCGCCCAGCTCACCGATCGCAGCATCGCCTCGCTCCTGCTCGACGAGCGGCTCGACGGCACCGTCGTCACCATCGGCGGTCTCGTCACAGCGGTGCAGCGCAAGACCACCAAGCAGGGCTCGTCATGGGCGATCGTGACGGTCGAGGATCTCGAGGGCCAGCTCGAGGTCATGGTGTTCCCGCAGGCCTACCAGGCGGTGAGCACCCTGCTCGTCGAGGACACGGTGATCATCGTGCGCGCGCGCGTCGATCGCAGCGATGACGACGGCCTGCGCGCGGTGGCCATGGAGATCACCGCACCCGACGTCAGCGAGGCCGACTCCGGTCCGGTGCGCCTGAGCATGCAGGCCCAGCGCTGCATCCCGCCGCTGGTCGAGCGGCTCAAGGAGGTGCTCGCGGTGCATCCGGGCACGACCGAGGTCCACCTGCACCTCACCGGCGGCGCCCGCACCACCGTGCTGCGGCTCGATGACCGTCTGCGGGTCACCCCGAGTCCCGCGCTCTATGGCGACCTCAAGGCGCTGCTCGGCCCGAACTGCCTGAGCTGATGTCGACCACCAGGCGTGTCTCGGCCGTGCTCGGCATGGGCCTGATCTTCGGGGCGTTCGTGGGAGCCGGCCTCGGCGTGCTCTGGTGGCGCCTGGCTCCGCGGGTCGACATCACGGGTGATGCCGGCGGCCTGGCCGACTTCCGCGGCAAGGGGCTGCTGGCCTCCGACGTCGCCTTCACCGCGCTGGCGTTCGTGGCAGGGGTGCTCATCACGATCGGGCTGGCGCGCATGCGCCGCGAGCACCTGCTGCAGGTGCTCATGGCGGCCCTGGCGAGCAGCGCCGTGGGCACCGCGACCATGTGGTGGGTCGGGCGCACCCTGGGCTCGGTCGACATCGACGGGCTCGCCGGCACCCAGCAGGATGCAGCGCAGGCCCCCCTCGTGCTCCACATGCCGGCAGTGCTGCTGGTCTGGCCGATCGCCGCAGCGCTGGTGGTCACCGTGCTCGCCCTCGAGGACTGGCTGAGCGGGCTCAGGGCCCGATCAGCGAGTGCGCGTAAACTCAGCGCGTGATCCGGCTCATCGACCTGCGTGGCACCGACGTCGACCCGCGCACGACGCTGCCACGGGCGGTGATGGACGTCGCCGACGCCACCGAGCACATCCGCCCGATCCTCGCCGATGTGCGCGAGCGGGGCGCCGGCGGCATCGCGGCCTGGTCGGTGAAGCTCGATGGTGTCGCACCGCCGAGCCTTCGCGTGCCCAGCGCCCTGCTCGCCGAGGCCGAGGCGGGCCTGGACCCGACCGTGCGCGCGGCGCTGCTCGAGGCGATCCGACGAGCACGCATCGTGCACGAGGACCAGCGACGCGTCGATGTCAGCACGGTCGTCACGCCAGGGGGCACGGTCACCGAGCGGTGGCTCCCGGTGTCCCGGGTCGGCCTCTACGTGCCCGGTGGGCGCGCGGTGTACCCGAGCAGCGTCGTGATGAACGTCGTCCCGGCCCAGGTGGCCGGGGTGGAGTCCCTGGTGGTGGTCTCGCCCCCGCAGGTCGACCACGGCGGCTGGCCGCACCCGACGGTGCTGGCGGCCTGCTCGCTCCTGGGCATTGACGAGGTGTACGCCGTGGGCGGGGCCCAGGCCATCGCCATGCTGGCCTACGGCGTCGACCTGCCCGACGGCCAGCGCTGCGAGCCGGTCGATCTCGTGACCGGCCCGGGCAACATCTACGTCACCGCGGCCAAGCGAGCGCTCCAGGGCGTCATCGGCATCGACAGCGAGGCCGGTCCGACCGAGGTCGCGATCCTCGCCGACGACTCCGCCGACCCGGTGCACCTCGCCGCTGACCTCATCAGCCAGGCCGAGCACGACCCCATGGCCGCGGCCGTGCTCGTGACGCCGTCCCAGGCACTGGCGGCCGCTGTGGAGGCCGAGGTCGTGCGGCAGGTGCCGCTGACCAAGCACACGGAGCGCATCACCCAGGCCCTGGCCGGCAACCAGAGCGCGATCGTGCTCGTCGACGATCTCGAGGCGGGCCTCATGCTCGTCGATCGCTATGCGGCCGAGCACCTGGAGATCCAGACCGTCGACGCGCGCGAGTGGGCCATGCGCGTGCGCAATGCCGGGGCCATCTTCGTCGGGCCATGGGCGCCGGTGACGCTCGGCGACTACGCGGCAGGCTCCAACCATGTGCTGCCCACTGCGGGTGCTGCGCGTCACTCGTCGGGGCTCTCCGTGCAGTCCTTCCTGCGCGGGATCCATGTCATCGAGTACGACGAGCACGCGCTTCGCGAGGTCGCCCCGCACGTGATCGCACTGGCACAGGCCGAGGACTTGCCCGGGCATGGTGCGGCAATCCGGCTGCGCTTCCCTGAGCTCGAGCAGTCGTGAGCGCGTTCACCCCGCCCCTGCGCGACGATCTCGCGGGCCAGGTGCCCTACGGCGCCCCGCAGCTCGACGTGCCGGTGCGGCTCAATGTCAACGAGAACCCGTTCCCGCTGCCTCCCGAGCTGGCCGCTGCCATGGGCCAGGCGGTTGCCGCCATCGCGCCCGAGCTCAACCGCTATCCCGACCGCGAGGCCACTGAGCTGCGCGCTGAGCTGGCGGCCTACCTCGGGCGCGAGTCGCAGGTGTCGGTCACTGGTGCCCAGGTCTGGCCCGCCAACGGCTCCAATGAGGTCATGCACCAGCTGTTCCTGGCCTTCGGGGGGCCAGAGCGCACCGCCGTGAGCTTCGACCCGACCTACTCCATGTACCCCGAGTACGCGCGAGACACGTTCACGCGCTACCTCACCTTCCCGCGCACTGCGGACTTCCGCATCGATGTCAGGCGCGCGATCCTCGCGATCGACGAGCAGCGCCCGTCGATCGTCCTGCTCACCTCCCCGAACAACCCGACGGGCACGGCGCTGCCGACCGAGGACCTCACGCCGATCCTCGACGCCGCACTGGCGCACGGGGCAGTGCTGGTGGTCGACGAGGCCTATGCGGAGTTCCGGCGCTCCGGCACGCCGAGCGCGCTCGAGCTCCTCGACCGCTACCCGAACCTCGTGGTGACGCGCACGATGAGCAAGGCCTTCGGGCTTGCCGGCGCCCGCGTGGGCTACGCCGTCGCCGATGCCGCACTGGTCGACGCGCTGCGCATCGTCCGCCTGCCGTACCACCTGTCGGCAGTGACGCAGGCAGTCGCGGTCACGGCGCTGCGCCACTCCGAGGTGCTCCAGCAGCAGGTCCGCACCCTGCGCGACGAGCGCGATGCCCTGGCCGACTGGCTCGCCGCGCGCGGGTTCACCGTGGCGCCCAGCGATGCGAACTTCATCCTCTTCGGCAGGTTCCACGACCGCGATGCGGTGTGGCAGTCGCTGCTCGACCACGGGGTGCTCATCCGCCAGACCGGGCCGCAGGGGTGGCTGCGGGTCAGCATCGGCACCCCGCTGGAGAACGATAGGTTCAGGCTGGCGCTCGAGCAGGCGCCCGGTACCGAACAGGAGGCGGCCCCATGAGCCGGACCGCACGCGTGGAGCGCACCACCAAGGAGAGCTCGGTGCTGGTCGAGCTCGACCTCGACGGCACGGGTGCGCACACCATCGACACGGGCGTCCCGTTCTACGACCACATGCTGTCGCAGCTGTCCAAGCACGGGCTGATCGACCTCGTGGTCCAGACCCGGGGCGACCTGCACATCGATGCGCACCACACGGTCGAGGACACCGCGCTGGCCGTCGGGCAGGCGATCAACGAGGCCCTCGGCGATCGCGCCGGGCTCCGCAGGTTCGGCGATGCCGCCGTGCCCCTCGACGAGACGCTCGTGCAGGCGGTCGTCGACCTCTCCGGCCGGCCGTACCTCGTGCACGAGGAGCCCGAGCTCGTCGAGCTCATCGGCACCTACGACACCTCGCTCACCCGGCACATCTGGGAGTCGCTCGTCGCGACCTCCCAGATCACCCTGCACGTGCGGGTGCTGAGCGGACGCAATGCGCACCACATGGTCGAGGCGCAGTTCAAGGCCGTTGCGCGCGCGCTGCGCGATGCCGTCACCCCTGATCCCCGCGTCGTCGGGGTGCCATCGACCAAGGGAACCCTCACCGCATCGTGAACGCACCAACGGTCCACATCCTCGACTACGGCTCGGGCAACCTCCGCTCCGCACATCGTGCGCTCGAGCGCGTGGGCGCCCAGGTGACGGTCAGCGCCGACTACGACGCGGGCATGGCGGCCGATGGCCTCCTGGTCCCGGGCGTCGGGGCCTACGCGGCCTGCATGGAGGGCATCCGGCAGGTGCGCGGCGAGCGGCTCGTCGACCGCCGCCTGGCCGGCGGGCGACCCGTCATGGGCATCTGCGTCGGCATGCAGGTCCTGTTCGACCGCGGCGACGAGCACGGCATCGAGACCGAGGGGCTGGGGGAGTGGCCCGGTGTCGTCGAGCAGCTGCAGGCGCCGGTGCTGCCGCACATGGGGTGGAACACCGTGTCCGTCGCCCATGACTCCGTGCTCTTCGACGGCGTGCTGGGCGAGCGCTTCTACTTCGTGCACTCCTACGCCGTGCGCACCTGGGACTTCGTGGTCACCGACCCCCGGCGCACTGCCCCGCAGGTGACCTGGAGCCATCATGGCGAGGACTTCGTGGCGGCGGTCGAGAACGGCCCGCTCGTGGCCACCCAGTTCCACCCCGAGAAGTCAGGCGATGCCGGACTGCACCTGCTCGAGAACTGGGTCAGGTCACTGGCGTAGGCGTCGACCGTCGCCTGACGCCGTGCACGAGTCCAATAAGGTGGCGGCTGTGTCTGCACATGCCCCGCTGATCCTGCTGCCCGCTGTCGATGTCGCCGAGGGCAAGGCCGTGCGCCTGACCCAGGGCAAGGCCGGTACCGAGCAGGACTACGGCTCACCGATCGATGCCGCGCGCGACTGGGTCAACCAGGGCGCCGAGTGGATCCACCTCGTCGACCTCGATGCCGCCTTCGGCCGCGGATCCAACGCCGCGCTGCTCAAGCACGTGGTCGCCGACGTGCGCCACAGCGTGAAGGTCGAGCTCTCCGGCGGCATCCGCGACGACGAGTCGCTCAAGGCCGCCCTCGCCACTGGCTGCACCCGCGTGAACCTGGGCACCGCCGCCCTGGAGGACCCGGAGTGGACCGAGAAGGTCATCCGCGAGCACGGCGAGCAGATCGCCGTGGGCCTCGATGTCCGGGGGCACACCCTCGCGGCACGCGGCTGGACGCAGGAGGGCGGCGACCTCTGGGAGACGCTCGGGCGCCTCGACGCGGCCGGCTGCCATCGCTACGTCGTCACCGACGTGGCCAAGGACGGCATGATGCACGGCCCGAACCTGCACCTGCTCAAGGAGGTCATCAAGGCCACGAACCGGCCGGTGATCGCCTCCGGTGGCATCGCCCATCTCGAGGATCTCCACAAGCTCGCCGAGCTCGTGCCCGAGGGCATCGAGGGCGCCATCATCGGCCGTGCGCTGTACGACCAGGCCTTCACGCTGCCCGAGGCGCTTGCGGCAGCGCAGTCGCGCTTCGATCCCTACACCTGGGGTCCTCCTCAGCCGTGACCGTCTCCATCCGGGTCATCCCGTGCCTCGATGTCGACGAGGGCCGCGTGGTCAAGGGCGTCAACTTCCTGGACCTCCGCGATGCCGGCGATCCGGTCGAGCTCGCGGCGCGCTACAACCGTGAGGGCGCCGACGAGCTCATCTTCCTCGACATCACGGCATCGAGCTCGGATCGCTCGACCATGTACGACGTCGTGCGCCGCACAGCGGAGTCGGTCTTCATCCCGCTCACCGTCGGCGGCGGCGTGCGCGCGGTCGACGACTTCGACCGCCTGCTGCGGGCCGGTGCCGACAAGGTCAGCCTGAACACCTCCGCCATCGCCGATCCCGACCTGCTGAGCGATGCCGCCGAGCGGTTCGGCGCCCAGTGCGTCGTGCTCAGCGTCGATGCGCGCCGGTGCCCCGAAGGCATCACCACCGACAGCGGGTTCGAGGTGACCACGCACGGCGGCCGCCGCAGCACGGGCATCGACGCGGTGGCCTGGTGCATCGAGGGAACCCGGCGCGGCGCGGGTGAGATCCTGCTGAACTCGATGGACGCCGACGGCACCAAGCACGGCTACGACCTCGCACTCATCGAGATGGTCAGGCGCGAGGTGACCGTGCCGCTGATCGCCAGTGGTGGAGCAGGCAGCATCGAGGACTTCGTGCCGGCCGTCGTCGCCGGCGCTGACGCCGTGCTCGCGGCCAGCGTGTTCCACTTCGGCCAGCTGCGCATCGACGAGGTCAAGCGAGCGCTCGCCGAGGCTGAGTTCCCCGTTCGCTGAGCCGCGGCGACGCGCTGGCTACATGCTGATGCGTGCGGCGTTGAAGGCGGCGACAGCATCAGCGTCGCCGAGCACCTCGACCGAGGCGGCGGTGCGACCGAACATGCGCAGCACCAGGTCGATCGGGGCTCCGGCGATCGTCACGATGGGCGTGCCGGTCTTGACGGCATAGGCCTCGGCAGCCTCATCGGTGCGCTGCACGGCCACGCCGAGCGGGACCTTGCGCAGTGCCAGCCGGCCCATCTTCGTCGCGCGTGCGTAGAGCAGGGCATTGAGCTCGGCGTCGACCATGCGCGGCGTCCACTGAGGTGCCGCCCGGCGCACGTCCTCACCGTGCACGACGAACTCGATGATGTTCGCAGCGGCGTCGACTGCGGGGATCGAGAACGGCGACCACTTCGGCGGTCCCTGGCGGAAGGCCTCGACGAGCTCGGCATATGGGCGCTCCGCCGCCTTGGCCTGGACCTTGCCGGTCCAGCCGGCCAGGGGGCCGATGACGATCCCGGCTGCGGCATCGGGACGTCCCTCGCGGATCACGAGATGCGCAGCCAGGTCGCGCGTCGTCCACCCCTCGCACAGCGTGGGTGCGTCGGGGCCTGCAGCGGCAAGGAGATCGGCGAGGTTGTCGCGCTCGACATGGACGAGGGATGAGGTGCTCATGCCTCCATCATGCTGCACCGGCACAATGTCCCCATGCCCTCACGCGATGCGCTCCTCGCCGCCGTGCAGTTCAATGCCGACGGCCTCGTCCCTGCGATCGCCCAGCAGGTCGGCACAGGAGAGGTGCTGATGCTGGCCTGGATGAGCCGCGAGTCCCTCGAGCTCACCCTCGACACCGGCGATGCCACGTACTTCTCGCGCAGCCGCGGCCAGCTGTGGGTCAAGGGCGAGACCTCAGGAAACCGCCAGCGCGTGGTCGCCGTTGCTGCCGACTGCGATGGCGACACGCTCCTGCTGCAGGTCGAGCAGACCGGTCCGGCGTGCCACACGGGCGCACATTCCTGCTTCGACGCCGTGAGCTGCGAGGTCGACCGATGAGCGCGTTCCTGGGCTCGCGCACGGGCCAGGTGGCCCCTGACCTGGAGGCCTTCCGCACGCTCGCCCGAGATCGGCGCGTGATCCCTGTCGTGCGCCGGCTCCTGGCCGATGGCGTGACGGCCGTGGGGCTCTTCCAGTCGCTGTGCGGCGATCGCGCCGGCACCTTCCTGCTGGAGTCGGCCGAGCAGGGCAGGCAGTGGTCGCGCTACTCGTTCGTCGGCGTCCGGTCGGCGGCCATGCTGACCGACGACCATGGCGTCGCGCGCTGGGTCGGCCGCGTGCCCCAGGGCGTGCCCCGCGAGGGCTCGGCCGTCGAGGTGCTGCGCGAGACGGTCGCCCTGCTGCAGAGCGACCCGCTTCCCGGACTTCCGCCGCTCACGGGCGGCATGGTCGGCTACGTCTCCTATGACATGGTGCGCCACTGGGAGCGGCTGCCCGATGCCAACCCCGACGAGATCGGCGTGCCCGACATGGCCTTCCTCCTGGCCACCGACCTCGCGGTGCTCGACCACGCTGAGGGGTCCGTGCTGCTCATCGCCAATGCGATCAACTACGACGCCACCGGCGAGCGGGTCGACGAGGCCTGGGCCGATGCAGTCCGCCGGCTCGACGCGATGCAGGCCGACCTGTCGTCCGGGCAGGTGCCGGCGCCGTCGACCTTCGACCCGTTGGCCCAGCCCGATGTGGCCTCGCGCACCGACCAGGGGGTCTACATCGCCGATGTCGACCGGGCGCGCGAGTACATCCGGGCCGGCGACGCCTTCCAGATCGTGCTCTCGCAGCGGTTCTCGACTCCGTGCCCGGCGCCAGCGCTCGACGTCTACCGCATCCTGCGCACCACGAACCCGAGCCCGTACATGTACCTGGTGCGCGTGCCCGAGCTCGACGGCGACGGCCTCAGTGAGCGGACCTCGTTCGAGATCGTCGGCTCCTCGCCCGAGGCGCTCGTGACCGTGCAGCAGGGGCACTGCGTGGTGCATCCGATCGCCGGCACGCGCCGGCGCGGCGAGAGCGTCGAGGAGGACGCGGCCCTTGCCGAGGAGATGCTCGCGGACGAGAAGGAGCGCGCCGAGCACCTGATGCTCGTCGACCTGGCCCGCAATGACCTCGGGCGCGTGAGTGCGGCCGGCTCGGTGCAGGTGGTCGAGTTCATGCAGGTCGAGCGCTACTCCCATGTGATGCACCTGGTCTCGACCGTCACGTCGACGCTCGCCGAGGGACGCACGGCCTACGACGCCCTGGCCGCGACCTTCCCGGCCGGGACCCTCAGTGGGGCGCCCAAGCCGCGAGCCATGGAGATCATCGACGAGCTCGAGCCGGTGCGCCGGGGCATCTACGGCGGGTGCGTCGGGTACTTCGACTTCGCCGGCAACATCGACACCGCCATCGCGATCCGCACCGCAGTCGTCAAGGACGGCGTCGCCTATGTGCAGGCCGGTGCCGGCCTCGTCGCCGACTCGGTCCCCGAGCTCGAGGACGCCGAATGCCGCAACAAGGCCGCGGCAGTGCTGCGCGCCGTCGCGATCGCGGCCACGCTGGCCTCGGCGGACGCGTGACCTCACGTCGCACCACCATCGCGCTGCTGCTCGTCGGCGGCGCCGGGGTGCTGCTCGTGTGCGCGCTGCAGTGGGTCAGTGCCACCGTCGACGTCCTCTCCGGCGTCAGCACGCGCACCTTCACGGCCACCGGGTCCGAGGTGGTGCCCCAGGCATCGCCACTGGCCGTCGTGGTCATCGCCGGGGCCCTGGCCGTGCTCGCGGTCCGGGGCTGGGTCCGGCAGGCGCTCGGCGTGCTGCTCGCGCTGATCGGGCTGCTGCTGGCGGTCGCGATCGTCGGATTCGGCATCAACCGCCGCGTCGATGCCGGTGCCGAGACGCTCATCGACCTCCAGGTGCGGCCCTGGTGGGTGCTCGCGGCGGTGTTCGCGCTCATCGTGATCGTGTCGGGCATCGTGTGCGCGGTCAGCAGCAGGCGATGGCCGTCGATGGGGTCCAGGTACGAGCGCCAGGGCACATCCCGGGCGCAGTCCCGGTCGCCCTGGGAGGTCCTGGACGCCGGCGACGACCCGACCGCCGCTCCAGATCCCGATCCGGGGCCCGCACCTGCTTAGATAGCGCCATGACTGAAGCCACCGCCCCCGCAGCCCATGGTCACGGCAACACCCCAGCAGCCTGGACAGCCGTCATCATCATCATGATCGCCTTCGTGGTCGGCACGCTCGGCGTCACCTCGGGCAACTGGGTCGTCTTCTGGATCGGCGCGGCACTGGTGGTCATCGGCGGCATCGCAGGCAAGGTCATGCAGATGATGGGGCTCGGACAGCAGCAGCACGCGTAGTCGCGTCCTTACGCAACCCTGATCGAGAAATAACCGTCCGCCGACCGTTGCCGGTGTGCACTGCCGCGCGCATCTGGGACGCTAGGCAGATGAGCGACAGCCAGAGCGTCAAGGGACTCGTGCTCGTCGTCGAGGACGAGCGACCCATCTCCGACCTGCTGCGCATGTACCTGACGCGCGAGGGCTACGGCGTGCACGTGGCGACCACCGGCCCCGACGGCCTGTCCTACGCCCGCACCCTGCACCCGGTGGCGATCGTCCTCGATGTGGGCCTGCCGGGCATGGACGGCACCGAGGTCTGCCGGCAGCTGCGCGCCGACGGCGACTGGACTCCGGTCCTGTTCTGCACCGCCCGCGACGACGAGGTCGATCGCATCCTCGGGCTCGAGCTCGGCGCCGATGACTACATCACCAAGCCGTTCAGCCCGCGCGAGGTCGTCGCGCGCGTGAAGTCCGTCGTCCGCAGGGCCCAGCACGCGGCGGCATCCGCCGGTCCTGTGCGTGTAGGCGACATCGAGCTCGACCCGGTCACGCGTCGCGTGTCCGCAGGCGGCACGACCGTCCTGCTCACCGCGACCGAGTTCGACCTGCTGGCCCACCTGATGGACAGTCCGGGCCGCGTGTTCAGCCGCGATCAGCTCCTGAGTGAGGTGTGGGGCTACGCGGCCGTGGTCGGCACGCGCACGGTCGATGTGCACGTGGCGCAGGTGCGCGCCAAGCTCGGCGGCTTCGACATCATCCGCACCGTGCGCGGCGTCGGCTACGCCGCCGAGGCGAATTCGTGACCGACCACACGCAGGAGCATCGCACCAGCCTGGTCACGCGCACGGTGCTGCTCACCAGCTTCGTGGCGGCCATCGTGGTGCTGGTCGCGGGGCTGATCTCCTACCCGCTCATCCGCTCGGCCGAGGTCTCGCAGTCGCGCGCCACCCTTGCGCATCTCGCCGACCTCACCGCCGCCGCAGTCGATCGCGGTGCGGGCGATGGCCGCCGTGACGAGCTGCTCCCGCCGCCGCTCTCGGCCACCCTGCGCACCGAGCAGGTGCAGGGATATCTCGTCCTGGCGCCGACGACCGCAGTGCCCGGCGTGCCGGCCGAGGAGATGCAGGAGCTCTTCACGCACGGCACGATCTCCATCGAGGGCACCAATGACGACGGCCCCGTGCTCATCGAGGGGCGCTCGCTCGCCGGCGGCGGAGCGGTGATCCTGCAGCAGCCGGTCACGGTCGCCGGTGGCTCGGCGCAGACCGGGCTCCTGCGATTCGCGCTCGCCCTGGTCATCGGGCTGCTCATCGCCATCCCGATCGGCTTCTTCGTCGCGCGTCGCATGGTGCGTCCGCTTCGGGCCGCGCGCGATGCGGCCTATGAGATGCAGGGCGGCTCGCGCGAGGTGCAGCTGGTGCCCGAGGGCCCCAGTGAGGTCGCGGAGATCGCGATCGCCCTGAACTCCCTCAGCGCGGCCCTCGACGTCTCCGAACGACGGCAGCGCGAGTTCCTGCTCTCGGTCTCGCATGAGCTGCGCACGCCGCTGACCGCCGTCAAGGGCTACGCCGAGGCGCTGGCCGACGACGTCATCGAACCCGGCGATGTCGCCCGCACGGGGGCGATCGTCGCCGGCGAGGCCCAGCGGCTCGACCGCCTCGTGACCGACCTGCTCGACCTGGCCCGGCTGGGTGCCGTCAACTTCCATGTGAACCCGGCGGAGGTCGACCTGCAGGAGCTGGGGGCCGACGTCGCCGAGGTCTGGCGCACACGCTGTGAGCGCGAGGAGGTCGGCTTCGGCACCGAGCTGCCGAGCCAGCCGCTGGTCATCTCCACGGACCCGATGCGCCTGCGACAGGTCATCGACAACCTCGCCGAGAACGCCCTGCGCGTCTCGCCCTCGGGCTCGGTCGTGGTGATCGCCATCCGCCCGGTCATCGGCGGGATCGAGGTGGAGGTGCGCGACTCCGGTCCCGGCCTGACCGACGACGACATGGCCATCGCCTTCGAGCCCGGAGCGCTCTACGAGCGCTACCGCGGCGTGCGCCCGGTGGGCACGGGCCTGGGGCTGGCGCTCGTCGGGCGCCTGGCCAAGGGGCTGGGCGGCGCCGCGCGCGTCACCGGCGCCCCCGAGGGCGGCGCCTGCTTCACCGTGTTCATCCCGTCACGCGCCGCTGCGCCGGACGCCGACATACCCTGAGCCCATGGATTCCGACCGCATCGTCGTCCCGGCGCGACGTGACGAGCGGCCGCTGGGGCGGCGCCTGGTGGCGCCCCTGGGCGTGGCAGCCCTTGCGGTCGGGGCCTGCGCGTACCTCGCGGCCGTCGACCCAAGCGAGCCCGGCCACTACCCGGTCTGCCCGTCCCGCGCGATCTTCGGGGTCGACTGTCCAGGCTGCGGCGGCATGCGGGCGATGCACAGCCTGCTGCACGGTGATGTCAGCGCAGCCCTGGACCACAACGCGCTCATCCTCGTGTTCATCGGTGCCGCCCTCGCGCTCTGGGCGGTGTGGCTTGCCAGGGCCATCCGCGGCAGCGCCCCGGCAGTGACCCATCGGCAGTTCCGAGCGCGCAACGTGATGCTCATCTCGGGCCTCGTCGCACTGCTCGCCTTCGGCGTCGTGCGCAACTTCGTGCCGTACCTCGGAGCAGGGCTCTCGTAGCGCGAAGGCTCGTGCGGCGTGCGCGCCGGCGGCCAATAGGCTTGCGACCGTGAGCGTGCTGGACGACATCATCGTTGGAGTGCGCGAGGACACCCACGAGCGCAGTCACCGGGTCAGTGCATCCGCGGTCCGGGCAGCGGCCCTTGCAGCGGCACCCGCACTTCCGGTGATCCCCGCCCTGGCCGGCGGGGGAGTGCAGCTCATCGCCGAGGTCAAGCGATCCAGCCCCAGCAAGGGCGCCCTCGCCGACATCCCGGATCCCGCCCTGCTGGCGGCCTCCTATGCGGCCGGAGGCGCCGCCGCGATCTCCGTGCTCACTGAGCGACGTCGGTTCGGCGGCAGCCTGGCCGACCTCGACGCCGTGCGTGCAGCCGTGGCGGTGCCCGTGCTGCGCAAGGACTTCATGGTCGAGGAGTACCAGTTCTGGGAGGCCCGCGCCCACGGTGCCGACATCGTGCTGCTCATCGTGGCCGCCCTCGACCAGCCGATGCTGCTCGACTTCCTGGCCCTGGCCGCAGAGCTCGGGATGACCGCCCTGGTCGAGGTGCATGACGAGGCAGAGATCGAGCGTGCCCTCGCCGCCCAGGCCACGGTCATCGGCGTCAACGCTCGCAACCTGAAGACCCTCGAGGTCGATCGCGACGTGTTCGCCCGCGTGGCGCCCTTGATCCCCGAGTCCTGCGTGCGCATCGCCGAGTCCGGCGTGCGCTCGCCCGATGACGTCATCGCCTACGGCCGCGCAGGCGCCGACGCCGTGCTCGTCGGCGAGGCACTGGTCACCGGGGCCGACCCGCAGGCCGCCGCGCGCGCACTCATCGAGGCAGGAGCCCAGGCATGAGCACCGGTCACTACGGCCCCTATGGCGGCCGCTTCGTCCCGGAGGCCCTGACCGCCGCCCTCGACGAGCTCGATGCCGCCTTCCGCGCATCGATCATCGATGACGCGTTCATCGCCGAGCTGCGCGACCTCGAGCACAACTACACCGGCCGCCCCAACCCGCTCACCTACGCGCGCCGGTTCAGCGAGCACTGCGGCGGCGCCCGGGTCTACCTCAAGCGCGAGGACCTCAACCACACGGGCTCGCACAAGATCAACAACGTGCTCGGGCAGGCGCTGCTGACGCGCCGCATGGGCAAGCAGCGCGTGATCGCCGAGACCGGAGCCGGGCAGCACGGTGTCGCAACAGCGACCGCCGCGGCGCTCTTCGGCCTCGAGTGCACGGTCTACATGGGCCACGAGGACACGCGGCGCCAGGCGCTCAATGTGGCGCGCATGAAGCTGCTGGGAGCCGAGGTCGTGCCGGTCACCGCCGGCAGCCAGACACTCAAGGACGCGATCAACGAGGCCATGCGCGACTGGGTCACGACGGTCGACCGCACGCACTACGTGCTGGGCACGGTCACCGGCCCGGCGCCCTTCCCCGAGCTGGTGCGCTACTTCCATTCCGTCATCGGCCGCGAGGCCCGCGAGCAGATCCTGGCCGCCGAGGGTCGCCTGCCCGATGCCGTGGCAGCCTGCGTCGGCGGCGGCTCGAACGCGATGGGCCTGTTCAGCGGGTTCATCGACGATCCGGCCGTGCAGCTGCGCGGCTACGAGGCTGGCGGCCACGGGGTCGCCACCGGCCGCCACTCGGCTCGCTTCGAGGGCGGGTCGCCCGGCGTGCTGCACGGTGCGCGCACCTACGTCATGCAGGACGAGTGGGGCCAGACCCTGCCCTCGCACTCGATCAGCGCCGGGCTCGACTACCCGGGCGTCGGCCCCGAGCACGCCTGGCTGCACGACACCGGACGCGCGGTCTACGAGTCGGTCACCGATGCGGAGGCGATGGAGGCCTTCGCGCTGCTGTCGCGCACCGAGGGCATCATCCCCGCCATCGAGACAGCGCACGGACTGGCCGGTGCCATGCGCCTGGGGCGCGAGCTCGGTCCCGACGCCGTCATCATCGTCAACCTCTCGGGCCGCGGCGACAAGGATGTCGCCACCGCAGCCCGCTGGTTCGGCATCGACCTGGGTGCGACGGTGAGCAGTGAGCTCGCGCCAGAGCTGACGGAGGGCAGATGAGCCGCCGTGTCGCCGATGCGTTCGCCAGGGCGGCGCAGGAGCACCGTGCCGCCCTCATCGGCTACCTGCCCGCCGGCTTCCCCACGCCGGAGCTGTCCGTGCGCCTGTTCACCGCGATGGTCGACGCCGGCGTCGACATCATCGAGGTCGGCCTGCCCTACAGCGATCCGCTCATGGACGGCCCGGTGATCCAGCAGGCCGTCAACCAGGCCCTCGATGCCGGCACCACCCCCGACGTCGTCCTCGACATCGTGCGCCAGATCACGCTGGCCGGTGCGACTGCCGTGGTGATGACGTACTGGAACCCCATCGAGCGCTACGGCGTCGAGGAGTTCGCGGCGCGCCTGGAGGCAGCCGGTGGCACGGGCGTGATCGCACCCGACCTGACCCCCGAGGAGTCGGGCGACTGGGCCGCTGCCTGCGATCGCCATGGGGTCGACCGCATCTTCCTGGTGGCGCCGTCGTCGACACAGGAGCGCATCGCCTCCATCGTCGCGGTCACGTCCGGGTTCGTCTACGCAGCCTCGACCATGGGCGTCACCGGTATGCGCACCTCGGTGAGCAGCGGCGCTGAAGGGCTCGTTGCCCGCACCCGCGCGGCCACCGGCCTGCCCATCGCGGTGGGGCTGGGCGTCTCGACGCGTGAGCAGGCGGCTGAGGTCGCGGCCTATGCCGACGGCGTGATCGTCGGTTCTGCCTTCGTGCGCTGCGTGCTCGACGCCACCGATGACCAGGCAGCCATCGCGGCCGTCAGCGCGCTCGCGCGCGAATTGTCCGCCGGGGTGCGCCGCTAGCCGGTGCACGTCACGTACGGTTGTGCCACTGCAGCACCGTCCACCCAGGGAGTCCCACGAGATGAGCAATCCAGCAAACGACCGCCGAGCCAAGGCCGCAGCAGCGCGGTCAGCCGCGGTCGGCAGCGACAAGCGACGCGAGCGCATCATCCGCATCGTGGGTGCGGCCACCGTCGTCATCGTCGTGATCGCCATCATCGCAATCTCGATCGTCGCCAAGAACGCCTCCAAGGTGCCCGACGTCACGCCGACCGCCAATCCCAGCGCCGCGCTGCCGTCCACGTCCTTCCCGAGCTCGAGCCCCTACGCCTACGGCGTGCCGTGGGGCACCGGGACCTCGAAGGTGCCGGTGCTGGAGATCTGGGAGGACTTCCAGTGCCCGTCATGCGAGGCCCTGGAGAAGGCCAATGGCGCCGGCATCCGCGAGCTCGCTGCCGCGGGCAAGGTCCAGCTCATCTGGCGCATGACCACGTTCCTGGACAACAACCTCAAGGCCGACCTCACGGCCAACGGCACCACGGCCTCCTCGGCTCGCGCCACCGCGGCCTGGGGCTGCGCCATCGACCAGGGCAAGACCGAGCAGTACCACGGCGCGGTCTACGCCAACCCGCCGGCGACTGAGGGCAAGGGCTTCACCAACGACCAGCTGGTGTCCTTCGCCAAGGACTCGGGCATCGAGGGCGCCGCCCTCGACACGTTCACCGCCTGCATGGATGCCGGCACCTACCTGCCGTGGTCGGCGAACAGCACCGTCGCCTTCGCCAGCTCGGGTGCCCAGGGCACGCCGTACGCCAAGCTCAACGGCGTCGAGGTCCCCAACGCGACCCTGGCCGACAAGGCCCAGCTCGACGCCGCAGTCGCCGCAGCGACCAAGTAGCCGGTGCTCCCGCTGCTGGCGTCGATCCCCAGCCCCGAGCAGGGGGTGTGGAACCTGGGCCCCGTGCCGATCCGGGCCTATGCCTTCGCGATCATCCTGGGGATCGTCCTGGCGGTCTGGATCGGCAACCGGCGCTATGAGGCACGCGGCGGCCAGCCGGGCACCATCACCGACCTGGCGATCTGGGCGGTGCCCTTCGGCATCGTGGGCGGCCGGCTCTACCACGTCATCACCGACCACCAGCTCTACTTCGGGCCCGGCGGCTCGGGCCTGTCCGGCGCCATCCGCGTCTGGGACGGCGGCCTGGGCATCTGGGGCGCCATCGCGCTGGGCGCCGTGGGCGCCTGGATCGGTGCGCGACGCAAGGGCGTGGCCCTGCTGCCCGTGGCCGAT